>CAZOMS010000227.1:0-3533 GCA_964580805.1 uncultured Syntrophomonas sp. | reverse complement strand
GGCCCAGGTCTTCAAACAGCACCTTGCCCAGCTGCTTGGGTGAGTTGATATTGAACGAGGAACCAGCCAGATCTTCGATGCAGGCCTCCTCTTTTAGTATGCGGGCGCCCAGGTCGTCGGCGATTACCGCCAACGTGCGGCGGTCCACTTTTACGCCGCAGAACTCCATATCCCCCAGGATATCGGACAAGGGCATCTCCAGGTTATCCAGCAGTTCTTTCAGTTCCGGAGGCGCTTGTTGGGCCAGCAGGTCATAGACCGGTTTGATCTGGGCAGTCAGGAAAGCATCCGAGCTGTTGGTCGTATCCAGGTAAAGGTGATGGGCCACCGTGGCCCGCAGATCTTCGCTGGAGAATGATGGATCCAGCACGTAGGTGAACAAGAGGGTGTCGCCTTTGACACCCTGCAAACAGATGTCGTGTCTTAACAGCAGAACCTGGGCAAACTTGACGTTATGCATATATTTGGGCATGGCCGGGTCTTCCAGCAGAGACTTGAACCATTGCAGCCTGCCCCCGCCCCCATCCGTCATGTCGGTGAAATAAACCTGCTCCGGCCCGGCAATGTAAACCTTCTCAATTTTGGCCCACATGGGATGGTGATAATCGGCTTCCAGGTGGATGCTGATTCCCTGAGCGGCGTCCAAACTCTGCACCATTGCTTCCACTTGCCTTTGATCGGTCAGTTGGCGGGCTTCCACTTCGTCTGCTGTTTCTACATTTTCCGGGACAGTTTCTTGCAGGGCGTTGAGCAAATTATTGAACTGCAGCCGCTGGTAGAGGGGGATCAATTCGGTGCGGTTGACCTCCTTGACCGCATAATCGTTCAAATCACAGTCTATCTGCATGTTCCGAACAATAGTGGCCAGGTCGCGGCTCATGAAAGCCTGGTCTTTATAAGCGGCCAGGTTTTCCACCACTTTCTTTCCCTTGACCTGGTCCAGGTGCTCGTAGAGATTCTCCAGGCTGCCGAATTCCCTGATGAGCTTGATGGCGGTTTTGGGACCAACTCCGGGCACTCCGGGTATGTTGTCGGACGTATCGCCCATGAGGGCTTTGATCTCGATCATCTGTTCCGGGTCGACTTCCCATTTCTCTTTGACCTTGGCGGGGTCGTAGATCTCCATCTCGGTGATACCCTTTTTGGTCATGTAGACGCGGGTGCATTCCGACACCAGCTGCAAGCTGTCATTGTCGCCAGTGACGATAATGCAATCCAGACCGTCCTTCTCCGCCTTCAGGCTCAGGGTGCCGATGATGTCGTCGGCCTCGAAGCCCTGCATCTCCAGGTAATCAATATTCATGGCCTCCAGCACCTCCCGGATCAGGGCAAACTGGCCGCCCAATTCGGTGGGCGTCTCCTTACGGGTGCCCTTGTAATCAGCAAAGGTCTCGTTGCGGAAGGTGACCCGGTCGCGGTCGAAAGCCACCAAGATGTGGGTAGGCTGCAGTTCCCGCACCACCCGGTTCAGCATGGTAAGAAAACCATAGACGGCATTGGTATAGACCCCGTCCCGCGTCTGCAGCAGCGGCAAAGCATAAAAAGCCCGGAACAGCAGGCTGTTCCCGTCCAGCAACATGATCCTCTTGTCAGACATTCCTACATCCCCTTAAAACTTCATTATTTGGAGCCAATCAAAAGGCAGGGCGTCTCGTCCCTGCCCTGACTTATTATATCGTTTTTGGAGGGGTTTATAAACGAACGGGACCGGATAAGCGGACCCTGATGTCCTTGATGGACACCTACATGACCCGATTTCCTTGACTCAGAAGCAGGCGAAAATGGGTTGTATCTCCCTGCTCCTCTCGCCTTGACAAGATTGCCGCATAAACTTATAATAATGCTTGCGTCATCAGTGGCGCGGTAATTCCATAAGCCAGAGTGTCGGAATTGGCAGACGAGCGCGACTCAAAATCGTGTGCCGCGAGGCGTGTGGGTTCGAGTCCCACCTCTGGCACCACTGAAAAATAGAGGGTTTGAGCCCTCTTAATTTATTTTCTGATATTTACTTGGCGGGATTTACACCCAATTTTACACCCAATTTATTAATCCTAAGGATAATAACTATCAACCTAGATTTACGCAACGAATAATTCTAATACTTGATGATTAGAAATCGATCTAAACCCAAAATGTTTTAATCAAAAGGCAATTACTTTTACATAATAAATGGCAATAGCCGCAAAGGACCCAATTGTATATACCGAACTGGGTTCCACTATATTTGATACCCAAGGTGGTAGACGGTTTATTGCTAACCGGTTGGCCGTCGCGGATATAAATGAGATCAGCGAACTTTCTTAAGAATCGGCTTCTATAACAATTACATAGTCCATACTTACATTTTCATCAACTTTTAAGATTACATCGTTATTGGCAAAACTACCGACGCCAGTATAGTCCTTGCATAATCCTTTTTCGTCCTTGATTTTATCAAAGGGAATATTAAAGGCGATCGTCAATTCATTCTTAGAGGGGCGGATATTAACGAAATTGGTCTCACTTTTGTAGGCAATGTATTGTTGTTTGTATTCACGAACAATATCGACGTCCAGAGAAAGCAGCTTTCGATCCAATTCACCGAATATTGTTTCAACCACGGGAGACATCTGCTGATAGTGTGCCATAGAAGTATAGGTTGGTTCAGTTTTTCCCTTGTTTATGAATTCATTAATATCGGCCTGAGAAACGACGGGATATGCCCATATAGAAACAGCCTGCTTGGCTAGTGCAGCAGACCTTTTCGTAATTTCATCCTTATCCCACTTGGGCAAATCACCTAGAGAGTAATTCAACCTTAGGTGACTGGACTTGAAGCCACCGGGGATATCCTGCTTCACCTTAAAGGGATTATCGCTAAGCTCGCTATTGTAGCCGGTCAAAGTTAAGTTTCCAATAGTGTGTAGATAGGTCTTATGTACCTCTTTCCAGTCGGGGCCTAACATAGCCTGCCACTCCTGACTCAGATGCTGGTTTTGTGGCATGATGTGTTCAACTGTATAGCCATTACCGGTAATGCTTATGGGTTCCTTGTGATTGTGGTTTTCCAATGCCTCCAGTATGTAGTTTCTTATGCGGGTCTTATAGAGTTCCTTGGTGATGAATTTAGTTTTGAACTCTTCATCTGTAGGAAAGGCTCTATATGAATCCTTTAGCACGTACTCGGATAAAATGCTGCTGACATACTTGTCTTTTCTAATTCTGGGGTAATAGGTGGCAAAAGTCTTGTTCAGGGAATTGGTAGGGATATCGCAAATAACCCGACGAACCACATAGCTAATGGTAGCTTTAATAATGATGATAAAGTCCGCTTTGGTAATCAATTGACTTTCATAATCGGCATAAACCTTCATCAGGAAAGGGTAACATACACTGATATCAAGTGCTCGAAGTTGGTCCCACAACGATTTTAATTCCTTATCATTTTCCTTACCAAGATGTATGCGGATATAGTATTGGGCATATTTAAATACCTCAGTGTAACTGTCTAACCTAATTGGCGGTTGAGGACTCACCGCCAGTGGCGATGAACC
>CAZOMS010000226.1:0-3538 GCA_964580805.1 uncultured Syntrophomonas sp. | reverse complement strand
ATCGACGTACTAAAAGTACGCCTCAGTCGCAGGCTCACCGCGCGCCTCGCCCTTCACCGCCGATCCGTCGCCTGCCCACGGCTAATCTCGGCAGCGAAGGGCATCGTTACATCGATGAGCCCGCTCAATCGACGTACTAAAAGTACGCCTCAGTCGCAGGCTCACCGCGCGCCTCGCCCTTCACCGCCGATCCGTCGCCTGCCCACGGCTAATCTCGGCAGCGAAGGGCATCGTTACATCGATGAGCCCGCTCAATCGACGTACTAAAAGTACGCCTCAGTCGCAGGCTCACCGCGCGCCTCGCCCTTCGACGCCGAAGCCTTGGGACCGATTTTCTGTTATTATCAGGGAGGCAGATAGAATATATTGCGAAGGTATCTGCCGTCAGAAATATAGAAGGAGGCGCCGATGGCCCGACTATCTTTCAACCAGTTCGCCGATCTGCTCGACCAAGCTGTGGACAGCATTCCGGATCACTTTCTGCGGGAATTGAGCGGCGGTTTCAACCTGCGCAAGGGGAGAAAACAAGAAGCTGACTACTACATAATGGGGGAATACGTCGAGGACTATATACTCGGACGTTTTATCGTGTTTTATTACGGTTCCTTTGTGGAGCTTTTACGGGATGAACCCTTGGATTGCTGGGAGGCTGAGATCATCGATACCGTGCTCCACGAAATGCAGCATCACCTGGAGTCATTGGCCGGTCGGGAAGATCTGGCCCGCCAGGAGGTGGAGGAACTGGCCCGGGCTTTACGTGCGGATAGATGAACAGGAATCCGCCCAACTCTAATCCAGCGGAATCCAGCTTGGTTTGTTGGTTGTAAAAGTTACTCATTTCTTGTTTATTGGGAGCCTATCGAATCTTTCTCTGGTGTTCTTTCAGTTTGGAAACCTATTTCGGACCAACTGATCCATCATGACTTGGGGATAGGTATAGAGCGGTGCTTCTTCCCGCATCGAAGCGGATGAAGGGTGGTCCGTCCTACACTACTACTACCTCTGTATTTACCATATAGATTATAATAAAACCAAATCAAATAATGCGACCGGTGGTCTCTATTGTGTGGTCCGCTGGTCAGAAGGTGGGAAGATGAACAGTTTTATCCGATCAGTTTCCCAGGTTATGAAGGGTGCGGCTCAAGCGTTCCAGACTTTTCCGGCCGCGATCGGGTGCGCGCTGGCTTTTGCGATCGTGACCATGGTCAGGATACAAATGGATTGGCCCCAGCAGGAGTCGTATAATTTCCTGCTCAATTGCCTGCACTGGGCCCTGGCCCTGGGCGCGGTATTCAGCCTGGCCGCCATAACCTATGTCCAGAGCCGCTATGCAACGGCCCGGGCTTTCCTTTACGCCAATCTTTCCGGGGTAGCTGCGGCGGTGGTCGCATTCCTGTTGCTCTATCAGTTCAGCGGTCTTGACCCCAGTGTGACCGGAGCCCGTTTCGTGGTGGTTTCCGCCCTGGCCGCAGCACGGGTGATGGCAGCCATAACCGTAAGCTTCCTGGCTTTCATTTATTTTGCCGGCTATCCCCGGGAAGTATCGGACTTCGCCCGTTCCTTCTTCATGACTCATAAAGCCTTTTTCATAGCGCTACTCTATGGCTTGGTTCTTATGGCCGGTACCTCCGGCGTGGCCGGCGCCATCCAGGCCCTTCTCTGGGAGGGGATGAGCGAGAAGGTCTATATGTACCTGGCCACCCTGATCGGATTTCTGGCCTTCACTATCTTTGCTGGTTATTTCCCCGATTTCCGCTCCGGGGCTGATGATGAGCGCCGCGAGGTGGCCCAGTCCCAGCCCCGTTTTGTCGAGGTCCTGCTGGAGTACATCCTGGTGCCGGTAATGCTGGCTTTGACCGTAGTGCTTCTGCTGTGGGCAGGCCGCACCATCCTGGGCGGTATGAACGTCCCCTTTTTCCAGCTGTCCAGCATCGCCACCTCCTACACAGTGGGAGGCATCTGGCTCTACATCCTGGTGACCCATAACCAGAGCAGCCTGGCTAAATTGTACCGCCGTGTTTATCCCATCGCGGCATTGATCATCCTGGTGTTCGAAGCCTGGGCCCTGGTGCTGCAGCTGGATAAATTCGGCCTGAAAGCGGCGGAATACTCGTTCTCCATAGTGTGGATAGTGGCTCTGGTGTCAGCCTTGCTGCTTATGTTCATCAAGGAAAAGGCCTATCCGGCTATTGTAGCCATGATTTGCGTCATGGCCATCGTCACTGTATTGCCAGTAGTAGGGGTGCATGTTATGCCGGTCAATGCGCAGGTAAACCGGCTGGAGAACATTTTGTTGAGCCAGGGGATGCTGCAAGGAGACCAGGTCAAACCCGCTCCTGCTCCGCCGGAGCAATCAGTGCGCGAGTCCATTACCGATGCGGTCAGCTACATCGCCGGCGCTCAAAATGCCAAAGTGCCCGCTTGGTTTGATAAAAACTACAACCAGCCGGATGTATTCAAGAATAAATTCGGCTTTGAGATGACCTGGCCCCAGCCGGAACCTATCAAAGGGTCGCAGGGATATTTAAGCACCAACCTGTCGCTGCCCTCGCAGGGTATCGATATCAGCAGCTACCGCTGGGTATTGGTTATGGGACCCGCCACCGAAAAGGGTCAGGGTTCAGCTACCGTCCAGGGAGATCGGGGCGTGTACCGGGTGGATTGGAATTTTGAGCCTCCCAACAACGTCCCGCTGGTGCGGGTGAGCTTGGATGACCGGGTGATCCTGGAGCAGGACCTCAACAGCTACATTGACCGGATCATGGCTAAATACCCCCTGTCCGAAAGGCCGCAGCAGGCCGCCACCATCGAGGACATGAGCCTGAAACTGGAGTCCCCGGAAGTTGAGCTGCTGTTGTTGTTCAGCTATGTCGATATCAGCATCGACGTCCGCAACGATATTCACAACTACTGGTTCAGTTTAAGCGGCGTATACATGAACGAGAAGCCGTAGCGGAGGAGAAGATGGGGATTAGAGTGCTTCCGCAAACCAAGTCCGGCAAATGGGCGGTGGTCCTGTTCACCACTGCGGTCCTGCTTTTTTGGGCCGCCAATGACTGGCCCGGAGTGGTGCGCAGCCCTGACCTTCCCGACTTCAGGGTCGCACCGGTTTTTGCCGTCTTGATGTACCTGGGCCTGGCCGCAGCTATAGTAGCAGCGCTGATAGGCTTGAGGAGCATAACCCGACACCGCGAAAAGGCCCTCTTGGTTTATATATCTATTCCCCTGGGGATTTTCTTCCTGGTGGGCATAGCAGTCATGTTGCTGGCATTTTCGGTGTAAACAATGGGGGGCTGGCGTCCTTGAGACGTGAGCCCCGTTGGTCCAGGTCATCCCCTGGAGTCTATGATCTGGCGTTATAGTAGTGATAGTAAACCACATAGAGCAAGACCAGGGTGCTCAACGCCACTCCCAGGAGATTGTAGGGATTAACCAGTATCTGCGGACCCCATATGGAACCCAGCAGTACCACCAGGGCGCTGCCCAGAGCGAAGGTAACATAGGCAGAGTAGGCGGCCCGGCCGGCCACGAACCAGAC
>CAZOMS010000225.1:0-3560 GCA_964580805.1 uncultured Syntrophomonas sp. | reverse complement strand
ACCGCAAAAACGACCAAATATTTGGTATATGGACAACTTTCCAGGCTGGTGTTAGAATTATCCTTAGATTCCCGGGGGGAGGAGTAGTATAGTTATGCCCATAGTTAAACTGGCCCTGTTAATGGCAGCAGCTAGTGGGATCGCATATTTTTCGATGCCTTATGTAATTCGATTGGCCCATCGTTTAGGGGCGGTCGACCGACCCGACCAACGCAAAGTGCATAGCCGTATCATGCCAAGGCTTGGCGGCCTGGGTATTTTTTCGGCATTTTTTATCATATTGTTGTTTGGGGTGCAAGTTTCCGAGCCAATCCTCGGTATTATGGTTGGAGGATTGGTTATATTTCTGGTGGGTATGCTGGATGACATGTTCCAGCTGCCAGCTGTGATCAAGCTCTTGGGGCAGTGTCTGGCGGCATCGATAGCCATCCACTACGGAGTGGTCGTATTTTTTGTGACCAATCCGTTTAACGGTCCGATCGATCTGGGCTATTTCGGAATACCTTTGACCTTCGTCTGGATAGTTGGGATAACCAACGCCATCAACCTTATAGACGGTCTGGATGGTTTGGCGGCCGGGGTTTCAGCCATAGCCGCGGCGACCATGGGGTATGTGGCATACACCCAAGGGCAGCAGGCGGTATTTGTGGCGTCCTTCATTCTGGTAGCGGCGATACTGGGTTTCCTGCCCTACAACTTTCATCCTGCCCGGACCTTCATGGGAGATGGGGGTTCCAACTTTTTGGGATTCATCCTGGGTTGTCTGGCCATAATGGGTTTGACCAAGAGTACCGCAGTGATATCGTTGTTTGTACCGATCGTCATTTTGGGGATACCGATCTTTGATACCTTCTTCGCCATAGTTAGAAGGATAAATAACAAAGCCCCGATCTTTATGCCGGACAAGTCTCACCTGCACCATCGCTTGATGGCGATAGGATATGGTCACCGTCGTACGGTAGGGATCATTTACGCGATAAGCGGATTTTTTGGTATGGTGGCCATATGGCTGAACTCCATCAATCGGCCTGGGGCCACGCTGGTATTGGCCATATTGCTGTTATGCATAGTCGTCGGGGCAGAGAAAATAGGCATGCGTACCGGGGGACATAGTATTGAACTGCCCAAGCAGAGCAGAACCGCTCCGACGTCATCACAGGTTTAAGGGATCACTTGGGAGGATAGGAGAGAATGAAATCATTCATCAGAAAATCGTTCCTTTTAGCCATAGTATTCGGGCTATTCTTCGGGGTGGGGTGCGGAGTAGCGGGCCTGTTTTCGCCGTCAGTGCAGACAGTTGCCAGCAGCGACCCTAAACAAGCCGCCCCCGCAGTAGATGATAAAAAGCGGACCAATATCCTGCTGCTGGGGGTGGATGCCCGCAAAGGAGAGAAAATTAGTCGTTCGGACACTATCATATTGGCTTCTGTCGATCCTAAACTGAACCGGGCGGCCCTGGTGTCAATACCCAGGGATACCAAGATCAGCGGCAGTGCTGCAGGAGGTATGGATAAAATCAATGCCGCCAATGTGGCCGGCGGTCCCGAGTATGCGGTCGAGAAAGTGGAAGAACTGATGGATGAACAGATCGATTATTACGTGGAAATCGATTTTGAAGGTTTCAAAAATATAATCGATGCCTTGGGCGGGGTGACCATCGATGTTGAC
The DNA here is from genome assembly GCA_964580805.1 of uncultured Syntrophomonas sp. Classification (GTDB taxonomy): domain Bacteria; phylum Bacillota; class Syntrophomonadia; order Syntrophomonadales; family Syntrophomonadaceae; genus PHAA01. The sequence continues at coordinate 1,892 of CAZOMS010000225.1, read as the reverse complement.
CAGAAGATGTACAAGCCCTCCGAAGATATAAACCTGAAGCCGGGCCTGCAGACCCTGGATGGTTATGGTGCTTTGGCTTTCGTCCGCTATCGTGACTACCCGATGGGGGACATCGAACGGACTGAGCATCAACAGGCATTTCTTAAGGCATTGGGCCAGGAAGTGCTTAAGCCAGCCACCGTTGTAAAACTGCCGACCCTGGTTCGGGAAGTGACAGCCAATGTCAAAACCAATTTGGGACTTAAGGATATGCTAAAGATAGCTTCATGGGCGCCGGGCTTTACCAGCGAATCCATTGTCGCCCAGACTCTCCCCGGTTCTTTCTATGACCAGCGCAATTCCCAGGGAGTGTTGACGGCCAGCTACTGGGTAGCCGATAAGAATAAAACAGCTACGCTGCTAGACACGATGCTGAACGGTCAGACGGTGGCGGTTGTGCAAGGTTCCTCGACCACAGTGACAAAATCACCAAGCACTTCTTCCGCCCAAGAATCAAATACCGCAACAACTGGCACTCAGAATACAAGTACCAAGAGCACGGCCGAGGAGAAAACGGGCACTAAAACCGACAGCAGTAAAAAAACTACCGAATCCGAGTCCGCAACTGGCGGCAAAACAACGACTAAACCCCAGTCCCCCACCAGTGACGGTAAAACGGCTAAAAATACCCAGCCTCCAGCTGACTCCAAGAGTAGCAAGACCAGTTTCCAAAACAGTACCAATAAAGGTACCAATATATAACATATTACATATATAAAGAAGAAAATTTTACGAAGGAAAGGCTTTCGCTTATCCTCCAACTGTAGAATAACCCGTTTTCAGGTTAATGAACCTGGGGACGGGTTTTACTTTGTGCGATCATCAGATTTTTAATTATTTTACTTTGTTTTTTAGGAGTTTGGGGGCGAAATGGCTGGCAAAACCCGTTTCGGACGAGAAAACCAACGACACAAACATCCTTATTGCAACCCAATCAGTATAGTAATAATAGTAATGGGTTTGATATAATAATAACGGCAGAATATGGGAGACAGTAGGATAAAAACGCATAATGAAAAGGCAAACCCATTGTAAGGTGGGGACGCAAAGCCACGGGCCTTGAGTTCAGGTAGCCGGGTTGCAAAACCCAAGCAACCGTATTGAATCTTATTCAGTTTCAAAACGGTTTTTTCATGGTATCAATAGGCAGGGTCTGCCCACTAAGAAATTGACTTAAAGCTGATTGCAAGCAATTCGCGGAAGACACTCATAACCATCAACATCCGTCGTAATATAGGTATCAGGGTTTGTTGACTCCTTATAACCAAAAACTTTTTCTCATTGGTTCGTATCTGGCGGAGGAAGAAAAAGGAAGGTATAGTCCATTGCGGAAGTTTTCACAACGAATATTTTTTATGCTGGCGGTTGATGCCGTCCTAATAATCGCGGCATTTGGCATCGCATTGCTGTTGCGGTTTGATGGGGAAATACCCCCGCAATTCCTGGGTGCCTTACTGTATCTGATACCGTTTATAGTCACGGCTAACCTGGGCTTTTTGTTGGCTTTCAAGCTGTATGGACGAGTTTGGGAATATGCTAGCTGGGAGGAGCTGTTTTCTATCATTAAAGCGGCTACCAGTGGCAGTATCCTGGTTTTTGCCTTCATAGAATTGCTCCAGCTGCGCAGTCTGCCCAGATCGGTTTATATTATGGGGTGGCTGTTTACCATCGTATTACTTGGAATTTCCCGTTTGTGGTGGAGGATCAATCGCGATTATTTAAATAGGAATCACCAACAAGGCGCCAGGGTTTTGATAGTGGGAGCCGGCAGTGCAGGAGCCATGCTGGCTAAAGAAATACAATCCAATGCCCACCTGGGGATGGAAGCGATTGCATTTGTAGACGATGATCCT
>CAZOMS010000224.1:0-3564 GCA_964580805.1 uncultured Syntrophomonas sp. | reverse complement strand
TAAGGGACCCAAACGTACCGCTGGCGGCAAGAAGAAATAAACGAGGAGGATTGTTTGAGTGGCACGAAGAACAGCAACCGTCAGGGTCAAAAGACGGGAAAAAAAGAATATCGCTGAAGGAATAGCTCATATTAAATCGACTTTTAACAATACGATTATTTCTATTACTGATAAAAACGGGAATGCCATTTCCTGGGCTAGTGCCGGCACCGTTGGCTTCAAGGGATCTCGTAAGAGCACCCCCTATGCTGCCCAACAGGCTGCAGAAAATGCTGCCCGGGCTGCCATGGAGCATGGACTGCGGGAAGTGGAGTGTTATGTAAAAGGGCCGGGAGCCGGACGCGAAGCGGCCATACGGTCTTTGCAGGCGGCAGGGCTGGAAGTCAGCGTTATTAAGGACGTCACCCCTATTCCGCACAATGGATGCAGACCGCCCAAAAGAAGAAGAGTTTAAGGAGGTAATTGTTTAGTGGCAAGATATACTGATGCAGTCTGTCGCCAGTGTCGGCGGGAAGGGGAGAAACTGTTCCTTAAGGGGGATAGATGCTACTCGGAGAAATGTGCGGTCCAGAAGAGGGCATTCGTGCCCGGCCAGCATGGCCAAAAACGCCGCCAAAAAGCCAGCGAATATGGGATTCAGCTTAGAGAAAAACAGAAGACCAAAAGGATCTATGGGGTTTTGGAGAAACAATTCCGCAACTATTTCAAGAAAGCTGAGCGGCAAAAAGGCATCGCCGGCGAGAACCTGCTCATACTCTTGGAAAGACGCCTGGATAATGTGGTTTTCCGGATGGGCTTCGCTTCTTCCCGCAAAGAAGGCCGCCAGCTGGTGACTCATGATCATTTCATGATCAATGGCAAAAAGGCAAATATTGCATCAATGATGGTTTCAATCGGCGACACAATACAGGTCAAACCTGGCAGCGCTGACTCGCCCAAGTTCCAGGAACTGAAGGCGGCTGGAGCCTATAAAACCCCCCCGGAGTGGTTGGAAGTTGATATGGATAATCTAACGGGCAGGGTGTTGGCCTTCCCGACCAGAGAGAATGTGGATACAGCCGTGAACGAGCAATTGATCGTAGAACTGTATTCCAGGTAATATATCCAACTCCAATAAACCTCTAAGATAAAAGGAGGGGACAATATGCTCGAGATGGAAAAACCCCGTATCGAATGTACCGAAAAAGACCCGGAAAGAGATTATGCCAAATTCGTGATTGAACCGCTGGAGCGAGGTTATGGCACTACCTTGGGGAACTCCCTGCGCCGCGTACTGTTGTCTTCCCTGCCTGGCGCGGCAGTTACCTCCATCAAAATAGATGGGGTGTTGCATGAATTCTCCACCATCCCCGGAGTATTGGAAGATACCACGGAGATGATACTGAATATAAAACAGATGGTTTTACGGTACGATGGCAATGAGCGCAAAATCATCCGCATTGAACAAAAGGGCCCCAAAGCTATCACCGCTGGCGATATCACACCGGATGCCGAGGTAGAGATACTCAATCCGGATCTGCATATCGCTACTCTGGATGAAGATGGCAAACTTGAGATAGAGATGACGGTGGAAAGAGGACGGGGCTATGTGAGCGCTGACCAGCAGCCCCAGAAGAACGCCGATATTGTCGGCATGATCCCGATCGATTCCATATATACACCGGTGAAAAGGGTCAATTACACTATTGAGGATACCCGGGTGGGCAAAAGGACCGACTACGACAAGCTCATACTGGAGATCTGGACTAACGGCAGCATCCGCCCGGAAGAGGCTTTGAGCCTTTCCTCCCAGATCCTGATCGAATACTTAAGGCTCTTTACAGAGATAGACGATACCTACTCAGAGGTCGAGATCCTGGTCGAAAAGGAAGAGGAGAAAAAGGACAAGATCCTGGAGATGTCCATTGAGGAATTGGAACTCTCGGTGCGGGCATCCAACGGTTTGAAGCGAGCCAGCATCAATACCGTGGGAGACCTAATCGAAAAGACCCGGGAAGAGATGAGCAAGATAAGGAATCTAGGCCAGAAATCGCTGGAAGAGATAGAAAAGAAGCTCAAAGAGCTGGAACTGAACTTCAAGAAGTCAGAGGAATAAGAAAGGAGGGTAAAAAATTGGGCTACCGCAGATTAGGTTTTAGGAGCGATCATCGCCGGGCTTTGCTGAGAAACTCAGTGACATCGCTGCTCGAACATGAAAAAATAACCACCACCGAGACCAGGGCCAAGGAAATCAGCAGCATAGCTGATAAGATGATCACCTTGGCAAAAAAGGGTGATTTACATTCCCGCCGCCAGGCAAACTCCTATCTGCTCAAGGATGATGTAGTATACAAACTGTTCTCCACTTACTCCGAGCGCTACAAGGAACGTACCGGAGGCTATACCAGGATTATTAAGACCGGAGTACGCAAGGGAGACGGAGCTCCCATGGCCGTTATCGAGTTAGTGGATTAAATCGTCTTGGCAATTAAGTCATAATATATTTGTTATGCGAAGTTCGGGAGGATTGATATCCTCCTTGTCTTTTGAGGGGGGATACTATAATCGAGCTATAGTGGAACTAGGCGCTCTGTGCCAACCGCAGTTCCAATAACCGACATCGTTTCGTCAGGATGGTAAGACTAAATGACCAGGATCAAGATGATAATCGAATATGACGGGGGCGGTTATCATGGATTTCAAAAACAGGAGAACGCTCATACCATCCAGGCTGAGTTGGAGAAACAGATAGAACGGCTCACGGGGGAAATAGTCCATATCCACTCAGCCGGCCGCACCGATGCAGGCGTGCATGCCCGCGGGCAGGTTATTGCGTTCGATACCGCTGCCACCATACCCGCAGACCGGTGGAGACCGGCCCTCAACACGTTCCTCCCCCCGGACATACGAATATTGCACAGCGCAGAAGCCAGTTCCGCTTTTCACCCCCAGTTTCAAGCGGTCAGCAAGTGCTATTCGTATTATCTGTACAGAAAGAAGAGCGGGGAGGCTTTTTGCCGCCATTATGCTCTATGCACCACTGAGCCGTTGCAGGTGAAGGAAATGCAGGAAGCCTGCCCTTATATAATAGGAAGACATAATTTCCTGGCATTCTGTGCCCGAGGCTCTACTGCCAAGACTTTTGAACGTACGGTGCAACAATGTCGCTTTGCCGCCGATGGGCCTTTCCTGCGATTGGATATCGAGGCGGACGGATTCCTGTACAATATGGTCAGGATAGTGATGGGCACCCTCCTGCAGGTGGGGCGTGGGAAGCTAGTCGCCACGGAGATAGCCGATATTATCCAATCCCGGGATAGGACCCGGGCTGGACCTACCGTCCCTCCGCAAGGCCTTTACCTGGTTTCGGTTACCTACCCACCCGATTTGGTCTAATTTTTACGAAAATAGGGCGGTTTTCTTGACAAATGACTGTGGACATAGATAGAATTAAAAGGTAGTCTCTAAACTGCTGTTTGTCTCCTGCCCCGTTGGCAAATGCTAGGCTTTAGAGGCTTTTAAGGGCAGACCCAGGCAACGATATACAGGAGGGAAATTTGTGAAATCATTTATGGCGAAACCAGC
>CAZOMS010000223.1:0-3642 GCA_964580805.1 uncultured Syntrophomonas sp. | reverse complement strand
CCGTTTGCGTAGTTGTGACGATCATTCCTTATCCTCCTTCTATTTCTGATAGCGGATCAAATCTCGATATAACAACCTGGTTGTATTGACGGATTTTTGATTTCTTGCCTACTTATATTGTTGCACCGGGCGAATGTTTTATTTGTCCACAATATTCCATCCGCACGATCACGAGCACCAAAAAACCGGACCCCGCTATTCACGGAGCCCGGCCCTGAAGTCTATTATTGATTTCTTTCTTGAGGATTTTGCCCGATTCCATACCCTAAAGTCACATCTGATCTGTCGTTCAGACCGAAGCGAAGAACTGTCATTCAGAGCAAAGTGAAGAATCTAGATCCTCCCTGCGGGGACTACCTATGCGCGGCAGTTCTTCACCGTTATCATTTACATACTAAGGGGCAAATCGGCTAATTTGACTGCGGTCCCGCTGGCAAACAGCATCAGCATGTCATCATGCATCACCAGGTGATCGAAGGCGATGGCTACGATGGCGTCGGCTCCCATCTTTTCCGCCTTGGCCTTCATCTCCGCGATGGCGGCCAAACGGGCCTGGGTCATGTGGTCCTTGTACCCTGGTACCGCCTCGCTGGGTCCTGAAGCGATACCGGTGATGATCTCTTTGGCCATTTTCTCTTCCCAGATGGATTGGCCGGCAACCAGGCCGAGGTATTCATCGATGGAGCGGTTTTCCACTGTTTGTGTAGTTGTGACAATCATTCCTTATCCTCCTTTCCATTTCTGACGGGGAGTTAAGCCCTGACACTACAACAACTTGAAATTAGTGGACCGATGGGTAAGCTCCTGCTTAATTATATTTTGGCACCCAGCAGATTATTTGTCCACAATATTCCAGCCCTTCCCAGGAGGTTGTTCTCTTGGCCGATTAATGGGCGGCCGGAAGAACCGTCACGTTGGTCGGCTTTTGACCCAATTTGTCTTGAAATAAATCCGATCGCCAAATGTTGGACTCCAGACCAAGAGCATGCCAGTTTCGTCCTGGGGTACATAGAACTTCCTGCTCCTTCCGCATCATAGCTTATTTGATGGTTACGGTATTGGTCAATACATCCCAGTGGGCCGCCGCTCCAAACGCTTTGGCGATGAAGGCGGCCGGCAGCATGGTCCGACCATTGTTTATCTCCGGTGCTGCGTCCATGACATCCGGCATATTGTTGACTTTGATAATATAACTGCCAATCTGGACTTTTACCACCTTATTTCCCCTGGTCAAGGTCACTTCCCGGGCAGCGGCATCCCAGGTGATATCGGCGTCGCCGATACCGAGGCCGGCAGCGATATCCCGAATGGCCAGGTAGGTGCGTCCCTCCCTGATATAGGAAGGGTTGACCGCCGAAGTGACTGCCCCGTCGATTGTGAAGGCTGGCGCTCCGATGACATAAACCACAGTGGGCTGCGCAGGCAGAGGAGGTGTTTGATCTTCCTCGTCTTCCACCACCACGTCACCATTATCCACTTCGACCACGGCGTTACCAAAAGATTCATCGATCCGGTATTGGCCGCCGGCATAATAGTATACCCGGATATTGGTATTGATGTTGCCGGATGCGTCTTCATCAACATCCACCCGCAGCTCGTCCCCGCTTATGGTTATCGGCAGGGGATCCCCCTCGCCCGGCAAGGCAATGGTCAATTCCCTGGTTCCGGTATCGGAGAATGTCACTCCGGCATTGTTGATGGTCACGGTCACTTCAATGCGGGCATCAGGAAAGGCTTCGATATCGTAAGGGTGCTGGGCATCGGGGTCGGACCAGTCAATGGTTATGTCGCCTATTGCCTGGTTGTCCTCCCCGGCCGTGACATATCGCCAGCCCGTGTTTACGTCCAGATACCCGGATGCCTGTGCGGAGTCTGCCCCTGAAAAGCAAAATACCATCAGGGCCAACACCAACAGCAGAGTGTTCCTTGGTTTCGTCATGATCCATAATCCTCCTTTTCAAGTATGTCCTCAGGATTATCTTACCATAGTCCAGTGATCTTCCCCACGGGGATGACCTGTCGTCTCTTAAACCCGGGCATTAAAAAGAAGGCCAGGGTGGTTGCACTGGTCTATATGTCTGGTCCACGATATTGCATCGGAACAAGGATAGAAATGGTAAACTGATGGAGGAGGCAGGTTTTTCATCACGGCGTATCGGGCAGAACGATCAACTGTCTCAGGATAGAAAGGAGTGCAGTGAATTATGCAGGTATCCAAACGAGCAATAGTTGCCGGAATGCTGGTGTTGGCCTTGATGTGTATGGTTGCCGGTTCGTATTTCCTTCCCCTATCCACAGCCGCGGCCGCGCCCGGCAGCGGGGAACCCCGGGTCACGACCTGGGAACCGACCATCGGGGAGGGATATGCCATCCTGTACGGTACTCTTGAGGATGAGGGCGATTCGGAAGTCGAGGAATTCGGTTTCTACGTGGGCTCACCCGGCTATGAGGATAAGGAAGCCAAGATCGAGTTCGAGGGCCGCATCGATGATAGTGATACTTTTAAATACAAGCTATCCGGATTGGATGACGGGGTGGTCTATTATGTGAAGACTTATGCCGTCAATGATGATGGCGAGGGGTATGGAAACCGGCTGTATTTCGAGGTCGACAAGGCAGCCCCCAAAGTAAGCGTGTTCACCGTCGGTTCCAGGCAGTACACCCTGTGGGGTAGGGCCAAGGCAATGGACGCGGCTCCCTATATTGAGGCCAGTCGTACCTACGTGCCGATCCGGTACGCCGCTTACGCCATGGGCTTGACTGATTCGGACATTGTCTGGGATGAAGCCACTCGTGCCGTTACCCTGACCAAAGGCGGCCGAACGGTGAAGCTGTTCGTAGGCAGCTACAATATGTGGGTCAACGGTATCCCCACCCCCATGGATGTAGTGCCGGAAATCCGAGCCGGCCGGACCTTCCTGCCCGTGGCCTGGGTGGCCGGGGCGTTCCGGCAGCCCGCTGTATGGGATACCAGCGCCGCCACCATCACCATCGAGCTTAGATGAGGCAAAAGGACGATTTTAGTCCACTGAAGAAGTGTCTTAAAGTATCATCCTGAGCGTTAGCGAAGCATATTACAACTGTAGAAGCAATACGGCTTTTTAATGAGATCCTTCGTCGCCTTCGGCTCCTTTGGATGACAAAACAGGTACTTTTCGTTGGTCTCGGGCAATTCTTTGCCTCCTCAGTAACCTTCATTCCGGCCATAAACGGGCCAACCCTGCATAGGATCCATATAATCCTCCCGCCGGCACCGGCGGGTTTTGTTTTTTCTCCGTCAACATTCACTTCTGGCCGTTCATTTTTTTGGACAAACAACCAGATACTCGTATTGTCATAGCGCCCGTAATCGTTACAATTGTAATTGGTGTGTCTTTTACTACATAGCGGTTAGGGGAGCTGGCGATGAGAAGCAGGTTGATTTGGGGTTGGGTTATGGTTTTGGGTCTGTGGCTGGGCGGCGGCCTCAATTCCTGTACCGCCGCCGACGTCGCCGCCTCCATGGATACAGTCAACCCGGTGATCGAAGTGTCCTCCGTTTGGGACGAGATCAAGGTGTCCGTCAATGGGACTCCTATCGATTTTCCCGACCAGTCTCCCTATCTGTCCAACAACCGCACCATGGTCCCCCTGAGATTTATA
>CAZOMS010000222.1:0-3658 GCA_964580805.1 uncultured Syntrophomonas sp. | reverse complement strand
ACGTCCGGGGTGCGGTCGACAATATCTATTACTTCCACCACGGTGGGTACCAGCGGCTGCTCAATGGCCATGCCTTTTTCAGCTTCGTTCATCACTCTACCTCTGCCTCCTTCACTGCCTTGATGATCCTGGCGATGTTAACGTCAGTGGGGCAGACGATGATACATCTTCCGCAGCCGGTGCAGAGCGGGGTGCCGTAACGCTCCTGGAAGAACTCCAATTTATGCAGGAAACGCTGCCGGAACCTCTCCTTGCTGGCTCCGCGCGGATTGCCGCCACCGGCCTCACGGGAATATTCCTCGAACATGCAGGAATCCCAGGCCCGGAACCGGTAGCCCTTTTCCCCGAACATCTTGACCTGGATGTCGAAACAATAGCAGGATGGGCATACGTAGGTGCACATGCCGCAGTTTATACAGGGCTCGGCCATCTTGTCCCAGAGGGGGTGTTCGAACATATCTTTAAGTTTCTCGGCTACCCCCTGGTAATCGACCTGCATCTGGAAAGGCTGGGCGGAAGGCAGTTTAACCTCCTTGTCTTCCAACAAGCCATCGAGCTGGGCGGTGACGGCTTCACCCTTCCCGGTGCGGGCTTCCCAAGCATAATAATCCCCACAGTCACGGATAATAACATCCGCACCGGCCGGCTCCACCGGGTCGACCTCCATGGCGGGACAGAAACAATTGGGCCCCGGTGCATAACAGGCATTGGCGATGATGGTATTGTTGCCCCGCCGCGCCTGGTAAAAGCTGTCCACAAATCCCCGGGTCAGGAAGACCTCGTCCATGGCCAGGATGCCTTTGACGTCACAGCCCCGGACCCCGAAAATGAGGGTGGGGTGAGAATCCTCAAAGGTCTGGTTGATGTCAACTTCCGTCCCCTGGCTTATAATGCCATACATCCTTTCGGTCTGGGGCAGCACCACATTTTTGGGTGATTGATAAACATTCAAGGCCTCCAGCATCAGTTCATCACGTTCCGGCTGGTAATCAGCCCAGCTGAAGTAACCGCTTTGCTCCCCTCTCTGCAGAGGCACAAACACTTCCTGCTGACTGCTCAGTTTATTCAGTACATCGGTTAGCTTGCTTTTACTTAAAACTTTCATCTCTTACCACCCCCTACAAAAAGCTGTCCGGATCATCGATGCGGTAAACGCTTAAGGGGGGTTTAGCCCCTTCCACATACTTAAGGCCCGCTTCCGGTCCGCCAAAGAAAGCGCCTACATCCTTGATCAGCTTATGGTTCAACAGCATCAGGGGAATATTGACCGGACAGACCCGTTCACATTCGCCGCATTCTATACAGCGTCCTGCCATATGGGCGTGTTTGACCAAATGATACATCATGTTGTCGGTGGTGTTGTTCTCCCGTCCCACCCACTGCGGTTTCATCTCGTCGAATATACAGGTACGGCAATCGCAGGCCACGCACACCTGCCGGCAGGCGTAGCAACGGATACAGGTTGACAAGGTCTTCTCCCAAAAATCATAACGTTCATCCGGGGTCATCTGCTCTATTTCTTTTACCCGGGCAAAACGGTCTCCCTCTTGGCGGGGACTCTGTTTCGGTCCAATGATCTCGTCATAAATGACCGGGTTGGGTTGGATACAATCCAGGCATTTCCCGGCAAAACCCTCCGGTTCCGCCTGTTTCCTGAAACCGCCATAGTTCCGGGCCGCGGCCAGGGGGTCCTTTAGGCCCGGGCAGGGAATACCCACGATATACAAGCGCTCCCGCTTTATCTGCAGGTCTTCCAGCAGCCGCACTATACCACGGGAATCGCAGCCTTTGACCGCAATGCCGATGCGTTCATGCCCATCCCGGAATTTTAGCAGCAGGTTGGCCACGTTGTAGATGGCATATTCATTGAACACAATGTTTTGGACATCCTCTTTACTTCGGGCTGCATAGGCTTTGACCTGAAAATCGAGCTCGCCCTGCTCCCAGGCGATAAAAACATCTATCTTGCCCTCTTCGAAAAGCCGGGCTGCAATGGTTTGGATTTTTCCAGTTATTTCTTTCATTGCGCATCCCTCAGCTTTCGGTTGGGTCCCATCTGCTTGACATCTTTGACCAGCTTGCTCATGGTCTCCTGGAACTTGATTCCCTCGGCCCCGGAAATCCAGGCAACCTGGTAGCGCTCCGGCTCCAGGCCGATAAACTCCATCAGACTCTTCATCACCGTCTGGCGGCGGCGCTGATAGTAATTGCCACTACCATAGTGGCATTCGCCCGGGTGTCAGCCGGATAAAAGCACCCCGTCCACCCCGCGGTTAAAAGCCCGCAGGATCAGCATGGGGTCCATCCGCCCCGAACAAGGGGTGCGGATTATCCGTACATCGGCTCCATATTCCAGGTGATTCAGTCCGGCCAGGTCGGCCGCCGCATATGAACACCAGTTACAGGCAAATACGATTATCTTGGGCTCCCAGCCCGCTCCATTGGTCTCTATAGACATAATGCATCCACCTCCGCTGCCAATTGGTCATTCGTGAAGCCCTTCAGGTTTAAGGCCAGGGTTCGGCAGGCGGGCAGACAGGCGCCGCAGCCCTGGCACAAGCTGTTGTTTATCTCCGCCACCTGGCGGGTAAAGGGACCGTGTCCGTGCCCGCCCCGTTCCCGGTATTCCTGCAGGGAGATGGCAGTGTAGGGACAGATCGGCACACACAGGCCGCAGCCCGAGCATTTGGTTGCGTCCACTTCGGTCACCATCGGTTCGGTGGCCAATTCACTCTTGGACAGCAGCCCCAGTACTTTGACCGCTGCCCCGCTGGCCTGGGCCACGGTATCGGGTATATCCTTGGGACCCTGGCAGGTACCGGCCAGGTACACCCCGGCGGCGAAGGTCTCCACCGGCTGCAGCTTGGGGTGAGCCTCCTGGAACCATCCGTCTTTGTCCACCGAAAACCCCACCATCTTGGCCAGTTCCACCGCTCCGGCGGCGGGAACCATGGCTGAAGCCAGGACCACCAGGTCGGCTTCCACTTCGATGGGCATACCCAGCAAGGTCTCTTCGGATTTCAATATCAATTTGTCTCCCCGGGGATAGATCTTGCTGACCCGGCCCCGGATATATTTGGCCCCGGCATTCAAGGCCCGCTGATAGAACTCTTCATAGTTCTTGCCGGCGGTGCGTACATCCATGTAGAAGACATAGGCTTCGCTGTCTTCGATCTTGGTCTTGACCTGGTAAGCGTGCTTGGCCGTGTACATGCAGCAGGCCCGGGAGCAATAACTCTTGCCTTTGGTGTCGTCCCGGGAACCCACGCACTTTATAAAGGCAACGTTTTTAGGTTCTCTGCCGTCAGAAGGCCGCTTGATCTGGCCCCCGGTAGGCCCGCCGGCGGACAGCAATCGTTCAAACTCCAACCCGCTAATAACGTCCGGGTATTTCCCATAGCCATACTCACCGTAGGCTGATTTCCAATCGAACTGGTCATAGCCGGTGGCCATGACGATGGCCCCTACCTCCAGTTCCTTGAAAACCGGCATATCATTAAATCTGATGGAGTCGGTGGGACAAACCTTTTCACATATCCCGCACTTGTTGCTGGTCAGTTTGGTGCAATGGACCGCATCTATATAGGGCTTGCCGGGCACTGCCTGGGGGTACACCAAGTGAATGGCGGTCCGCTGACCCAGGCCGAAATCGAATTCG
>CAZOMS010000221.1:0-3661 GCA_964580805.1 uncultured Syntrophomonas sp. | reverse complement strand
CGATGCCGATTATGTCTTTTTCCCAGTCAGTCAAGCGAGCGTAGCGCATCAAAAATAAGAGAATATCCTCTTCGGGCTCCAATGGGATCTGGTTCCAATCCGGAACCTCCTTCTTGGCCGCGTTCCCGGTCGATGGGGAATCATAATACGATGCCACCATCCGCTGTTTGAGATCTTTGGGAGAGAGATGCTTTTCATTGGTTATACGGTGTACCTGGAACCGCAGGGCATGGGCTGCATCCAGCACTCGTTCCACCCGTCGGTAACCGATGCTGGGATCGGCTATGTATTGCCGGAGCCGATTGGCATGGGATTTGAACATCTCGGTTGTATATTCTGCCCGAGTACTATCTTTAAACAGCCGATTGTTCTTAAAAAAATCGTTATGCCCGTATACATGCGCAATAGTAAGCACCTGCAGCAGCAGGGTGTTTTCTTTCATCAAATAGGCCAGGCAGGGATTGGAGTTTATCACCATCTCGTAGGGGAGACCAACCAGATTGTAGCGGTAGTAGGTTTTTTTGCGCTCCCAGGCTTTACCGAAACTCCAATGAGGATAGCGTGAAGGCATGCCTGAGTAAGCTTCGTAGCTAAGCATATCCTCATAGTTGCAGATCTCGAACTCCTGGGGATAGCAATCCAGTCCAAACTCGGCTGCCGCCTCTTCTATAAGGCGATTGTAATACTCGAGACCGGATAGTGTGTACTCAGTCACCGGATCACTCCTTATCAACAATGGTCAAGAGCTTTTTAAATGCCGGCCATATATCGTCTTTGGTGTCTATGGTAACCGCCACGAAATTATTGGCCCGCAAATGCTCATCCAACTCGTCGATCATGGTCCTTTCAGGTTTGTAAAATTGGGCGCTGGTCTCGTTTATCTCCCCATAACCAAAAAGATTGCTTTGGGAGCACAACTCCCCAGCCAGGGTAATGGCCCTGGGAGTATCCTGGACCCAGTTGTCGCCGTCACTGCAATGAAAGGCATAGATGTTCCAGACCTCCGGGCTATAACGCTCGCTTATCACCTCCAAAGCTTTTTCATAGGCACTGCTGATAAACGTCCCCCCTGATTCGCCTTTGTGAAAGAATTCCTCTTCGTTAACCTCTTTGGCAATGGTGGTATGGTTAATGAAGACCAGTTCCACATTGATATAACGGTACCTTACGAACTGATACAGTAGAAAGAAGAAACTGCGGGCCAAAAATTTCTTGCTCTGATACATGGAACCAGAATTGTCCATCATGCAGATGACCACGGCGTTGGACTGGGGTCGCAGGTCGGGTTTTACCCGCTGATAACGCAGGTCCTCTTCCCGGAAAGGGAAGCGTTCTTGTTCCCAATCCTGCTCCAGTTCCCGGAATGACCGTTCCATAGACTTCTGCCGTTTGATCTTCTCCTGCATTGAACGCTTGCGGGCCAGGCGGGGAGGGATCCCTTTCCGCTGGATGCCCCACCGTTTATGGCTCCGCTCCGTCTCCACGTAGGAGAATTTTTTCCTTTCCATATTAGGCAGTTCCAGGTCCTCGAACAGGTATTGCACCAGTTCTTCCAGGGTGATTTCAGTCTCGAAGTAGTCTTCTCCTTCTTCTGAGCCGGCCTGGCCGGGACCCGGGTCTTGAGATTTATCCCGTCCCCGAATTTGGTCGCCGCGTTTCTCCTGGCCGGTCCCGGACACTACCCCAGGGCGGTTCTCTCCGTATATGAACTGGTACTCCTTCAGTCCTCGTATAGGCACTTTAATGACCTTATCCCGGCTCTTGCCAATTATGCTCTCCTCGGCGATAATGCTGCCAATATTTTTCTTGATCGAATCCTCAACCAGCTGCCGGTGGCGCCGGCGGTCCTCAGCGCTCCTATCCCTGCCCCTGCTGTCGTAATCACGAAATATAGCCAACTCCAATCACCCCAATCTCCAATCCTTTCACCAAGCGGCATATTTGTTGGCTGCTAATTAGCCACCGCCCGGCCGAAAGCTCCGAACCGTTCCCCGGCCTAATTTGCAGTCAGGCAGGGGTCAGTCTTTCCATAAGTTATTGGCGGCGTATTTCAGGACTACATTGCAGCAGTCTTCGCAATAGCCATTTAGCTTCATCTCCTCGATCATCTGGTTGTATTTCTCACCCTGCTCGCTGTCCCGGACCCGGGCCTGAGTTATTACCCGCGACAATTCCTTGACCGAAAAGGCCAGTTTTTTCTCAATGGCCTCTTTGAGCGGTTCGTAGCTGTGATAGTCAATCTTGCGATTGTTTCTCAGCAGGGAGAACATGTAGGCAGTCACATCGTGACGGAAACCGCGGGCCGCACTGCCGGTCAAGCCCAGCTGAGCCTCGATCGATTCAAGGAATTTCTCATCCGGGTCCAGTTCTTCGCCGGTGTTGCGGTCTTTTAGCTTCACCTTGTTGACGTAGGCCTCGGCATGGTCCAGGTAATTGTTAAAGAGGGATTCGGCCTGCTCACGGAAACCATGGATGAAGGCCTTGGTGACTTCTTTCTCCAAAATCCGGTTATACTCTTTCTTAACTACGTCCTGCAGGAAGGTGAGCTGTTTCTTCTTCTCTTCATCACTGACATCACTGGCCCGAACCGATTTGACCAGAGTGTCAAGCAGGATGATGGGGTTTATGCAATTGTGCTCTGATTCCGACAAGGCATTATCGATGGCCTTGATTATGAATCGGGTGCTGATGCCGGTGAAACCCTCCCGTCCCGCTTCTTCACGCAGCTCCTTGATATCGACCTTCTGGGTGGCGTCCTTCTGCAGCACCTCTTCCCCGTTGTATATGCGCATTTTGGTGATGATGTCCACCTTGGAAGAAGGATTGAGGCGGCTGATGATGGCGAATATGGAAGCCATCTCGATGGTATGGGGGGCGATATGGGCTTTGAAATTGCTTTTCTTAAGTATCTTGCGGTATATCTTGACTTCCTCGTCCAGTTCCAGGCAATAGGGGACCTCTATCTTGACTATACGGTCGAGGATGGCCTCGTTGGTATGGTCGGACTTGAATTTGTTCCATTCGGATTCGTTGGAATGAGCCAGGATGATGCCATCGAAATAAATCATGGAGTTCTTGCCCGGCGAGGGAATGGATTTTTCCTGGGTAGCGGTCAGAATGGTATGGAGATATTCGACATCATTTTTGAATATTTCAATGAACTCGACCAATCCCCGGTTGCCGGCGTTGAAAGCGCCATTCAAGGACAGGACCCGCGGGTCATCCTCGGGATATAGGTCCATCTTTGAAATATCGACCGATCCGACCAGCACCGAAGTGTCCTGGTTGTTGGGATCGACTGGGGGCACCACCGCAATGCCGTTGCGGGCGCGAATGGAGAAATCCTTGGTGATGACCGGAAAATTTTCATACTCCCCCTTATATTCGTGGATCAGCCGATAGCGGCAGATCGGACAGAGGTCACCTTCGATGTTCACTCCCAAGATCTCTGAAAACTTGGGGCGCAGGTGTTTTGGAATCAGGTGCACGGGTTCTTCCCGCATGGGGCAGCTTTTCAGTGCATAGACGGGGGGATGCTGCTCCAGCGCCTTCTTGAGGGTCTCCATTAACGAGGATTTCCCCGATCCCACCGGGCCGACCAGGTACAACACCTGGCGGGATTCCTCCCCCCGCATGGAAGCGGAATGAAAATAGCGGACCA
>CAZOMS010000220.1:0-3698 GCA_964580805.1 uncultured Syntrophomonas sp. | reverse complement strand
CAGGAATGCCCCCCGGGGCAGCTGCTCCAGGAATTGCCGTGAGTATTCTTCATAAGGGATATCCTTGGCCATTGAATGATCTCCTTTCCAAGAGGTCTGATACTTTGGGGACAAGCCCCCGTAAGGTATCTGATGATATTAATAAAGTATATACCAATGGAGTGAGGATTAGCATTTTGTTTCTAACTATATAATATTAGGTAGAAGTAAATGAAAAGATGCCAATTAGCACTTAACTTTAGAATGGGGGATAATGCATTGAGGAAATGGGGTTCTGGAATAATTCTGGCCGCCCTCCTGGTGTTCATCACGATGGGAGCCAGTCGCGATAGTCTGGCCATGGAGAACCTGCAGCCGGACTGGGGCGGCCTCTACGACATCACCATAAACACCGCCGAGGGTGGTCAGGTGCCGGCCGAAATCGAGATCAGGGACCTGGGCAGCGGGCAGGTCGAAGTCAGCGGGACGTTTGGGGAATATGCCGTCAACCAGTTGGGCGAATATAGCGGTGACCCAGAGGGTGGAGGGCTCAAAGCCCACTTCGATATAAATCATTTCGGACTGGTGCGGGGCTTTATCGATTTCACTATCCGCCAAACGGAAGGACGATATACTATTGAGGGACAAGGAACGGCTGACTCTTTCGCGGTGGGGAAAATGGCAGCGACTTTTAGCGGTCAGCGCAGGGAAACGGAAACGACTCCGCCCGGCCCGGCTCCGACCCCACAGGCCACGCCAGCTCCAGCCCCGGCGTCCGAATCCCCTAATTACCTGCTCTGGGCAGCGGGGGCAACAGCTTTGTTGATTCTAGTCTGGACGGTAGGTTCCCGGGGGCGCAGACGTAGTTCCCGGCGATAGCCGGTTGGTTCCCAGTGGGCCCCAACATGGTTAAAGCATAGCCGCTTGCTCCCCGGCGGCGGAGGCGATAGCCGCCAGGTTCACCGCCCCATCAATTCGATCCGCTCCCCGTCCGGTCCGGCACAGAAGATTATGCGGTGGCCGAGAGCCTTGCGGGGCCTTTCCGTCTCAAATGGCACCCCCTGCTCCCGCAGCCGTTCCACGGAAGCATCCAGATCGGTGACCATAAAAGCTATATGATCGAAAAATCCGGCTCCGCGCTTAACAGGCGGAGCCGGAATATATTCCAGCAGCTCAATTGTCAATGCACCGGTGTGCAGATTGACTATCTTCAGGTTGTCGGTCACGTGGCTGGTGCCTACGGTCAGTCCCAAAACCCGCGTATAAAACTTGGCTGACCGATCGGCATTGGTAACTACCAGGCCCAAATGGGCCAGGGTTAAATTTTCCGCTGATTCGGAATTTTTATAAATCATAATACAGTTCAAACTCCAACGGGTGGGGCATATTGGCCACCTGACGCGCCTCTTTGCGCTTGGTGGCGATCCAGACGTCGATCAGCCGCTGGGGGAAAACCCCGCCCTGCAGCAGGAAATCATGGTCTTTCTCCAAAGCGTTCAGGGCTTCGTCCAATGAGGTCGGCAGGCCCTTGATCTTGGCCAGTTCTTCTTCCGGCAGGTTGTAGAGGTTGACGTCATAGGGCCCGAAACCTTCTTTGGTGGGGTCTATCTTTTTCTGGATACCGTCGAGGCCCGCCATCAACATGGCCGAGTAGGCCAGATAAGGATTGCAGGTAGCGTCCGAGGAACGGAATTCGAAACGTTTGGCTGCCGGGTGCTTGGCATAGGCCGGCACCCTGATCACGGCGCTGCGGTTGGAAGTGCCGAAAACGCAATTTACCGGGGCTTCATAACCGGGTACCAGGCGCTTGTAGGAATTGGTGCTGGGATTGCTAAAAGCCAATACCGCCGGAGCGTGGGTGAGCAGGCCGCCGATAAAAAAGCAGGCGGTCTGGCTGAGGTTGGAATAGCCTTTCTCATCAAAGAACAGGGGCTGACCGTCTTTGAACAGGTGCATATGGACATGGAGGCCATTGCCCGCCTCAGCATAAATCGGCTTGGGCATGAAAGTCACCGACTTGCCCTCCTGGAAGGCCAGATTCTTGATAAGATATTTGGCCAGCATGGTTTTGTCGGCCATATCCCGCATGCTCCCGAATTCCACCTCGATCTCGATCTGACCGGGGCCGGCCACTTCGTGGTGGTGATATTTGATGGGGATACTGTTCTCTTCCATGAGCAGACACATCCTGGCTCTCAGGTCATATAGCACGTCCTGGGGCGGGGTGGTGTGGTAACCGCCTTTGACCGGCACTTTGTAACCCAGGTTCTGATATTCATCTTCGCCGCTGTTCCAGCTGGCCTGTTCGCAGTCGATGTTAAAACCAGTCCTCTGCGGTGAACATATATAGCTGACATGGTCGAAAACGTTGAATTCAAATTCAGGCCCGATGCGCATTTGATCAGCGATACCGGTGGAAATCATGTATTCCTCGGCTCGAGTGGCGATGGAGCGGGGGTCCTGATCAAAGCGGTAGTTTTCCGGCTGGGCGATGACGAAAACGTCACCGATCATGCTCAGGGTGGGAACTTCGGTAAAAGGATCACGGACGGTGGTGCTGATATCGGGAATGAAAACCATATCGCTCCGCTCGACCGGGGCGTATCCGTAATTGGAGCCATCGAAACCGATGCCGTAGACCAGGGTGTCGGGTTTGAAACGGCCGGTGGGGATGCTTAAATGCCTCCATCTGCCCAGCAGGTCAATCATCTTAAAATCGATCATCAGGATGTTGTTCATAGAGCAATAGTCCATTACCTCTTCATAGGTCCGAAACAAAGAAACGCGCCTCCCTCAATTAATCAATGTCCTCGAAATTATACCAGAGTAGAAATTTGTAGTAAAGAATACCTATTCGGTATACAGTATTATGATGGGGCTGCCCCGGATATACCCGCAAAGTGATGAAGCCGCCCGGACGATGACTGTTTTTCACTAAATGTCGAGAATTGGATTTATTACCCTGCTGGTATAGAATTAAGCTGTAATCCAAAAATAATAAGGACTATTACGATGGAGGTAGGTATATTTGAACGCTAGAGCAATCCGCAAGAGGGAAGACATAGAGGAACAATTCAAATGGAAGCTGGAGAACATCTATGCCGATGAACAGCTGTGGGAAAAAGACCTGGAGCAGATCTCCCGGCTGGCCGAGCAGGTAGACAAACTGCAGGGAACTCTGGGGGATTCGGCCGGCAACCTGCTGTCCTGCCTGCAGCTGAGCGACGAATTGGGCCGGGTTTCCGAAAAGGCCTACGTTTACGCCCGCATGCGCCGGGACGAGAACAATGCCAATTACCATTATCAAGCTCTGTTTGATCGGGTCCAGAGCCTGACCATCAAGGTGGGGAGTATCACTTCCTTCATCGTGCCCGAGATCCTTACCATTCCCGAGGAAAAACTGACGGGGTTCCTGAA
Organism: uncultured Syntrophomonas sp.; assembly: GCA_964580805.1. Taxonomy (GTDB): domain Bacteria; phylum Bacillota; class Syntrophomonadia; order Syntrophomonadales; family Syntrophomonadaceae; genus PHAA01. The sequence continues at coordinate 302 of CAZOMS010000220.1, read as the reverse complement.
TGAGAATAAAGATTTGGTTCTATACCGTCATTCCATCGACGAGATCCTGCGCCAGCAGGATCACATCCTGTCGCCGGCGGAAGAGAGACTAATGGCCATGTCGGCCGATCTGTCGCTGGCTTCCGGCAGCATATTTACCATGCTCAACAACGCCGACATCAAGTTTCCGGTCATCAAGGATGAATCAGGCCAGGAAGTGGAGATAACCAAGGGCCGCTACGGCAGCCTGATGGAGAGCTCTGACCGTCGGGTGCGCCAGGACGCTTACCAGGGGCTGTATTCCTCCTACCGCGGTCTGATCA
>CAZOMS010000219.1:0-3708 GCA_964580805.1 uncultured Syntrophomonas sp. | reverse complement strand
CTAACACCAGCCTGGAAAGTTGTCCATATACCAAATATTTGGTCGTTTTTGCGGTCGTGTCTGTTGCCAAGGGGCTGCCTGCCTCGGTTCCAGCTAACCTTTTTAAAAAGTATTGCGGTAATGTTATAATCAACTGGTGTACTATGCCTTTTTTAAGGGACTGGGAGCGTGAACCAACCGATCATGAAGATTGCTCTTTCGGGGTACTACGGATTTGACAACGCCGGCGATGAGGCTCTCCTGGCGGCTATCACCTCATCCCTTTTGAGGCTCCAGCCCGAGGCCGAATTCGTGGTTTTTTCCGGCAATCCCGGCAAGACATCATCCCTGCATGGCTTTCACGCCATCTATCATAAAAATCCCCTGGCCGTCATTCAAGAACTGCGTGGCTCGGAACTGCTGATTAGCGGCGGGGGAAGCATATTTCAGGATATCACCAGTCCTCTTTCTCTTCCTTATTATATAAGTGTTGTGGTGCTGGCCAAACTGCTGCGCAAACCAGTGGTTTTTTACGCCCAGGGAGTGGGTCCCATAAACCGATCGTTCAGCAAGTTGCTCATGCGTCTGGTGGCTAACCGGGTGGACCTTATCACTCTTAGGGATTCTGCCTCCAGTCGGTTTTTGTTTGAAATGGGGGTTAGCCGTCCTCCTATGCTAGTCACCGCTGATCCGGTATTTTCCCTGGAACCTGAATCCAGTGACCATACCCGTATCAACAGTTTGTTGGCTTCCCACGGAATAGGCAGACAACCACTTATCGGAGTGGCCGTACGTAAATGGAGGGCCCTGGATGGATACCAGGAGATTCTGGCGAAAGTGCTGGATGACCTGGCCCGGCGCGGGTATCAAATAATCTTTGTTCCTATGTCCTTTCCTGAAGATGTAACCGAGTCACGCCGGGTGGCCGGTTTGATGAACAGTGAGGCCTTAGTCCTGGACCAACATTTAACCAGCCAGGAGCTCTTGGCTCTGATCGCTCTTCTCGACTTAATGATCGCGATGAGACTGCATGCGTTGATATTTGCTGCCAACCGGGGAATCCCCTTTGCTGGCATCTCTTATGACCCCAAGGTGGATGCGTTTCTTGGTTCCTTTGGTCAGAAGCCGCTGCCGTTAGAGTTTTCGGGCATGAAACAACAGGTGGATGGATTGCTGGCTGATGCCGACCTGCAGGCCAATATCCGTTTGAAGGCGGAAGACCTTAGATCCAAGGCGGCTCAGAACGCCCGCCTGGCATTATCGTTGATCAGGCGAGATTCCTCGCTCCTCTCGGAATGACAGGAATGCTCTGCTCGGAATTATCATGCGTATCCACACCACAATAAACGAATGCAACCAGAGTATTCATAACAAATGACAGGTATATTCAGCCTCAGGATCCCGAAAGTAGCACTCAGAGCACAGCGAGGAATCTGGTTAAGCGGTGAAGAGCCTCGCAGCATGTCCCTCTGAACGTAGCGAAGAGTCTAAGCACGAAGTGAAGAGCCTCAGCATGTTTTTCTACACAGATATATGAATAGACAGAGGTTTTAAAATGAACAACGGGGAACAAAAAACGGGCAGAACTTTCGTAGGGGTTTCAGCAGTCATATTTTTTTCCAAAATACTGGGGTTTGCCCGGGATATCGTCTTTGCCTCCTTTTTCGGAACCACTATCCTGGCTGACCTGTTCCAGCTGATCTTCAGCTTTCCCGGCTATCTGTTTGCCAGTGTCGGCAACGCTCTTTCGGCGGTCAACATTCCTGATCTTACTTACTATATAAACAACCGCACCCGCCAGGAACGGAATGAATATCTGTCCAATCTTTTTGCCCAGATAACATTGATTGCGACTGCATTGGTACTTATCGGCATTGTATTTGCCCCGACTCTCACCAGTTGGATTGCTCCGGGCCTCAGCGATGATGTAACAGGTCTGGCGGTGCTCCTCACCCGCATCATGCTGCCTACCCTGCTTTTCGTCAGCCTCACCTACGTTGCTGCCGGGGTGCTGCAGGTGCATGGTCACTTTTTGTTGTCGGCATCTATCAGCATCCCCTTCAACATACTTGTCATAGCCTCCTTGTTCATAAAGGGTGACGACCTGATTACGCTGGGTTACGTGACCACCCTGGGCTGGTTGCTGCAATTCCTGATCCAGGTACCGGTAATATTCAAAGAAAAATATCAGCTCTTGGGCCGGATTGATTTTCACAATGACCGGACCCGCCTTCTCTATAAGCAGTTGCTGCCCATTCTATTGGGTAACTCCTTGCTGCAATTGTGTCTTATAATTGATAGGTCCTTCGCTACCCACTTGAATCCAGGGACCACTGCTGCGCTGGGCTTCGGCAGCAATTTGTTTGTTACCGTAACCAGCGTTTTTATTGTGGCTATGGCCATCGTTGTTTTTCCGCGACTTTCCCAGTATTGTCTGGATGGTGACCACGAACAGATCCGGGCCCTGCTCAAGGGGGTGTTCAAGACTCTGCTATTTATCCTGGTCCCTTATCTGATTCTGGTCATATTTTATAACCGGGAACTGATCGCGCTGGTCTACCAGCGGGGAGCCTTTACTGACCAGTCCACCACGATTACGGCACTGGCCTTTCTGGGTTACAGCCTGGGTGTGTTGGGTTATGCTTGCCAGGAAATATTTAACCGCGTCTATTATGCCCTGAAAAAATTTCATATCCCCATGAAAGCTAGCATCTTTTGCATAGTATTGAAGGTAGGGCTGGATCTGCTGCTTTATAATACGTATGGCATCATAGGCATTTCCATCTCGACTTCATTGGTCATGCTTATCTATGCTCTCGTTACCGGCTACCTCCTGCGGAAGGAAATCGGCAGCTTTCTGGGGCGGGATCTGCTGAACTTTCTGATGCAAATGCTGCTGCCCGCAGCGGCCATGATAGCGGTCATTCTGCTGGGACGGTGGCTAGGATTGGAAGGCTTAAAATTCCTGCTGCCCTTTTGTGTCAGCGGGTTGCTCTATGTAGGCGTAGCTTTTCTCACTCCTATTCGCTCGATTATTTTGGGACTGAAACAGAAATAATCTTTATCTTATCGTGGGTTCGGGCAAGGAGTCTGGGGTATAATTGTGAGGGTGACAAAGAAAAAAGGGGATGTGACAGTAGTGCCCGAATGGCTTAAAAATATGACCGGGTGGTTATGGCTTTTACTAGCTTTGACCTTGGTCTTGTCGTATGGCGGGCTGCAATTGCGGACCAGCAATGAGGCCCAGAACAAAACCGTACTGACTACTATTGACTACCGAGAGTTCCAGAGAGCGGCCAATTCCGCCAACATGGACATGGATCACGTCCTGGAACGCCTGCAGGAAAAAGGGGTAAATTCGGTCGCGGTCAGCGAGGTCACCCTGCGTGATTTGGCTTACAACGGAGACATTATGGTATCCTCGTATGGTGATTTCTCTTCCCTTACCGCCGCCGTGTCTCCTGAGACTTGGGCAGCGGCAGAGCGTTCGATCGGTTTAAAATTCATCAGCCCGGCCAATTTGGTGGTGGTGGCCAGCGAGCCAGCCGTGGCAGATTTTTTGCAGCGAAGGCTGACAACCCGTTTTCTTCCCAATGAGCTGATAACCTTCCAGCTGGGCGATATCCATTACTTCATTATTAATGCCGAACTGGGGTCAATCTACGTTGAGCCCAATCCTGCCGACAAGAATAAGCCGGTAAGCAAAGATCTGGATGCCCGCCTGGGATT
>CAZOMS010000218.1:0-3720 GCA_964580805.1 uncultured Syntrophomonas sp. | reverse complement strand
GGGGCCCTCTTCTCAAACAGCACCGACAGTTCTCCCCCTACCTCTACCAGGGGCAGCAGTACCGATGATTGGGCTGCCTGTTGGTGGCCCATTATCTTGCGTCGACGCCCTTGCAGGGCTTTGATATTGTCAGGCAGCATCGTCTTTTTCCTCCGTGGATGTAGGTTCCCGGGCATTTCGCTTTGCTTATGCAGTCCGTAATTAAATCTTGGGTATTTTGAAATTGCTCACCATCATATACGATAAGAAAAGCATCAAGACCAGTGCCAGGTAACCATTTATGCCGGCGGCCAGTAAAGAAAGCAGGGCCATCAGGAAGCCGGCCATGGTAATGGGCAGGCCAATAAAATGGTCGGAGATGTTCAAGACATTGAAGCGCGCCAGCCGGAAGGCGCCGCACATTATATATATCAGGGCCGCCACCACCCCTAACAGCAGGGGCAGATCGTAAAGCAACTGGGCATAAATGAGGATAGCCGGGGCAACCCCGAACGAGACCAGATCACACAAAGAATCGAGCTGTTTGCCGATATCCGACATCACCCCGAATTTCCGGGCCACCCGCCCGTCGATACCATCCATGAATACCGCGCATAAAATAAAGATGGCCGCGATGACGTAGTTACTTTCCATGGTTTGGATCAGGGCCAGCGAACCAAAGATGATGTTTATTAAAGTTATGATATTGGCGCTTTTATCCATCAAGTTTTGCAATCAGTGACTCCCCTCCTCTCACCTTCTGACCGGGAGCAACCAGCACTTTAGTCCCCTGGGGCAGGTACAGTTCGGTGCAGGACCCAAAGCGTATCAACCCGAACCTTTCCCCCGCTTGCAGGTAATCCCCGGGCCTTACCCAACAGACCAGGCGGCGGGCCACCAGACCGGTCACCTGTACTACCAGAACTTTCCCCCACTCAGTGCTTAAGCCTACATAGTTGCGGGCGTTTATGGTTCCCGCCTCATCCCGGTAAGCCGCCAAGTATTGACCTGGGACCCGCTTGACCCATTCTACCCGACCAGCCACCGGCGTGCGGTTGATATGCACATTGAACAAGCTCAGGAAGATCCGCACCCGGACTGCTTCCGACTGCATAAATTCATTCTCGGAGACGTTGATTATGTCCATCACTCGGCCATCGGCCGGGGCTACCACGTTGCCCCATTCCCCGGGAGCGGTGCGCTTGGGATTGCGGAAGAAGAAAGTGACAAACAGGGTCAGCAGCACTCCCAACAGAAGCCCGATCTCATTGGTAAACACATATAAGAGCCAAGCCGCGAAGGCAAACAACAATATGAACGGCCAGCCTTCGCGTGCCACTGGTTCCCGGTGGGACATAATCTACTCCTGCTACTATCTTATTTGTATCCGCCCAACCTATACCTGGGTTCTGAGAGATGCGGCTATATCTAAATAATTTTAGCTTATAAACATATAATATGTAACCGAACGGGCGTTCGCGAAGATGCAAAGGCCCTATTATAGTATGTTTTCCAGCTGATGCGGTTCCCAATCGCAGGGTTGGTCCCCACTCAGATCCAGTACCTGAACGGCAGTAAGGGTGGAAGGATCATAAACGAACATGAGCTTCAGTTCCCGTCCTGGCTTTTCCCGGTCCATCCCGCGGAAATATTCGACATGCAGCAGTTTTTTTATTTCCCGGGGGGTTCTGCCCTCCAGTTGGGGCAGCCAGCGGTGCACGAAATCCTTGTCCCGGGTGTACCCATATAGAACCTGGTTGATGTCGGCCGGATTATGACTGGTCAGTCCCTCCGGAAGGGTGTAACGATGGTGGTGAAGGAGGTAGTCATGTTTCAGGCGTTCATCAACCCGGTGACGGTGGGCGGAATGATGGTCCTGGATGAAACCGCCCAGATAAGAATAGAGCGCTTCCTTCTTGTGCCCTCGGTTCCACCAGTCATGGACGGACCAATAACTGGCGAACTCCTGGTAGAAATCGGCCGCCCGGCCTTCATATATATGGGTGGTTATGTAATCCAAAGCGGCTGCCATTTCCCCCGAGTTATAATACTTGCCCACCAGCGATTCCAGCCTGGTCAAGGTGATGATGTCGCCGAAATCCAGGAACGGAGTGGATATCACCTGGTAGGGCGGGTGGGATTGGAAAACATAGCCCAAGCGCTCGCTGTCCTGCTCCAGAGGGGAACCCTTCAAGATTTTGAGAAAGCCCAGTTGCAGCATATGGGGCCGCAGATTATAGACCATATCGAAGGACTTTTTGAAACGGGGCAGGTCCTCTCCGGGCAGCCCGGCAATGAGATCCAGATGGATATGGATGTTGGCGAAGGTTATCAAACGGGTTATGTTTTGGCGGAGGCGTTCCCAGTCCTGCTTCCGGTTCACGGCTTGCAGTGCCGGTTGGTAAGTGGATTGGATGCCAATCTCGAAATTGAACCGACCGGGAGGTACTGCGGCCAGAAAGTCCAGCATGACATCCGAAAAAAGGCTGGCGTCGATCTCAAAATGGGCCATGACCCGATTGGGGCTGGACAGAATATGCTCCATAATAGCCCGGGCCCGTTTTTCATTGAGATTGAAGGTCCGGTCCACAAACTTTATTTCCCGTACCGGGAGGGACAACAAAACATCCAGGTCAGACTTTACCCGCTCCAGGGAAAGGGTGCGGACCCCTGACGATGAGGCGGATAGGCAATAGGAGCAGCGGAAGGGACAGCCCCGGGAACTTTCGTAATAGACGATGCGGTCGGTCAGGTCGTCCCAGTCATGGGCGTAAGCGAAAGGGAGATCGTCCAGGTCGGGCAGCTCCTCCCGGGGACTATTGGAGCAGATTCGGTTTTGATAATCGCGATAGGTGATCCCCGGGATGGATCCTAACGCCAACTGGCCATCCAGGGCAGCCAGCAACTCGGTCAGAACCGTCTCCCCTTCCCCGCTCACCACCAAATCCACGCCTGGATTTTGTTTCAGGATAGAGCCGGCGTCAAACGAAACCTCGGGCCCGCCCAGGATGATTACAGTGGCCGGAGCGGCCTTTTTATAATCGTCACAGATCCTTAAAATGGGCTCTATGTTCCAGATGTAGCAGGAAAAGGCCAGCACGGCGGGTTGCTGCAGATAAATCTCGGCCAGGATATCGCTGGGCCTTTGGTTGATGGTGAATTCCATTACCCGGATTTCCCGGTTGGTACGGGGCCGGCTGTAGGCTTGCAGGCTGCGCAGGGCCAGACTGGTGTGCAGATAGGTGGCATTCAAAGTCGACAGGATGACACTGCCGGAGGGGGCGTGGACCGACATGGTTATGGTTCCCCCACGATCCGGATTTCGGTGTGCAGGCTTATACCGTAATGGTCGGATACTTTTTCCTGGATAACGACAATCAGCTGCAGTACATCCTCGGCAGTGGCCCCACCGGTGTTAACGATAAAACCGGCATGTTTGACGGACACTTGGGCCCCTCCGATGGAAAACCCTTTCAAGCCCAGTTCCTCGATCATCGGCCCCACGAAATGGCCCGGGGGCCGGCGAAAAACGCTGCCGGCGCTGGGGTATTCCAAGGGCTGTTTTTCCCAGCGGCTCTGCGAATATTTTTCCATCTTGGCGGTAATCTCCTGCTCCTCCCCGGTTCTGAGACCCAGCCGGGCGGCGACCACTATATGGTCGTTGTGCTGAAATATACTCTGGCGATAGCCCAGGTTCAATTCGCTGCGTTGAAATGTCTTGCGTTCCCCGCTGGGTTTTAT
>CAZOMS010000217.1:0-3756 GCA_964580805.1 uncultured Syntrophomonas sp. | reverse complement strand
TTGGATTGGGCATATAGGTTTTCCCGGTTTTGGCGGGAGGTGGTGTGCATCAAATCGGCCACCGTGTTCATGATCCGCAGCAAAACGGTATTATTGGTGGCTTCGGCAATCGTGAAATGAAAGCGCAGGTCGGCATCCACAGCGTCCCGGATAGTATCCGCATTCTTCATGACCTCCAGAGCCGCCTCGATTTTCTCCAGATCCTCCGGAGTAGCTCTTTTGGCGGCCAGGGCCGCCGCCTCAGTCTCCAGTATCCTCCGCACCTCCATCAGCTGGACCTCCGGGTTGCGTTCGATGGCCAGCAAGACCCCCAACGGTTCGAAGGTTTCGGAGTCATTGCTGCGGCGGATAAAAGTACCCTCCCCGGACCTTACGTCGATAATGCCCAGTGCCCCCAGAGCGGTGAGCGCTTCCCGGACTGATGTGCGGCTGACCCCCAGGGTGTCGGCCAGCTCCCGTTCGGACGGCAGTCTGTCGCCAGGCTGCAGGGCGCCCTGGGCAATCATCTGGCGTATCTGCTCCATGATCTCTTCATATATTTTTTTGGTTTTGATGGGCTGAAAGGTCAAATCGAGTCCTCCTGTGCGATATCCGGGGTCTGGTACTGTTATTCCGGTACCAAACCCCTCTTAAACTGGCTATTGTCGGTATAATAGCGGTGATCAGGCTCCGGTGCCTATCCCTGGCTGTAAACAAATGTAAACGTTATTTTAATTTTGCCGGCCTCAACCCGATTTGTCAACTCGCGGCTCTGCAGGCGCGGGGCTGGCCGCCTTTATAGCCGCCAAGGCCGGATATCCTGGTCCCGATCCTATTCGTCATCATGGTTAATAGGTGATCTTGGCCCGTTCGCGCATGAAGGCGATCTCGCGGTCGACGTCACCCTGGATTTCAGCTATCCGCTGCTGGGAGTCAGGTCCCTTCAGCAGGCGGCTGAAACGACCCTGCTTCAACAGGTATTCGTCTACCGGGGCCGCTTTCCGCTTGCCATTGATGATCTGCGACGTGGGACTGTTGAAGCTGATCTGGCCGTTCTCTGCTTCCCATAACAGCCAGGCGCCGCTGCGCACTGCCATCCGGCTATGCTGCACGGTTTCCGCCATATCGAACTGCCAACCCAGATAACAGGGGGCCAGGATCTCGATGTATTTCGTCCCCCGGATGTTTTTGGCCTTGACCACCTTGTCATACAGGTCGCCGGGGTAAGCCACGGTGGCGGTAGCCACATAGGGGATATGGTGTTCCAGCATCAACAGGGCCATGTTTTTCTTGGCCTGGAGTTTGCCGCTGGGGGTGGTAGTGGTAAACGTGCCGCGGGGGGTAGCGCCGCTGCGTTGTACACCGGTGTTGCTGTAGGCCTCGTTGTTATAGCAAAAGTGAATCATATTGTCATTGCGTTCGGCAGCTGCGGAAAGGGCCTGGAACCCTATGTCATAGGTGCCGCCATCCCCCACCCAGCTGAAAACGGTGGGCACGTCGCCTTCCAGGCGCCCCTTTTCCTTCATTATTTCCACCGCGTTGCTGATACCGGCTGCTGAGGAGCCGGCGGAGGCAAAGGTGATGTTTATGCAGGGCCAGTTGTAACCCAGCTTGGGGGTCATACCCATGCTGGCCACCGAGCAGGAGGGGGTCAGCAGCATGATAGCGTTGGGGCCCAGAGCCTTGCCCACGATGCGCAGGGCCATGGTAGCCGGGCAACCGCCGCAGGCGCCGTTGCCGCTTAGAACTTGCTCATTGTCGGGCAATTTTTTGATACTGGTCGCCATATTTCATCCATTCCTTTCATGGTCTATGCTTGTCTATTCATCCAACATGGCGCGTATCTCGGCGGCCATGAAGCGGCGGGTCAGATCGATGCCGCCGATGCCTATTACCCGGTTCTTGACCGTAACATCATTACGCCGGCCGAATAGGGCGCTTTTCAGCTCGGCCGCCAGGATCCCCCCGGGGTGGCCGTAGTTGTAATTGCGGTCCAGCACCATGACCTGCGCATTGGGCGGCAGGGCATCGATAATATCCTCAGCCGGGAAGGGCAGATAGAGACGCGGCCGCAACAGGCCCGCCTTGATGCCCTGTTCGCGCAGGATATCCACGGAAAGCCTTAACTCGGCTGCCATACTGTTGACCGCGAAGACCACCACCTCGGCGTCTTCCAGCCGATAGGTGTCGATGGTGTCGCCATCCCACAAGCCGGTGAGCTGCTGGTATTCCTGAGCCGCCTGTTTGACCAGCGGTATGGCCGCCTGCATATCATCGGACAGCATCTGCCGGAAAGTGGCATATTCAGCGGCCATGGTCACGTTACAGAAGGATGAGGGATGAGCCGGATCCAGCTTCCATTCCGGTTGATGGGGAGGCAGGAAACGGTCGATGTCCTCCTGGTGCGGCATGGTTAGGGGCATCAGGCAATGGGAGATGGCAAAGCCGTCGAAATTGACCAGCACCGGAATATTGATTTGTTCCGCCACCCGGAAGGCCTGCAAGATGGTGTTGAAAACCTCCTGGTTGGAGGAGCAGTGAAACTGGAGCCAGCCGGTATCACGCTGGGCAAAGGAGTCCTGATGATCGGCCCATAAGGTCCAGGGAGCAAAAATGCCGCGGTTGACGTTGCACATCACCACCGGCAAACGCCCCCCGGAAGCCATATGTAATACCTCGTGCATATAAAGCAAGCCGTTGGCTGAGGTAGCTGTAAAAACCCTGGCCCCGGCAGCCGATGCGGCCACCGCAGCAGCTAAAACGCTATGCTCGCCTTCCACCGGAATGAAACGGGCATGGAGTTCACCGCTGTCGACCATGCCGGCTATGGCTTCCATAATACTGGTCTGGGGAGTGATGGGATAGCCGGGCACCACATCCACCCGGGCGCATTTCACAGCCAATGCGGCGGTGTAGGCGCCGGTTTCCATTCTGACTTGCGCTTTTTGGGGTGCTGTTTTCATAGGGCTAATCCTCCTGTTCCATGCTGATAGCGCCGGTGGGACATTCCAGGGCGCATACCCCGCATCCCTTGCAGTAGCGGTAATCGATAACCGGATCCAGGCGGTCAACGACCGCTTCCGGGCAATACACCCAGCATATCTGGCATTTATTGCATTTCTCCGCATCGACCACCGGACGGTGGGTTCGCCAGGAACCGGTGTCACCGCCGGCTCCCAGGGTCGGCCAGGAAATGGGTCGGTAGATCTTGGTCACTAATCTCATTCATTCCATTCCTTTCGCTAAGCAATAAAAAAAGAGGCGGAAAGGATGTCATCCGCCTCGTCGCAGCGGTGTCGGGAAACTGACTGGCAGTTTCATCCCCTGCTCACAAGCCTGTTAGGCAATCTTGGCACTGATCTCGGTTACGGTATTGTAAGCCTGGGCAGCGGGTCCCAGATTACGCTCGCCGCTGGCGCCGGGCCATTTGCTGCGGATGGTTTGTTCCATAATATGTTGCGGAATATCCAAGACCCGGCACACTGCCCCGAACAAGGGAATATTGATCAAAGGTCCGTCGGCAGAAAATAAATCTGCTTCCCGGGCGATGGTGTCGGCGTCCACGTACCAGGTGGGGTGATTGGCCACTGGCCTGGCGAAAGGAGCGTTGATGATAACTGTGCCGGCCCCATTGATGCCTTCATGGACCGCGGCGGCGGTGAGCTTCTCGCTCATCACCACTACGAAATCGGGCAGCTCACATTGACTATGGGCGTGGATAGTAGTCGGGGACATACGTACCGCGGCTCGTACTGGGGCCCCGCGGCGTTCCACCCC
>CAZOMS010000216.1:0-3780 GCA_964580805.1 uncultured Syntrophomonas sp. | reverse complement strand
TGCCGGAAAATGTGTCTTTCGCACGTTCCTGCGTAGGTGCATTTGCGGCCCAGCTGAACTGTACCCTGGAGGAGATCGAGGAAATTAAACTGGTGGTTTCCGAGGCGGTATCCAACAGCATAATTCACGGCTACGATAATCGCCCCCTTGAAAAGGTGGTGGTCATGGCCACCATACTGGACAACCAGGCTATGGAGATTATGGTCGAGGATTACGGCAAGGGTATCGCTAACATCGTCCAGGCTATGGAGCCCAGCTTTTCCAGCGATCCCGCCCGTATGGGGCTGGGGTTTTCACTGATGCAGTCGTTCATGGATGAACTGGATGTTTGCAGTGAACCAGGCCGGGGCACCAGCGTCAAGCTGAAGCGGAGCTTCCGGGCCAAATCCCAGGCCGCTCTGGCCTGAAGGGGGACAAGCCAGTGCTCCCCGACAAATATCAAGAAAACGACGAACTCCTGCGCCAGGCCCAGAGCGGTGACCCAAATGCCCGTTCCAAGGTTTATGAGGCCAATCTGGGTTTGGTTTATATGGTCCTGGAAAGGTTCAAGAACACCAATTACGATTACGAGGACCTGTTTCAGGTGGGTTCTATCGGGCTGTTAAAAGCGATAGACAAGTTCGATTTCACCTTTCAGGTGCGGTTTTCCACCTATGCCGTACCCATGATCATAGGGGAGATCAAGAAATTTCTGCGTGACGACGGCATCGTCAAGGTGCAAAGAAGCCTGAAAGAGAGTTATGGCAAGATCCGGTGGGCCCAGGAGAAGCTAAGGGCCGATTTGGGCCGGGAGCCGGCAATCAATGAATTGGCCGAACTGCTGCAGATGGACAAGGAAGAAATAGTGATTGCCATGGAGGCTTGCCAGTCCCCCGCTTATATCTATGATACCCACCTGGGGGAAGAGAAGGAGCAGTTATCCTTGATCGACCGGCTGGCCAGCGAGCAGGGGAGTATTATGATGCTGGAAAGACTAGCCCTGCGGGAGGCCCTGGAGAAACTGGAAAACCGGGAAAAAGAAATTATTATAAGACGTTTTTTTAAGGACGAGACCCAATCATCCATCGCCCTTGATTTGGGTGTGTCACAGGTCCAGGTTTCCCGGATTGAGAAAGCGGCTCTCTCCAAGCTGAAAAGGGTGCTCGAATAAAGAGACCTCCAACCAGCCATAATATTGGCAAATGGTATTGAAAGGAGGACTTTATTTGCAGATCAAGGTTGCCGAATTCGTAGGGGAGTCCCACAGAGACTGGCAGGACGCGGTTACCTCAGCGGTTGCTGAGGCATCCCGGACTTATGGCAATATCACCGGAGTAGAGGTGTACAATTGGACCGCCAGTGTCAAAGGAGACAGAATAGTAGATTATAAAGCCAACATCAAGATCGCCTACACCGAATAGGGTCTTAACCAAACGCCGGCAGGAGATGCTCCTGCCGGTTTTTTGTTGTCCTGATGCCAGTGGGGGAGGTATAAAGCCGGAGCATCAAACCCATAATATTTTGAGGAGGAATCAGGTATGGGCAAAAATCCGGAAGAACTTCTTAAAACCGCGGAACAGGAAGAGTATCATCACCTGGTTAACCGCATTAAACCCAAACCCCCTTTGGCCAAAAACTGTATTTGGGCTTTTGTGGTGGGTGGTTTGATATGTGTAGTCGGACAAATAATAATGGAATTCTTTATTTTCCTGGGTTACAGCCGACAGGATGCCGTCTCGCTGGAGTCCATTTCCATGATCTTCCTCGGGGCTTTGTTAACCGGTCTGGGCATATATGACAACCTGGGCGCCAAGGCGGGTGCCGGTTCAGTAGTGCCCATAACCGGTTTTGCCAATGCCATCGTGGCCCCGGCTATGGAATTCAAACGGGAAGGCTATATCTTTGGGGTTGGTGCCAAGATGTTCAGCATTGCCGGGCCCACCTTGCTGTTCGGATTCACAGCCTCGGTTCTGATCGGTCTGGCCAAGCTAATCACGATGTCTTTGTAAGTTAGGGGGATGAAAATGGGAGCTATAAATAAGAAAGGCCGGCAGACATTTATCTTTGCAGATCCCCCCTGCCTAACCTCATGGGCTTCAATCGTTGGGCCTAAAGAAGGCGAAGGGCCGTGGAGCAGCGATTTTGACCAGATTATGCCGGACTACCTCTGGGAAGAAGCCAGTTGGGAGAAAACTGAGAGTAAAATGCTGCGCGAGGCCGCCAAGCTGGCCATAAGCAAACAGGGCCTGCAGACTTCAGATATAGAATTGATGGTGGCCGGTGATCTGCTCAACCAGATCACCTCGTCAAATTATGCAGCCCGGGAACTAGCCGTCCCTTTCCTGGGTTTGTATGGAGCCTGTTCCACCATGGCCGAGTCGCTGTTGGTGGGTGCCGCCATGGTTGATGGAGGGTATTGTGAACGGGTACTGGCCGCCACTTCCAGTCATCACTACAGTGCTGAGCGGCAGTATCGGTCACCGGTCGAGCAAGGAGTGCAGCGAGCGCCGAGCGCTCAATGGACCGCAACCGCTGCCGGGGCGGTGATTCTGCAAAAAGGCGGCAGCGGGCCCAGGCTGACCGGTGCCACGGTGGGGAAGGTGATCGACATGGGGCAGACTGATGCTGCCAATATGGGTGCCGCCATGGCTCCGGCAGCAGTGGACACCATAAAAGCACACTTCAAAGACACCGGCCGCTCCCATGATTATTATGATCTGGTGGTGACTGGAGATTTGGCTGCGGTAGGATTGAATCTGGCCCGGGAATTGTTTGTCAGGGTAGGGCTGGTACCCAGCCCCAACTTTAGTGACTGCGGAGTGCTTCTCTATGATGGACTGCAGGGAGTTGATTCCGGGGGCAGCGGCTGCGGTTGCTCGGCGTGTATGCTTACCGGTCCTTTTTTGCGAAAGGTGGCTGGCGGGGAGATGAAAAACGTCCTGCTGGTATCTACGGGGGCCTTGATGAGTCCTACCACCTCCTTTCAAAAAGAAAGCATACCGGCGGTAGCTCACGCGGTGGCCATAGAAAACATTTAGATCAACTGCACAACGCAAAGATTCGACCCAGTGAAACGATAAGAAGGGAATGGTATGGCGTGTCTTTTCTGATGGCCTTTCTCGTAGGAGGCAGTCTGTGTCTGATCGGACAACTGGTGATGGACCTGACCAAACCGGGCATAACTCCAGGGCATATCTTGGTGGGCTTTATAACCATAGGCGCGTTCCTGAGTGCGGTGGGACTATATCAACCGCTGGTGGATATTGGCGGCGCCGGGGCCACCGTGCCTTTGAGCGGTTTTGGCCATAGTCTGGCCCAGGGGGCTATAAAAGCGGTGGCGGAAAAAGGATGGTTGGGGGTTTTCACCGGAGGTATTTCGGCAACCGCCGGAGGGATAACGGCCGCCATCGTGTTTGGTTATTTAGCGGCGATTCTATTCGATCCCAAGGATTAAGAGATTGCGCTCATCAGTATAAGGAAAGCGAGGATTGAGGCAGTGAAGGTGGGCATACCCAGGAGCCTGTTCTATTTTTATTATTATCCCCTTTGGAAGACCTTTTTCGAAGGGTTGGGAGCCACTGTGGTGACTTCTTCCTGGACCAATCGGCAGACGGTGGAGTGCGGATTGCAGACCGCGGTAGACGAGGCTTGCTTTCCTATCAAGGTATGTTTTGGCCACATTAAGGAACTATGCAGTCAGGAGATGGACTTCATTTTTATTCCCCGTCTGGTCAGCGTGGAAAAGCGCTCTTACATATGCCCTAAATTTATGGGCTTGCCGGATATGGTGCGGGCATCACT
>CAZOMS010000215.1:0-3793 GCA_964580805.1 uncultured Syntrophomonas sp. | reverse complement strand
TTCTGGAAATAGGGGTTGAAGAGATACCTTCGGCATTGATGCCAGGGGCTCTGGAGGACCTAAAGACTATTACGGCTGCCAAACTCCAGCAAAGCCGCATGGAGTTTTTGGAAATCATCACCCTGGGCACACCTCGTCGGTTGGTTTTACAAGTCAAGGGGCTGGAGGAGAGACAGAAGGATACGGTGATCGAAAACCGGGGGCCCAAAAAATCCAGCGCCTTCAGCCCGGACGGCGCTCCCACCAAGGCGGCCCTTGGTTTTGCCCGCGGCCAGGGCATGGAGGTGTCCGATCTGGACATTAGAGATGTGGCCGGGGTCGAGTATGTTTATGCGGTCAAGCAGGAGACAGGCGGACGGACAGAGGAATTGATCCCCGCTCTGCTGACCGATATCATCAATACCATGAACTTTCCCCGCTCGATGCGCTGGGGCTATTTCCAAACCAGATTTGCCCGGCCCATCCGCTGGCTGCTGGCTTTCTTCGGGCCACAGCTGTTGTCGATCCGGATAGAAAACATCGAGAGCGCTGATTGGACCATGGGGCACCGTTTTCTGGCTTCCGGCCCGATCAAAGTGACCAGTATTGATGAATACTTTGCCGCCCTGCGCAATAATTACGTTATCGTCGACCAAGCGGAGCGGAAAGGGATGATCAGGGCCCAGGTCAGGGAGACTGCATCCCGGGCGGGCGGCACTGCCATGGAAAACGAGGATCTGCTCAACGAAGTATCGTATCTGGTGGAATATCCCACCGCCTTTTATGGCCAGTTCTCCCCCTCCTATCTGGATGTCCCGGCCGAAGTTTTGACTACCAGTATGATAGCTCACCAAAGATATTTCCCGGTCTTCTCCCCGGATCAGAAGTTAATGGCGGGTTTTATCGGAGTCAGGAACGGAACTGATTATTGCCTGGACCTGGTCCGGGCCGGCAACGAAAGGGTCTTGAAAGCTCGACTGGAAGACGCCCTTTTCTTTTGGAAAGAGGATACGTCCCACCCCTTGGCTGATTTCGTCCCGGGGCTGAAGGATGTCCTGTTCCATGAAAAGCTGGGCAGTATTCTGGACAAAGTGGAGTGCCTGCGCAGCCTGGCGGTATTAATTGGAGGAAACCTGGGCTTAAGCAACCAGAATGATCTGGATCGGGCTGCCCTTTTATGCAAAGCCGATCTGCTCAGCAGTATGGTCTACGAATTTCCTGAACTGCAGGGGATAATGGGCCGCTACTACGCCCGGCAAAGCGGAGAAAACAGCGAGGTGGCAGAAGCCATCCTGGAGCATTACCTGCCCAAATTTGCGGGCGACCGTCTGCCGCATTCAGCCACGGGAACCGTTCTGGCTCTGGCCGAAAAACTGTTCAACTTGACAGCGTTTTTCGCCATGGGCATCAAACCTTCCGGTTCTCAGGATCCTTATGCCTTGAGACGCCAGGCATTGGGGGTCGTTTACATGATCATCGACCTCCGGTTAGAGACCCGCTTGCGCGTATTGATAACTGAAACCCATGCCGCTATGGTCAGGTTTGGCTTCCGGCTGAAACTCAATGCCGACGAAACCGCCCAGGAGCTTATGGATTTCATTCTGCAGCGGATGCGTGGTGTAATGCTGGACCGGGATTACCCATATGATTTGATTGATGCGGTGTTGTATCAGGGCCTGGATGATTTACAGCAGATCGCCGGGCGGGCGGAAGCGATCAGACTGTTCAAGAACAGCAAGGAATGGGAAGATTTTATGGTGGTGTTCAATCGTTCCCACAACTTATCCAAAAAGTGGGATGAAACCGAGGTGCGCCCCGAGTTTCTGGTAGATGGGAGCGAAAAGAACCTGTTTAACCTGATCCAACGGATCAAACCGGAGGTGGAGGCAGCCTTCCGGGAATACCGATATCAGAACGGACTAGAGATGATGGCTGGGCTGCGCCCGGCGGTAGACGATTTCTTCGAGGCGGTCATGGTTATGGTTGAAGATGATGACTTGAGGAGGGCGCGGTTGGGATTATTGAAAACTATAGCTGATTTGGGCAATTCATTGGCTGATTTCACGAAAATCGTATAGAAAAAATTTAGTGCTTGCCAAACAGGATTTTTTTAGTCTATAAAGTATATGTAATTTAAGTGGTTTAGCCCAAAAAGTATAGCATAATTGGGTGGTGGTAAAAATCGAACTCAATGAACGGCAAGAAAAAATCCTGGCTATCGTGAAACACCAAGGCCCCATTACCGGTGAAAATATAGCGGAAATCCTGGAAGTGACCCGGGCCGCTCTCCGACCCGACTTGGCCGTACTGACCATGTCGGGTTATCTGGAAGCCAAGCCCCGGGTTGGTTACACTTACAAAGCTGACGGTTTCAACACCAAGATCAAAAAGGTACTGAATCAATATAAGGTCAAGGATATAATGTCCATACCTGTCGTGGTTAAGGAAAAATGCAGCATTTACGATGCTATCGTAACCCTGTTCTTGGAGGACATAGGCTCCATTTTTGTGGTGGAGGAAGACAATTGCCTGACTGGCTTGGCTTCCCGCAAGGACCTGCTCAAAGCTACTATGGGGCAGGTGGATTTCCACAAGGTGCCGGTCAGTGTGATCATGACCCGCATGCCCAATGTTATTACCGCCGATATTGAAGACACAGTGGTGGAAGCGGTTAAAAAACTGGTTGAGCATGAGGTTGATTCCCTGCCGGTAGTAAGAAGGACCGAGGGCTGTTCAGGCAAGGACAGCCTGCAGGTGGCAGGCAGGATTACCAAAACCAACATAACCCGGCTATTCCTGGATCTGGCCTTGAAATAAAGAGGGGGTATAGAATTTTGGCTGGTCATTTACCCGGAGTTTTTATCGTTTCGGATTCCATTGGTGAAACGGCGGAAATGGTCGTGAGAGCAGCCGCCAGTCAGTTTAATTCCGGTACCATGGAGATACGGCAGGTACCCAACATAAGTGACAAGGAAACCATTGCGGAAGTCGTACACCTGGCGGTGGAAAATCATTTTATGATTGCTTATACCCTGGTCTTGGATGAATTGGCCGAGTACCTGCGCCAGGAGGCGCGGCGGGCCGGCGTGGTGTGTGTCGATATAATTGGGCCTATAATATCGGCTTTCGAGGCGGCCAGCCAGATGGCTCCCAAGAGAGAACCGGGATTGCTGCGCCGGGTCGATGAGATGTATTACCGCCGGGTCGAGGCAGTGGAATTCGCGGTCCGCTACGATGATGGCAAAGACCCGAAGGGGGTTACCCTGGCCGATATCGTTCTGGTCGGCGTGTCCCGAACATCCAAGACGCCTCTCTCCATGTACCTGGCCCATAAACGGGTCAAGGTTGCCAATGTTCCCCTGGTTCCGGAAGTTACTCCGCCCGAAGAACTTTTCCAGCTGGAGCGGGGCAAGGTCATTGGCCTGGTAATCAAACCGGAATTATTAAACAGCATCCGGATCGAAAGGCTGAAAACCCTGGGATTGACCGGGCAGGCCAGCTACGCCAATTATGAACGGATCATCGAGGAGTTGGAATATGCTGACACCATAATGAAGAGACTGGGATGTCCAGTAATCGATGTAACCAACCGGGCCGTGGAAGAGACAGCCAGCAAAATACTTGAAATCTACTATAGGAGGTTGAGCAATGTCTAATAAGAAGTGGGTTTACCTGTTTGAAGAAGGGAAATCGGACATGAAGCCCATCTTGGGCGGAAAGGGCGCCAATCTGGCCGAGATGACCAATATCGGATTGCCGGTACCTCCAGGTTTCACAATAACCACGGAAGCATGTAACGAATATCTCGCTTTGA
>CAZOMS010000214.1:0-3815 GCA_964580805.1 uncultured Syntrophomonas sp. | reverse complement strand
TGGCGACCATCCGCCCCGGCGTATGGGAAGTTGGTTCCACTGCTGGCGCTGGCGCTGTTGTTAAAGCGGCCATCGCAGCTACCGCAGCTGATGTATATCAAGTTATGAAAGAATTCCGGCCCACCGTTTCCGCTCGGCCTGATCTGGCAGAAGCAGCCGTAGTTGTATCCGGCGGACGTGGCTGTAAGGGACCGGATGGGATCAAATTGGTTGAAAACCTGGCAGATATGTTGGGTGCAGCCGTAGGCGGATCCAGGGCGTCGATCGACTCTGGCTGGCTGGGCCATGAACTCCAGGTTGGCCAGACCGGCAAGGTAGTTCTCCCCAATCTCTACATCGCCTGCGGTATTTCCGGCGCTATCCAGCATCTGGCTGGTATGTCTTCCTCCAAGTTCATTGCTGCCATCAACACTGATACCGAGGCTCCGATCTTCGGAGTTTCCGATTTCGGTGTAGTTGCTGACCTGTTTAAGGTAATACCCAACCTGATGACCGAGTTGAAGAAATAGTCAATCCCCAGTTATAAATGGCATCACTGGATATGCGCCGGGCGCATATCCGGTATGCCCCTTGCTATAAGGAGGAATTTGTAAATGATGTTCGGTTATGAACCTCTAAAAGGTTTTTTTGACATCCCGATGCGGGAGGTTGGGGCAAACGTTCCCTACGAATGGCTAATCTATTTAATCATGTGGATACCCATAGGCATACTGGTGTATGGTATGGGTAAAAGGATTCAGGTTTGGACTTTGGCCAAGGGGGACTTGCACAGAGATGACCGCTTGTGGGATCGTATCGTGTCTTTTCTGGTCAATACCTTTGCCCAGACTAGAGTGATCAGGAAACCGCTGGCAGGCTGGATGCACTTCTTCCTTTTTTGGGGATTTGTGTTTCTAGCGATGGCAGCCGGTCTTGATGCAGCCCACCACTGGATCGGCTGGCCCCATTTGGAAGCCGGACTCTATATTGGCATGTCTTGGATCGTTGACGTAACTGGTTTCCTGGCAATGGTCGGTATTATGGTTTTGGCTTATATTCGCTACATTCAGAAACCAGATCGTCTTAACGACACCAAGTCCTCCGACGGTTGGGTCATCCTTCTGATATTTGGAATCCTTTTCACCGGCTTTGTTATTGAAGGTGCCAGAATAGCGGCCCAGATCAAACTAAGTTCTGTCTCGGTAACAGTTCCCTACGAACAAATCGCTTCCCCGTTTGGTTGGATGTTTGCGTCCATAATGGGCGGGATGACACTCGACAGCCTGTTGATGTGGCATCGCTTGCTGTGGTGGTTCCATATGGGTATCGCCTTCCTGTTCCTCGCTTTGATTCCATTTACCAAGCTGTGGCATATAATCGCCGGTATGTTCAATTACTGGTTCCGCGATTTGGAACCATCGGCCAATCGCATGGTTTACAACATCGAGGAAGCTGAGACCTTCGGTGCAGAGAACATTGAGGACTTTGGATGGAAAGACCTGCTCGACCTTGATGCCTGTATTCGCTGCGGACGTTGCCAAGAGAATTGCCCCGCCTATAACACGGGCAAGCCACTGAACCCCAAAATCACTTTAATTCAGCACATGAAAGAGCATTTGGATGCCAAGGCGCCTTTTATCATCGCCAACCGGAACGCTGACATTGGCAGCGAAGAGATGGCGATGACTGATGCTGCCGAGGCTGTAAATCCCATGGAGCAGAGCCTTATCTATGATGTGGTGACCACTGATGTCATTTGGGACTGCACCAACTGCCGGGCTTGTATGGAACACTGCCCAATGTATATCGAGCATATTCCGAAGATTACAGAACTGCGTCGTAACCTCGTTATGTGGCAGGGAGACATGCCGGGTGAAGCTCAGGCTGCCTTTACCAATATGGAACGCAACTACAACCCATGGGGTGTAGGTTGGGCTGGCCGGGCTGGGTGGCTGCAGGAGAGAGGCGTTCGGGAAATCGTCAACCTGTTGCCTGAAGACGGCGGGGAGTTCGAATATCTGCTCTACGCTGGATGTGCTGTTTCCTTCGATGACCGCTATAAGAGAGTCGGTGAGGCTTTGGTAAGACTGCTCGATCAAGCGGGAGTGAAGTTCGGTTACCTGGGTACGGAAGAGTACTGCTGCGGCGACTCCGCCCGCAGGCTGGGCAATGAATATCTATACCAGACCTTGGCCAATTCTAACCTGGAATCTTTCAAGAATTATGGAGTCAAGAAGATCATCGTGGTGTGCCCCCACGGTTACAACACTTTGAAAAATGAATACCCACAGATGGGTGGCAATTTCGAGGTTTATCATTACTCCGAAATACTGGCCAAGCTCATTGAAGAGGGCAAACTCAAACCGGCCAAATCCCTTTCAGTAAATATGACTTATCACGATTCCTGCTTCCTGGGCAGACACAACAACATCTATAATGAACCCCGCTCAGTGCTGAAGAAAGCCGGCGGCAATGTCGTTGAAATCGAGAAAGGCCGCAATTTTGGGTTCTGCTGCGGAGCCGGCGGAGGTCGCATGTGGTTGGAAGAGCATGCGGTTGAAGGCTATAAACGCATTAACGATACCAGGACCGACCAACTGCTGGAACCCAATCCCCAGATGATCGTGACCAACTGTCCCTTCTGCCTGACCATGATATCGGACGGTGTCAAGGAAGCGCAGTCTGACATCGAAGATCAGACCAAGGTTTACGATTTGGCAGAAGTACTGTGGCAGACGATGAATTAAGCAAACTCCTTTGCAATCAGGTTATATGAGAAGAGGACCCCCCTATATGGAGGGTCCTTTTTTTGCGAAAAAGTATGACTACTCCTGATTGAGTTGCTTGCATTAATGGCTTTCCATGCTAAAATACTAAGAAAAGTTGTGATACACACAGTCAAGCAGTCATAATACCGTCTATCAAGATATCCTGCTGAAATAAGGGGGCTCCACATTTTGAAGATTGCAGTCTATCCAGGCAGTTTTGACCCGATTACATATGGCCATGTTGATATTCTTGAACGATCCAGCGGGATGTTTGAAAAGATAATTGTAGCCGTGGTTCACCATGTGGGCAAGCGGGCGTTGTTCACGCTGGAAGAGAGGGTCGAAATGATCGGCCTGGCCACTCGCCATATCCCCAATCTGCAGATTGAATCCTTTCGGGGCCTAACCACCGATTTTCTCCGTAAGAAAGACGCTCATATTATAGTCAGAGGTTTACGATCCTTTACCGACTATGAGTACGAATCACAGATTGCCTTGTACAACAAACACCTGTATCCAGACAGCGAGACGATTTTTATCCTGGCCAACAGTAATTATACCTATTTGAGCTCAAGCGGGGTCAAGGAGGCTGCCCTCCTAGGTGGTGATGTGAGCGCAATGGTACCGCCGCCGGTGTTGGCCGTACTTAAAGAAAAGCTGCGACAGATGGGGCCAGAGCCATTATAAAGGAAGCGAGCTGTCTCCTGACCGGATGACAGCTTTTTTCACCGGGATCTTGGCTCGGATCGGCAAATCGTTAGGGGTAATGAAAGAAATCTCACCAATGGACTTTGATAGGGTCAAGGCGCCGCATAGCTTTAATAGGACGGCAAGGGAACCGGATGCAGGCTGCAGGCGGTTATGGGACATAATAGGGTTAATGGTCCCGCAAACTGCAGACAGGCTCTTCCTGCTCTTTCCTGCCAGGTATCCGGTTTGGGGCAAATCATGATTTTTAAGGTATAATGGCGGTAGTATACATTAGAAAGGAAAATTGGCCATGGCTGAAAGAGACCGGCAAATAAAAATAATTGATCGGGAGAAAAACATAAGGCTGTTCCTGGCTCG
>CAZOMS010000213.1:0-3851 GCA_964580805.1 uncultured Syntrophomonas sp. | reverse complement strand
AATAAGATTATATGTGAACCCCACCGGAAAAAACAGTTGATTTTAGTTCCAGCTGACCGCCTTGTCCCGGTGATTGCTGCAATATACTGCTTCAATCGTGTCTTTTTGCAAGCAGGCTGCAGATTATACAATATAGCATGAATTTACATTGGAGGCAATGCCTCTGTCACGTTTTGGCCCGCAGGCCCTTACCCAAAAGCTGGTTTTAGCTATATACTATGATGAACGATTGTCCATAAAGGTGAATAATATATGCGCCCTGCCTCAAAAGAACTTAAAGGCTCGCTCTTCATTTTATTCTCGGCCCTGATGTATGCAACCCTGCCGGTGTTGGTCAAACTGGCCTATGCGGAAGGGCTAAGCCCGGAGAGCACCCTTTTCCTCCGTTATCTGTTTTCTTTTCTGCTTTTGGTGATTGTGTTGACAGGCATCAAGAGGGAGCCACTGCTTACCATCACGCCCCTTGTTATTGCCCAGGGGGTCTTATTGACGGCCGGCGGCCTGTTCTATTTTTTTGCCTTGGAGTACCTGTCAGCCGGATTGGCTACGGTAATTTTCTTCGCCCATCCAGCCCTGGTGGCATTAATGAGCACGGTGATATATAAGGAATCATTGGCTCCGCGGGTGTTGGCCGGCTTGGCCCTTGCTTTGACCGGCGTCTTTTTCCTGTCCGGACTGCAAAATGGTTCCTCCCCGGCATCCGGGGACGGCATCATCTATGCCCTGCTGGCTTGCTTATGCTACGCGTTTTACAGTTTGGCCGGGCAAAAGACGGTGGCCAGCGGCAAACCGTTGTCCATAACCGCTACCATCGCTCTGGTCGCCATACTCATTATTGCCCCTGCATACCCTCAGGAAGCCGGCGCCATATTTCACCTGACCTGGCCCCAACTGCTGGTAACGGTCTTAATGGCCTGCTTCAATACCTTGATGGCAGTACTGTTCTTTTTGAAAGGGCTCCAGCAGATCGGGGCTACCCGCGCTACTCTGATCAGCACCGCCGAACCGGTATTCTGTCTTATCCTGGCCTACCTGGTCCTGAGAGAAACACTCGCGCTAAAGGAAATTATCGGCTCCGGGATGGTGTTGGCGAGCATGTTCCTGGCCATCCGGCCGGTGGATGATGCCCCGGTAGAGCCTGAAGCAGGCAACCGGGAACATCTATGACCTGAAAATAATCAGGTGGTAACCAGCTCGTAGAGTCTGTCCTTAATTGACCGAAGCGCGGCGGAGTTGAGATTTCTCTCTTTGTGGGGAATGGCATTGGTGATCACGCCTTTGACCTTGCCGGGGCTGGGGGTTAAAACAAATATCTCTTCTCCCAGCAGCAAGGCCTCATCCAGATCATGGGTGACAAAAAACACACTGCGTTTATCGGTTAACCAAACGTTGATAAATGCCTGCATAAGGGAATTCTTCAACTGCAGATCCAATCCCTTGAAGGGTTCATCCATCAGCAATATATCGGATGGAAAGGCGAATGCCCGGGCGATGGCTACCCGTTGTTTCATCCCCCCGCTCAACTGGTCGGGATAATATCGCCTGAATTCCTTCAACCCCACCATTTCAATATAACGGTTGATGATTTCCATCCGCTCCGTCTTGCTGAGGTGGTCTTTGAGCACAAAATCTATGTTGTCTTCTACCGTCTTCCACCGCAGCAACCTGGTTTCCTGAAATAGAAAACTGATACTTTTGCCTGTGAAACCCTCGATCTGACCTCGATCCGGTTGTAACGATCCCGATATCAGATTGAGCAGGGTGGTCTTGCCGGATCCGGATGGCCCCAGAATGCAAATCAGTTGGTGTTCGTCCATCTCCATGGTCAGTTGTCTTAAGACGGGCAGATCTCCGAATGTTATATCGATACCCCGCAAGCTGAAGGTCATCTGCTTAACCCCATTTTTTCAGTCTAGTTTCCAGGGCATTGAGGCCATACTCCAAAATAAAACTGATAGCGATGGCTACTGCGGTCCAGGCAAACACCCGGGCCGTCTCCAGGTCGATCTTGGCTATCATCAGACTGGTGCCAATGGCGAACCGGGGCTGACTGAGGATTTCGGCCGCAATTATCACCTTCCAGGTGATACCCATGGCATTGGAGGCCCCGGCCATCAAATAAGGCAGTATGGCCGGGAAATACAGCTCGGTCATAATGCGCCGGGGCTTGACCCGGTACATCTGGGCCATTTCCAACAGCTGCTTGTCTATATTCTTTATACCGGACAAAACATTGCTGTATATGATGGGGAAAATCATCAGGAATGTGACGAAAATGGGAACGATATCGGTTCGGAACCAGATGATGGCCAGGATAATAACCGACATGACCGGAATAGTCCGGATAACTGTTACCCAGGGCTGAAGCAGCCACATAACCGGCGGGCTGAATCCAGCCGCAAAGCCGGCCACAACCCCAACCGCGCAGGAGATCACAAACCCCAGCAATCCCCGGCCCAGGGTATAACCCACCGATTGCCAGAAGTTGTCGGCCTGGATCACCTGCCACATTGTCACCAGGGTGGTTTCCGGTGCGGGCATGATCAATTCCTGGTCCCAATAAACCGCCAGCAGCTTCCATACCAGCAGAAGAGCCAATATGGAAGCTGCGCTGAGCAGGCTATTTCTGATAGTAGAATTTCGCATCCGGAAGTTTCCCTCCTACGGAATCAGGGGAGAAGTCCAGGAGCACCTGCAAATATTTTTCGACCGCCGGTTTGGCATCGGCAGCGCTCATATAGCGCAGATTGCAGCGTGGAATGGCGGCGGCGGCTACATCGGCCGGGATGCCGATGTCCTGTTTCTTGATCAGTTCGCCGGCGGCGGCCGGATTCTTATTGACCCAGTCTATGGAAGCCGCATATTCTTCCAGGAATTTGGTCATTACCGCCGGGTTTTGGCTGGCAAAGTCGGCATTAACCACCAGGCAGGTCTGGGCAAAGGGCACATCCGCACCGTTGATCCGGACCCACTCCTGCTGCATGTCCAGGGCTATCTTGAGGTCTTGATTCTTATTCAAAACCGTCGACACCCATGGCTCGGGCAGGACCGTGATCTGGCTTTTGCCGGCGATAGCCAACTGGGCTTGCTCCGCCGGGGTAGGCACGTACTTGATGGTGACATCCTTATCCGGGTCGATGCCATTTTTATTGAGCAAATATCTGAAGACCACGTCGGTGGCGGCTCCCTGGCCGGTGTTATCGATCTGTTTGCCTTTAAGATCAGACCAGCTCTTCACCACGTCGCCATCGATAACCACATACAAAACGCCCCAGGTATTCATCGCTGCCAGCTGGTAATTGACTCCTTTGTTATACAGCTTGGCAGCCATATTGGTAGGAATTGCGGCTATCGCGACCTCTCCGGTCAGCAGTTTGGCGTTGAGCGTATCCGGGGACTGTTCGATGACATATTCAGCTGTGACGTTTTCTCCCAGGCTGGGCTTAGCATCCAGCATCGGGACCATTCCCAAAGCGGTGGGGCCCCTCAATACAGCCACCTTGAAATTTACGGCCGCAGCCGGTTGATTTGGCTGGGGGGTTGGTTGGTTGGCGGTCTGGCAGCCACCGAGGACAATCAAGAACAAACCCAGGATCAACAGAGTCAGAGTCTTTCTTTTCACCTTTTTATCCTCCTTTTCTCCCGATTCAATCCTTCCCATTGATTTGTGATTTTTTTCCTATAACGATTATACTTCAATCAACCCACTAAATAAACTGAGCCCATGGTTTTGTTTTCCTGCTTCTTTCGATTATAATGGTTACCTAACTACCGCATGTTTGCAGGTAAATTCCACGGAAATGAGTGATGACAAATGGACTTGATGGTCAATCCTTTGCGGCCCGTAACTC
>CAZOMS010000212.1:0-3859 GCA_964580805.1 uncultured Syntrophomonas sp. | reverse complement strand
TAATCGTTGATGGTGCGGTGGGCATGGTGCAGATGGCTTTGCTGCGGCTGGAGAAAGAAGGCATTTTGGAACTGGACCAGGAACGTAAGGTGGCTATGATCAACAACCTGCTGGTAGCTATTATTTCCGAACGCGGAGCTCAACCTATATTGAATACCGGAAGTCTTTACTAAGGAGCAGATAAATGGCGGGCAATAAAAAGAATTTTCCGCTCCGGCTCGATCCGCAGATTTATACAGCCATAGAAAGATGGGCCCAGGATGAATTGCGCAGTGTCAATTCCCACATAGAATTCCTGCTTCGCCAGGCCCTCAATAAATCCGGGCGCCTTCCGTCCCGTGCTGGCAAACAGCCCCAGTCCCTTGATAGTGAGGAACAATTGACCGAATAATCCTATCAGGACAGTAAACCAGGGTTACGGACCCTGGTTTGCGTTCATTTTATGTGCAATTTTCCTGTCGCCAAAGATTAACGCTTGTCTCTCAATAAATCGCGAATCTCGGTCAGCAGAACCTCTTCGCTGCTGGGTCCGGCAGCTTCTTCAACTGCTTCCTGTTTCTTACGTAGGCGATTCATGGCCTTAACCATCATGAATATGACCCAGGCTATGATGAGGAAATCGATTACATTCTGCACAAAGATACCATACATGATAGCAGTCTCTCCGATCTGGACCTGCAATCCGCTGAAATCTTTACCCCCCATCAACAACCCTACCAGCGGCATAATGATGTCACCAACCAGAGAAGAGACAATTTTGCCGAAGGCGCCCCCGATAATGACACCGACAGCCAAGTCCATGACATTCCCCTTCATAGCGAATTCCTTGAATTCCTGCCACATTGCCCACCAACTCCTTCGATAAAATTGCTTATGTCCATTATTATAGAATATTATGTCATAATCACAAACTCGATCACGCAGGTCGCGGAGCAATAATAACGCCTTTCTATTCCTGCAGAATCGAGTAAGGTAAAGCCCTGCTGGTTGGGTGATAGGGTATCTTTCAACCCATCGGCTCAGTAAACATGCTGGTCAAACTAAAAAAGGAGGGTACTTGGTACCCTCCTTACAACAGTTTTTTCTTGCTTTCTATATGCGATTAATCGGACCGAGCTGCCAGCCATTCACTCAACTGGGGATATACCTGCTCTTTCGCAACCTTGCCGAAAACCAGACCACCGTGTCCAATGGGGTATTCATAATATGTCTTATCCTTGGATGAAAACACATTCAAGGCGATATTGACCTGGCGAGGCTGCACTATATGATCATTTACCCCTGCCAGTGCCAGCAGGTTGGAATCGATGCGTCCCAAGTCGATCCGGTTGCCCCTAAGGTAAAATTCTCCTTTGACGAGGCGATTCTGTTTGTACAGTTGGTTTATCCATTGGCGGTAAGCCCCTCCGGGGAAGTTCATGTTGTCGTCCACCCATTTATTGAGGACCTTCCATGAATAATAATCTTTCCCCTCGTCCACTATCTTCCACAATTTGCTGTAGGTCCCGATATAATTGTTTACCGGCCGAAGCATTTTCAATCCCACATCAACAAATTCCTTGGGTATCAATTCAAACGTGTCAACGATCTTATCCACGTCGTCACCAAAGGCAGTGTTGAGCCACTTCGTCGTCAAACCCGAATCCTCGAAATCGATCGGGGACGCCATCAGTACGAAATTCCTCAGTTTCGGCTTAGGGAACAACGAAGCATACATGGCCGTCATGGTTCCGCCCATGCAATAACCGATAATACTGAGTTCATCGCTATTTGTTTTCTGGCATACCTTCTGTACGGCCCGGGCGATATAATCATAAACAAAATCATCGTAACTAAGGTTGCGGTCTTCCCATTCGAAATCACCCCATTCCAGCAGGTAAACATCAAAGCCATGGTCAACCAGATGTTCGACCATGCTCATGCCTGGGGTCAAGTCTAATATATACGCCTTATTGATCAAAGCATAGGTAAACAGCACCGGTATCCGATGAGTTGGTGCTTTGTCAGAATAATAGTGGTACAGTTTTGACTTGTTCTTGCGCCAGATGATTTCTTTGGGGCTGCAACCTGTCTGGGGCCAGGGATCAAAGTTCAGGATCTCTGCTGTTTTTCTGGTACTATCCAGCAAACGATCATAACTCTCGCGCAATTGGAAACCCACCTCGCCGGCAGAGCCCTTTATGGCTTTTTGCTTTGCCAAAGTATCAATCCTCCTAGTCTAAGTTCATCCTCTATCATTATGTTTATAGGGCGGAATTACCACTGTCTGCATCGATAAATCATACCACCGTTTTTTGGTTACAGCAGATCAAGGCAACCCTGCCTTTCTGCTGGTCATTCTCCATAACCTTAACGATGCCTGGATAGCAGCATCTACGTTTTCTTGCGGGCCCTGGGCCGGGACGTTTTATCAAAAGTATCCTCAGCATTGCTGCTGATATCTTCATTTCCGTTTGCTGTGGCTGACTCTGCCGCTGTCGCTTTCCTGGAACGGCTCCTCACCGGCTTGTCTGTACCGACCGGCCCGGTCGTGGGTTGCATAGCCTGAAGTTGTTTTTGAACTGCCTGCACATCTTGGCGCAGGGATATGACTTCATCCTTCAAAACTGCCTGGAAGTCCACCAGCCTCATAATGCTGGCCGCTAAGCTATTCAGGCCGGCTGATACCCCCATATCCAAATTGTCTACTTTTTCTTCTATGTTTATGACCAGTTCTGCTACGCGTGCCACATCTTTTTTTGAAGGCACAGGACTATTGGCAAAAAACCGTTCCACATTTTGATTGCTAGTCTTGTATAAGGATAAGTATTCGGCCCCCATCTTTTCTAAGAAAGCTGTAAAGCTATCCCCCGCTACATACTCATCTACGGCTTTGGCCAAGTTGTTCTCAGTGTCAAAGTACATTCTCTTCCAGGCTTCAGCGAAATCCAGTATCTCTTTTTGTTTATCATCTTCTGATTTCTTCTTGCCTTGCTCATCAGCGGCCACACCTACACCTCTTTCCTGTGTATGATTCATAATATTGTCGGGTCAGCATATACCCATTCCTTTCAATCGCGACTCCGGGATAGGTTATTTTATGTCTACCTTCTTGGCCAGTTCGTCAACCTTTTTAGTCAAATCCTGCATAATTTGATGGTTGGCAACGTTAATCTGATCATAGCTATTGATGAGCGCTTCCTCCACCATCTTTTGGAACTGTTCTTGATTCTTACGAGTCTGCCTGGACAGATCGTCCACCAATTTTATCATCTCTTCGCGGGCTGTTTTGTTCTGATCCAGTTGTTTTCTGGTCATATTCTCCATTTGCTCTTGAGCCCAAGAGAGGCTTCCCAGACCAACCAACCACAGATCCCACATTTTCTCCATGGAGTTTTCCATCATGTTGAAACTCTTGGCCAGATTTTCCTTGTTGTTTGCCATTTAATCCCTTCCTCCCTTTCGCGTCTATTATACATAAGACTCTCTAGATCTATTCATGAAAAGACAAACTCCTGCTCGGGTTGTCACCTCCCTGGGGATCCACCAGTCGAAGGAGTTAGCCTGATTCAACACATAACGGATTGTTTTAAGTGATGAGCCAAATTCAAACGCCAATCAATTGATATGAAATTCTTGCTGTGAATGTTGATGTGAGTGCTCTATCCCCGATCCAGCTGCCAAGGCATAATCTGGCTGCAGAACTGAAACGTGAAATAGAAAGGAGAAACAAGTTCTTGAATAAATAGTTCAAGGTTTCATGTCCTGCCAGACATTTAGGGTGCCAGCGTCAAGTTAGGGAATTCGGCAGTTTGTCATGACAAGGACATCGTGATTATTGTACCAAATAATTGCCATTAATGGCAAGCATCACTATCGG
>CAZOMS010000211.1:0-3894 GCA_964580805.1 uncultured Syntrophomonas sp. | reverse complement strand
TAGAAGTGCCGCGTGATGAGGGACATGGCGATTTTTCCACTAATGCCGCCCTCCTCTTGGCCCGGCAAGCCCGGATGGCTCCCCGCCAGATTGCGGAAATAATCAGGACCCAGATGGACTTTGGCCTGGTGCCCGAACTTGCCAAGGTAGAGATAGCGGGAGCTGGGTTTATCAATTTCTTTCTGGACCAGTCCTGGCTATACAAGCTGCCGTCATTAGTGTTGAGTATGGGCGAAAGGTATGGAAGCGGCCCGCGCCAGAACCAGAAGGTACAGGTGGAGTTTGTCAGCGCCAACCCCACCGGCAATCTGCATATGGGTAATGCTCGGGGAGGGGCTATCGGTGATAGCCTGGCCAATGCGCTGGCATTTGCCGGATACGAAGTGGAAAGGGAGTTTTATATCAACGATGCCGGCAACCAGATAGAAATATTCGGCCAGTCCCTCGAAGCCCGGTATCTTCAGTTGATGGGGGCCAAAATTGAGTTTCCGGACGAAGGATACGCGGGGCAGGATGTGGTCGACACGGTCAAGAACATCATCCGTGAGTACAATGATACTTTGCTGTCGATGGACTCTCCGGCCCGGCAGGCTTTAGTGGTGGATTATGCCCTTAAAGAAAAAATAACCTACATAAAAACCACGCTGGCCAATTTCGGTATAAACTATGACGTTTGGTTCGGTGAAAGGACCTTGCATGAATCAGGGCAGGTTATGCAGACCATCGATGAACTGCGCCAGAAGGGCTATATATACGAAGAAGAGGGCGCTCTCTGGTTCAAGTCTACTCTGTTCGGCGACGAAAAAGACGAGGTGGTGGTCCGGGCTAACGGATTACCTACTTATTTTGCTGCCGATATCGCCTACCATAAAAATAAATTCGAGCGAGGATTTGATCGGGTCATTGATGTTTGGGGGGCAGACCATCACGGTCATGTAAGCCGTATGAAAGGGGCGCTTCAGGCGCTGGAGTATGATCCGGACCGGCTGGAGATATTATTGATGCAGCTGGTACGCTTATATAGGGGTGGAATCGTGGTCCGTATGTCCAAACGAACCGGAACCACGGTATCCCTGGATGAACTGATTGAAGAAGTCGGTAAGGATGCCGCCCGGTTTTTCTTTGTGATGCGCAGTGCGGACAGCCAGATGGAATTTGACCTGGATCTGGCCAAACAGAAGAACCAGGAAAACCCGGTCTATTATGTCCAATATGCCCATGCCCGCATCCAGAGTATCTTCCGGCAAGCCCGAACAGCCGGTGTTGATTTAAAATCCCCGGCGGAGGTGGATTTTACCTTATTGGGACCGGAGGAACTGCAAATCCTGAGAAAGATAGCTGATTTTCCCCAGGAGATTGCCGCTGCTGCTCGTACCATGACACCACAGCGGATCGCGCGCTATGTGCTGGACCTGGCTGGATTGTTCCATAGTTTTTACAATCACCACCGGGTATTGAACGAAAACAGCACCCTGCAGGACGCCCGTCTGCTGCTTTTGGAAACGATCAGGATTACCATCAAAAACGGATTAAATATAATCGGTGTTTCAGCACCGGATCAAATGTAGGAGGGATCTCATGCAAGGCAGGAAGAAAAGTGAATCCGATTGGGCCCTGGAAATACTGTCGGAACGCAAGGAGCCGGTATTCTATGCAGAACTGACCCGGGATATTGCCAACCGGATGAACCGGCCCACAGATGCCGCTACCCTTACCTCAATCTACACGAGGATAAACCTGGACAAGCGCTTGATTTACCAAGGTGACGGCTATTGGTACTTCGACTCCAGCAAGATATACAGAGAGGTATAGCCATGAAGATCTGGTGGCGGGGACACGCCTCATTCATTATCGAAACCGAGGGAAATAGGATAGTCACCGACCCATTCGATGATAAACTGGGTTATCCGCGGAAACCGCTTAAGGCTGATATCGTTACGGTGAGTCATGATCATTGGGACCATAATGCAGTCGAGACTATTCAGGGACGCCCACAAGTGATACGTGATATCGGAATCGCTGAAATCGAAGGAATCCAACTGGAAGGGTTCCCCTCCTTCCACGATCCCAAGGGCGGCCGGAAAAGAGGCCCCAATATCATTTTTAAAATCAGCGCCGAGGGTTTGGACCTGGTCCACCTCGGCGACTTGGGGCATTCGCTGGATAGTGCCCAATTAGAGCAGATAGGGAATGTGGACATTCTGCTGGTACCGGTAGGAGGAACGTTTACCATCGATGCCAGTGAAGCCCAGGAGGTGGTGACTGAACTGCGACCCAAGATAGTTATCCCCATGCATTTTTCGACCCCCCATGTTTCCTTCAGCCTGGCTCCCCTGGAACGGTTCACGTCTTATTATGACCAGTTGGTTAAGAAACCGTATCTGGAAACCAGCGCTGCAGAGATCGGCAGCCAAACCAGGGTCATCGTGCTGGACTATCTTTGTAGTTGACCCACCTCTGTTGGGAGCGGTAAAATTCAATAGGTTGGGATACGATTCGGGAAAGAGAGGTCGAATAAGTGACAAAGTACATTTTTATTACCGGTGGCGTCGTCTCTTCTCTGGGCAAGGGTATTACCGCCGCATCCCTGGGCAGACTGCTGAAGAGCCGCGGGCTCAAAGTAGCCTTGCAGAAGTTTGATCCGTACATAAACGTAGATCCCGGTACGATGAGCCCCTATCAGCACGGGGAAGTATATGTAACCGATGATGGTGCGGAAACGGACCTGGATGTCGGCCATTATGAGAGGTTCGTGGATGAGAACCTGACCCAATTCGCCAATTGTACCACCGGGCGTATTTATCAGACCGTATTGGACAAAGAACGGCGCGGGGATTACCTG
This sequence comes from uncultured Syntrophomonas sp., assembly GCA_964580805.1. Lineage (GTDB taxonomy): Bacteria > Bacillota > Syntrophomonadia > Syntrophomonadales > Syntrophomonadaceae > PHAA01. The sequence continues at coordinate 1,052 of CAZOMS010000211.1, read as the reverse complement.
GGGCAGACGGTGCAGGTTATACCCCATGTAACTAATGAAATAAAAGAAAAGGTAGTGGCCATAGAAAGCAGCACCCATCCTGACGTAGTGATATCAGAAATCGGCGGTACGGTCGGAGACATCGAGTCCCTGCCTTTTCTGGAAGCGATCCGCCAGCTGAAATTCGACTTAGGCAAGGATCGGGTCATGTACATACATGTCACACTTATCCCATATATTGAGGCAGCTGGTGAGCTTAAAACCAAACCCAGTCAGCATAGCGTGAAAGAGCTGCGCAGCATCGGGATACAACCGGATATTTTGGTATGCCGTACCGTCAAACCCTTGTCGGAAGATATCAAGGCCAAGCTGGCCCTTTTCTGTGACGTTGACAAGGAAGCGGTCATTGAGTTGGGCGACGCTCATTCTATATACGAAGTGCCATTAATGCTGGCCCGGGAAGGCCTGGATCGAGAGGTAATCAAGCGATTGGGGATCGCTTGCGGGGAAGCTGATCTGACTGAATGGGCAGAGATGGTCAACCGCATTCAGCACCTGGACAAGAAGATTACCCTGGGGCTGGTGGGAAAATACGTCGGACTCCCCGATGCCTATCTAAGTATAGTTGAATCACTGAAACACGCCGGATTCCAATATAACTGTCAGGTTGATATCCGCTGGATAGATGCCGAGGACGTTGAGAAGCTGGGTGCGGCAGCCCTTCTTGAAGGGGTTGATGCCATCCTGGTGCCGGGTGGGTTTGGTGAACGGGGCATTGAAGGCAAGATACTCACGGCCGGATATGCCAGGGAGCAGGGTATACCATTCCTGGGGATTTGCCTTGGCATGCAGTGTGCGGTAATTGAGTTTGGGCGGAATGTTTGCGGATTAAGGGGAGCCAACAGCATTGAATTCGATCCCCAAACCCCCCATCCGGTGGTCCACCTGATGGAAGAGCAGGGGAATATAGAGTATAAGGGAGGCACCATGCGCTTGGGGGTATACGATTGCCAACTGGTGCCAGGCTCGAGAGTGGGGGAGGCCTACGGCGTACCGCTGATAAAGGAACGGCA
>CAZOMS010000210.1:0-3911 GCA_964580805.1 uncultured Syntrophomonas sp. | reverse complement strand
TGGCTCCCTGATAATAAAGGAACCAAGCCTTTATTTCCCCCGATTTCAACAGATAGTCGCGCAGGGGGAGCCATTGACTTGGGCTCAATTGCAGCCCGGATTCGATCAACTGCATCTGGTCTTCCAAAAATAAAACCTCATTTCTTACCTTTTTTTGATTATTATCAGTCGAGCCATCCTTTGATCCAAAACCCTATGAGCATTCCCGCCGCGATTATTCAGCCTCTCTGATGTAATCGCAACCGTGGCCGAGGTTAACAGCATAATATCATATCCGGGGCGATTGCCCAAGCAAATGACTTGGAGGCGGCTGCTTAAAGTACCGACAGGTATTGCACAGCGAGGATTTGTGAGCCCCTCCAAGCATTTTTCATCCTGACCGTTTGGGGCCGATCCGCTGCAAACAACATTTTTTTCTTCCAGAGGGTATAATAATTATTGATAAGCTGACCCTGGATCAGAGTGCCAGGGAATACCTGATAAAGGGGAGGAACATGATGAGCAAGGGAATTAGAATATTAGGCTTCACGGGTAGTCTGCGCCGGAATTCGTTCAACAAGGCGGCGCTGCGGGTGGCGCAGGAGTTGGTGCCAGAGGGGGCCAGCCTGGAGATATTCGATTTGGCTCCCATCCCTTTCTTCAACGAGGATGTGGAAGCCCAAGGATTGCCGCCAGCGGTGGCGGAGTTCAGGGGCGCAATAGCGGCAGCCGACGCTTTGTTGTTAGTCACCCCCGAGTACAATTATTCCATTCCTCCGGTCCTTAAAAACGCCCTCGATTGGGCTTCGCGCGGCAAGGATTCTCCGCTGCCGGGAAAACCGGCGGCAATCATGAGCGCCTCGACGGGAATGCTGGGCGGAGCCCGGGCCCAGTATCACCTCCGTCAAGTGGGCGTAATTTTGAACCTGCAGTTTCTAAACCGGCCGGAGGTGTTTATCGCCAACGCGGCTGCGAAGTTTGATCAGGAAGGCAGGCTGACCGATGAACCGACCCGAGACGTGATTCGGAAATTACTGAACGCGCTGGTGGAGCAGGCCAGGAAAGCTTAAACTGGAGAAGGGTATATAACGATTGGCTTATTCAAAGAAACTGGAAATCACCACTCTGGAAAAGATGATGCTCATTCATTGCCGGGATATTCATAGGCCGGAAAGGGCCGGCCTTTGCTCGGAATGCACGGAGTTACTGGATTATGCCCGGAAGCGCACCGAAAAATGTGTCTTCGGCGATAACAAACCGGTTTGCTCCCAGTGCCCGGTGCATTGTTATAGCTCTGCCAAACGCGAGGATGTCAGGAAGATAATGAAATATTCCGGTCCCCGCATGTTGAGAAGACACCCCATCCTGGCGGTGAGGTATATGTACCGCAAAAAATTCAAAAGCCACCCAGATCGATTGCCGAAGTGAATCTCTTCGTTATTTCGGGCTGCCCGCTCAGTCTACGTACTAATGGGTACGCCTCCATCGCAGCCTTCCCTCATGCCTTGAGCTTCCCGCCGGCAATCGATCTGCCGGAGCCGAGGGAGTGAATCTCTTTGTTATTTCGGGCTGTCCGCTCAGTCTACGTACTAATGGGTACGCCTCCATCGCGGCCTTCCCTCATGCCTTGAGCTTCCCGCCGGCAATCGATCTGCCGGAATCCAGAAGTGAATAGCCTGCCCAATTCGCGGGGAAAATCCCCTGCTCGTTCAGGCTATGCTCGCCTTCAGCCCATTAGTGTTTACTTCAGCTGATCTACATAGCCCTGCAATGTGGCTTTGGTTGTAGACCCGGAAAAGCGGGTCCAGATGTTGCCTTGCTTATCGATAATGATAGTGGTGGGAATACTGTTGACATTGTAATCATCGGCTGCTTTGCCGGCGGTATCCAGCAGAACCGGCATCGAAAAGCGGTTGTCCTGGATATATTGGCGGGCTTTGGCCGGGGTCTCCCGGGCGCCGTCGGTTAAATTCACGGTGAGCAATACCGCCTCTGAACCCTGATTATAATCCCGGGCGGCCTGTTCCAGCTCCGGCATTTCCGCCTTGCAGGGCGGGCACCAGCTGGCCCAGAAATTAAGGATCACTACTTTACCGCGATAATCGGAAAGCCTGACCGACTTCCCATCAAGATTCTCCAGGACGATCTCCGGGGCCGACTGACCTTTGCCGGTTGGGCCCCCAGCCTGATTTTCGGGTACAGGGTTGGGTGGATTGCCGGTTTGGGTGTCAGAGTAGAGACTGCAACCTGATATTAAAACCGTCACCAGAATTATTAACCCAATTAGGGTGGGTTTGCTGCGCATGGTAAGCCTCCTTTTTCTAAAATAGGATCGATCCCATCATAAGATACCCCAGTTTATCAGTGTACATCAAGATACCGGCCAGAATAAGGACCAGACCCGATATGATGCTAATGGCCCGGTGGCATTTTTGCATGGCCTTCAGCAAGGATCCCACCCGGTCGAACAACATCGCAAACAAGATAAAAGGCAGGCCCAACCCGGCAGAGAACAGCAGCAACATGGTAATACCCTGCCCAATGGACTCCGCATTGCCGGCCAGGAGCAGGGCGGAACCCAGGAAAGCGCCCACGCAGGGTGTCCAGCCGAATGCGAAGACCATCCCGAAAACCACAGAGGTGAAAAAATCAAGTTTTTGTGTATGGTATGCTAGGTGTTTGTCAAAATTCAGGAAAGATAGCCGTATCACCCCGGCAAAATTCAGCCCCAAAATGATCATGGAAATACCGCCGATTTTACGGATCACACTGATATTTTCCTGCAGGAATTGCCCCAACAGACTGGCCGTGGCTCCCAGAGCCACAAACACCAGGGTGAATCCGACCACAAAAGCGATGGAATTCTTGATCAGGTGGGGATGCCTGATATCTGCATAATCGCTGACCCCGGCCAGGTAGAAGACATACACCGGCAGCAGGGGTAGGATGCAGGGTGAGACAAAGGCCAGCAACCCTTCCACAAAGCACAGCAGATAAGATAAACCGGGCACTTAAGATGGCTCCTTTACAATATAGTGACTTTATATAGTATAGATGAAATCGAGCCAGAAAATATCAGCCAATAATTCTTGACATTAACGTTGCGTCAGCCTTTATGGTTGGGATGAAAGGGGGGTGTATATGGAGTACACGGTTCAGAAACTGGCACGGATGACCGGAGTCAGCCCTCGTACCCTGCGCTATTACGATGAGATAGGACTGCTTAAACCTGGCCGCATCAGCTCGTCCGGATATCGCATCTACGGTCAGCCGGAAGTGGATATGCTCCAGCAGATCCTGTTTTACCGGGAGTTGGGGCTTGGTCTGCACCAGATCAGGGAAATCGTCACCGATCCCGGTTTCGATAAAATGGCTGCCTTGCAGAAGCATCGTCTGGATCTGTGCCAGGAACGCGGCCGCCTGGATGACTTGATAGCCACAGTCGATGCCACCATGGCCGCATATAAAGGAGGTTATGTGATGAAAAATGAGGACAAGTTTGCCGCTATTAAGAAACAGTTGGTAGATGACAATGAGCAGAAGTATGGGGATGAGATCCGCTCCAGGTATGGCAGCCAGGCGGTGGAGGAGTCAAATCGCAAGGTTCTGGACATGAGTCCGGAAAAATATGATGAGGTCAGTAAACTGAGTGAGAAATTACAGGTCACTCTCGCCGCAGCCTTCCAGACCAAGGACCCGGGTGGAAAACTGGCTCAAGAGGCCGCCGACCTGCACCGCCAATGGCTGGGTTTCTTCTGGGATAAATACAGCCCGGCAGCCCATATGGGCTTGGCCCAAATGTATGTGGACGATGAGCGTTTCACCGCCTATTATGACGCTGAACAGCCTGGGACAGCGGCTTTCCTGCGGGATGCGGTGCGCATCTATACCGGCCTGAAATGAGGGAGATGGCCCCGGTTGGTCATGCTTTG
>CAZOMS010000209.1:0-3928 GCA_964580805.1 uncultured Syntrophomonas sp. | reverse complement strand
AACCTCCAGCCCTCGGTTTTGGAGACCGATGCTCTGCCAATTGAGCTACTCCCCTGTGCTGTCTTAACCCAGCGAAATTCATTTTATCATATATATTTGAGTCGTTCAATATCTTAATCCCGGTTGTGTCGGCATATAATTAATTGTATATTTTACATAGCGCCAAAATAGGACTTTGGTCCGCAATCATAAATATTTTTAGATGGGGAAGTGAGCGAGATGTCAAAAGAGAGGGTTCTGGTCCTGATGGGCGGTTACTCGGAGGAAAGGGACGTTTCCACACGCAGTGGTACCGCTGTTTTGAAGGCCCTGCAGAGCCTGGACTATGAGGCGGAAGGGATGGACCTCAAGGATCTGCCAATTCAGAACATCGTCGACTTCAAGCCTGACCTGGTCTTTATAGCCCTGCATGGCAAAGACGGGGAAGATGGCACCGTGCAGGGACTGCTCGAGATCCTGAACATACGTTACACCGGATCCGGGGTAGCGGCCAGCGCCATCGGCATCAACAAGATACTCACCAAGAAGATGCTGAGTTATGAAGGCGTACCTACCGCGCCCTTCACTATTTTAAATCGCAGCACCTTCGATTCATCGCCCCAGGGATTGGCTGACCTCATTGGGAAAATTGGCATGCCGATGGTGATCAAGGCGGCCACCCAGGGATCCAGCATCGGTGTCTACATCGTGCATAAGGAAGAAGACGTTGCCTCGGCCTTGGATTTGGCTTTCGCCTACGATCCCGACGTGCTGGCAGAAAAATTTATCGACGGTACCGAGGTTACTTCTACCGTCATTGGCAATGAATATGGCACTGAAGCTTTGCCGCTCATCGAAATCACCGCAGAAAATGAATTCTATGATTTTGAGTCCAAATACACTCCCGGGATGTGCAGCCACATTATCCCTGCCCGGGTAGATGACGTGATACAGTCACAGGTGGCAGTCCTCAGCCAACAGGTGTTCAAGTCGCTGGGCTGCAGGGGAGTGGCCCGGGTGGATTTCATCATCGATCGTGACGGCAATCCCTTTGTGTTGGAGATAAACACCATACCAGGTATGACCGAGATGAGTTTGGTACCGGACGCTGCTCGGGCCCAGGGGGTTAGTTTCGAGCAGTTGGTCGACAAGCTGGTTCGGCTGGGATTGGAAACCCCAGCGCACAGGTAGTTTGAGCATTCGGCGCAATGCGACAGGATTGGATATGCTTGCACAAGTTTAGCAATTAAACATCAATCCAAAAAATCATTGTCGAACGCTGGCGTTATGCCAGGTGATTTCGTTTTCGCGATAAAATCGTTTAACATTAGTCTATAAAAGCCAAGGACAAGCTGAACCGACCATGGAGATGGGGGGAGATTTGCACAGATAGTACGCCGTCAAAATAAAAATAGGAGGATAATCATGGAGGATAATTCGAATCGGTTGTTGATAAAGATAATTGTAGTGGTGGCGCTGTTTTGGGCAGCGTCAGCCTTGACATCTTATTATGTAGATTGGCTCTGGTTCAAATCGATTGATTTCAATCAAGTTTTCACCATAACCATATTTAACCGTTTGTTATTACTGGTAGGGATCTTCCTGCTGACCTTCCTGTTCATATGGGGCAATCTGTGGCTGACCAAGAAAAATGATCATCCCGAACATGAAAGGCCGATAGATGAAGAGCGGGAGCAGGATGTTATATTCTTGAATCCCCGTCTAAGCGGGTGGGGGCATCTTCTTCAAGGTGAGAACCGGAAATGGGTTTTCCTGGCTGCGGCCTTGTTTGGGGCTTATCTGGTCGCCAGTACTTTGGGCAACAATTGGATAATCGTACAGCAATTTTTGAATAAAACCGCTTTTGGTATCTCTGATCCAGTCTTTGGCCGCGACTTGGGATTCTACTTTTTTAACCTGACCTTCTATCACTTCATCTACAGCATAGTCATGTCCCTGCTGGTTATTACGACTATTATGGTGATGATGGTCTACCTGCTCAACGCCTCGGCCGAGCTTTTTATGATTGATTGGGAAGAGTTCTCCTTTGCCAAAAAACATTTGTCCATTCTGGTAGCAGCTATCTTTGCTTTGAAAGCCTGGGGCTATAAACTGGCTACCTTCGACAATCTCTATTCCAACCAGGGGGCGGTGTTTGGGGCCGCCTACACCGACATCCACGCCCGCCTGGTCGCCAATCAGGTGTTGATGGTAGTAGCCCTGGCGGTGGCGGCTTTGTTGGTGGCAAACCTGTATGCCCGCAAATTCCGGTGGACATTGTACAGCATCGGCGTCTGGGTGCTGTTGGCCATCGTGATGGGTGGCATTTACCCCACAGTGATTCAGAACTTCGTGGTAAAGCCCAATGAATTCAACCTGGAAAAGCCATATATAGAAACCGGCATCCAGTTTACCCGCCAAGCCTATGGTCTGGATGAGATGGAGAATAAGCAGTTCAATATCGATTACAACCTCACTCCAGCTGATATCCAAGCCAACGAGGCTACTATCAGCAATATCCGGTTATGGGATTGGCAGCCGCTGGGGGAAACCTATCGCAGCCTCCAGGAATTGCGGCCTTATTATGTTTTCAATGACGTAGACATCGATCGCTATACCATCGATGGTCGGTACCGTCAGGTGATGCTGTCGGCCCGGGAGATCGAACAGACCCCAGACCAGGCCAGGGCCTGGGTCAATCAGCGCCTTATGTTCACCCATGGTTATGGACTGGTGATGAGCCCGGTTACAGAGATAGCCCAGGAAGGGTTTCCGGAATTCTTCATCAAGGATATTCCACCTCAGTTTGCCACCGACGTAGCCATTTCCCGTCCGGAGATATACTTCGGTGAGAAGACTGACAATTATGCCATCGTCAACACCAAACAGGATGAATTCGATTATCCCATGGGTGACCAGAACGTCCTCACCCAGTACCAGGGAGACAAAGGGATTTCAGTGAATTCGTTTACCCGGCGTCTGGTCTTGAGTTGGGCCCTGCGCGATTATAAAATGATTCTCTCCTCGGAAATAACCGACCAGAGCCAGGTTCTGATGAACCGCAACATAGTCTCCCGGACCCGGGAGGTGGCGCCCTATCTGCGTTATGATGAGGACCCCTATATGGTGATCGACCCTGAGGGCAGATTATTCTGGATGATGGATGCCTATACCTATTCGAGCATGTATCCTTATTCCCAGCCCTACGATCAGGCTGGGCACAACTACATCCGCAACGCGGTCAAGGTAGTCTGCGACGCCTATACTGGGGAAATGAGTTTTTATGTGGCTGACGGGCAGGACCCGATGATTCAGACTTATCAGAAGATATTCCCCGGTTTGTATAAACCGATCGAGGAAATGCCGGCCGGGCTCAAACCCCATATCCGTTACCCGGTTGATCTGTTCAGTATCCAGGCCGGCATTTACAGTTTGTATCACATTAGTGATCCTGGTGTCTTTTATAATAAGGAAGATATCTGGGTGATCCCCAACGAACTTACCGGAGGCGCCGAAACCCCCATCGAGCCTTACTATATAATCATGCGCCTGCCCGGGGAAAGCGCAGCGGAATATATTCTCATGCTGCCTTATACCCCCAATGGCCGGCCCAATATGATCGCCTGGATGTGCGCCCGGATGGACGGGGACCATTATGGGAAGAAACTGGTTTACCAATTCCCCAAACAGGAGACCGTATACGGACCGATGCAGATTGAATCACGGATAAACCAGGATACCGAAATCTCCCGCCAGCTTACCTTGTGGGACCAGAGGGGCTCCAGCGCGGTACGTGGCAATTTGCTGATCATACCCATCAACAACTCCATACTATACGTCGAGCCATTATACCTACAGGCCCAGACCAGCGTAATGCCGGAATTGAAGCGGGTCATAGCCGCTTATGGCAACAAGGTGGTCATGGAAGAAACGCTGGACAAGGCCTTGA
>CAZOMS010000208.1:0-3954 GCA_964580805.1 uncultured Syntrophomonas sp. | reverse complement strand
GGTGGAATACGGTGGGATACAGCAATATGTAAGCCGCGGATTGGGCACCAGCAGACTGTCCCCGCTGCGGTTGTTCAATACTCCGGAGATTAATCTGATAACGCTGAGGAGCAAGAGTAACCAAACGTATTAGTTGACTAGTGTGTACTATCGATTGGCAACTCTATCCATGAGCCTAGAAGAGCATCGTATGATTCGGGAATGAATTCTTCAAACCCACTACCGGGATAAAACGCATGATAACACTCTCAGACGTTTCCTTCAGCTTGGCTGCGATGCGATCCAGTCCGTATTTCCTTTTACCTCCGCCGAATTTGCCTTCAACTGCATTGCGGTTTTGTGTGCGCAGGTGCCCGGGATCACTTACATCTATCGCAGTCCGTCAGATATTACTTCGCAGTTTGTTGCTGCTCCCCATCGTAGTATTCAACGTCGGTCTCGCTTAACTCAATACCGATTTGCACTTGTATGAGATAAATGTCAGCTACTGCCTTGAGTGCGTGTTTCTTGCCATTCTTTATGTAGACAGTATACCCGCGCGCAACTGATCGGGCTTGCCCATCGATCAGCAGTTCGCCGGTCCCGTCGAGAATTGTCCAGATCTCATCCCGCATGGCATGGGACTGGCATCCGATGCTTTGCCCGGATTTGATAAACATCTTTTTGGTCAGTACCATCGCTCCATCAGGAAAACTGCTATAGTCCAGGACCTTGTAATCACCCCACCAGTATTCCTCATACATGGGGCGCTGGACGATACCGTCCACGTAAGATTTCAAATAGGAACTCTGGTGCTTGTCGGAGACCAGTATCCCGTCCGGGCTGGCCGCCACCACCATGTCCCTGCTGCCCAATACGGTGACCGGGATGCCAAGTTCATTGATCACATGGGTATTCTCACAACTGTCTGCCAGAATGACCCGGCCGATGGCCTGATCGTCCATAACCTCGGTCAGGGTATTCCAGGTCCCCAGATCCCGCCAGGTGCCGCAATACTTGACCATAGCGATGGCTTCTTCTTTCTCCACCACCTCATAGTCAAAGCTGATCTTGGGCAACGTGGCGAACTGGCTTTTCACTTCTGGAAATGTAGTGCCCGGTATATATTGGCGGGAGATGTCCAGCAGATAGCCAAGTTTGAAAGCGAAAACCCCGCCATTCCACCAAGCTCCGGCGGCGATCAGTTTTGCTGCACTGGCCTCATCCGGTTTCTCTTGGAAGCTGTCTACCCGTACTCCGTCCGGTTGGGGAATGATATACCCATACTTGGCCGATGGGTAAGTCGGCTTGATCCCCATCAGGGCGATGTTGGCCGCACCTTCGACGATCAACCGTTCCATTTGCAGCAGGGCCTCAAAATAGCCCAAATCAGCGTAGGGATCGACTGGGAGGACCAGCACAACCTCATCCCGTTGCATGGCCTTCCGGTCGGCCAGATAAGCACAGGCCAATACTATGGCGGGAAAGGTGTCCCTTCTTTCCGGTTCCAGCACCACGTCTACCGCTTGACCCAGCTGGGCATATATGGAGTCCTTTTGGGATTTGCCCGTGGCTACCACGATATTGGCGTCGATACCCGCACTTTTGATCTGGCCATACACTCGCTGGACCATGGATTCCGGTTGGCCCTCTTTATTGCGCAGCAATTTCAGGAACTGTTTGGAACGAGTCTCATTTGAAAGGGGCCACAGCCTGCGGCCGGACCCACCCGATAACAAGATGATGTTCATTATTCATATACTCCCAGATTAGTCACCTGTCAGATGAGGATTACCATCCTTTAAGGAAATACCGAATTTACCTATCTGTTTGTGCCGCTCAATAATACCTTTGCTGTGCGGATTATTGGCGGCATTGATCAGTCAATACCTTTTGACCCCGGTGTACGAGGCCAAATCCCTGGTGATGCTCACAGTAGCCTCGGAAAAACTGCCCCAGGCCACCCTGAATCCCCAGACCCGCCCGGGAACCGATACGGGTGCCGTACCGATGCCGGTTTTTGACTATTTAATACGACCGGAAATATGTAATTCGATGATATGTCGATTTTATCATCAAAGGGCACTGTAATACCATCCAAATCTGCCAGGATTTGATGGTACCTGGCGGCCATCATCGTCTACCTGGTTCTTCCCAAAAGGCGATGCAGCTATCCGGTCGCCTGGGCCGCCGCTACCGTATTCGGCATCGCTGACGAGATCCACCAGATGTACCTGCCCGGGCGCACCGCCCTTGCGTCTGACGTCGCTCTGGATTCCTTGGGAGCATTGCTGGCCCTGTTGATCATGTACCGTGTCCGGAAAGAATCACGGCGACAGTTCTCGTAATAACTTGAATAACTTGGGGACAAGCCTCGAGTTATTTGCCCTGAAGTATTGAGAAAAAGCAATATATTTATCCTTTGGAATTTCGTAAAATATTTATATAGATCAAATTACATAGGAGGGGTTACATAATGGCGTTTTTCAAGGATTTAAGCAAGAAGATCACCGAAGGCGTGCAGGATGCGACCGAGAAAGCTTCCGAATTGGTTGAAGTGCAGAAACTTAACGCAGCCATCAACAAGGAAAAGAACGCGATTGACGATGCCAAGCAGCAGATTGGCGATAAGATCTTCGCCCTGTACCAGTCCGGCGAACCTCTGCCCGACATACTTTCCGCTGATTTACAGACCATCACCACCCACCTTCAGGCCATAACCGGCCTGGAAGCCAAGATCCGCGAAGTCAAGGGCGAACCTCCTATTGCGGCGCCGGCCCCGCCCCAGACCTCTGCCCCCGCGGCACCGGCTGCTCCGCCGACTGAAGCCCCAGCTGAGACAATTATCCCAGGCGCAGCCCCGGCCGCGGAAGGCTCCACTGCCGAGGCCCAACCAGCTGCGGCGGTCAAGTTTTGCCCTGAATGCGGCGCCAAGCTCTCCGAAGGCACGGCCTTCTGTGGCGAATGCGGCGCCAAGCTCCAATAGACCAGGCGGAAAAACGTTTTGAGCACAAATGATATTTTTATTCTATAAAGTGGGAGGTAAATGACAATGATCTGTACCCAATGCGGCAACGAGGCGGGCAGCGGCAAGTTTTGTGTCAACTGCGGATTCCCCACCGGTGCAAATGCGGCCCCTTTGGCGGGTGCTGCTGCGACGCCGGCGACCCCGACACCTCATGCCAATACCAGCCACGGCATGCGCCGGGCCCATGAAGTCGAATTCAAGATATACGGGGAAGACATGCAGTTTGTGGAGATCATGCTCGATCCCCAGGAAACCATCGTGGCTGAGGCCGGGGGCATGATGTACATGGACAGCGAGATCAAAATGGAGACCATCTTTGGCGATGGTTCCGGCAAGGCCGGCGGCGATCTGAAGAGCAAACTGTTTTCCGCCGGCAAGCGCGTGCTGACCGGGGAAAGCCTGTTTATGACCGCTTTCACCAACACGGGTACCAGCAAGAAATGCGTGTCCTTCGCGGCTCCCTACCCTGGCCGGGTGGTGGATTTCGACCTGACCGACTATGGCGGGGTGCTGATCTGCCAGCGGGACGCCTTCCTCTGCGCCGCCAAAGGCATAAACATAGGGATCGCCTTCCAGAAGAAGATCGGGGCCGGCCTGTTCGGCGGGGAAGGTTTCATCATGCAGAGGCTGGAGGGCGACGGCCTGGCCTTTATGCATGCCGGCGGGACCATTATCAGAAAGGAACTGGCCCGGGGCGAGACCTTGAAGCTGGACACCGGCTGCCTGGTGGCCCTGACCCAGACCGTAAATTACGATATCCAATTTGCCAGCGACCTCAAGAGCGCCTTTTTCGGCGGTGAGGGCCTGGTCCTGGCTACGCTTACCGGTCCGGGCACGGTGTGGCTGCAGTCCCTGCCGTTTTCACGCCTGGCCGACCGCATCTATGCTGCCAGCCGGGGCGGGAAGAAGAAGGACGAGGGCAGCCTCCTGGGCAACATCGGCCTTGA
>CAZOMS010000207.1:0-3968 GCA_964580805.1 uncultured Syntrophomonas sp. | reverse complement strand
TATAATCTGGGCTCGGGCCTGGAGGAATACCTGAGCCGCAGCCGAGCCCCATTCTATGCCAACGCCTTTTCGAGCGCAGCCCGGATGCAGGAATGGGATCCTGCCCATATCGCTTTGTATGAAACAGTGGGCCAGAACCTGGGTTTGGCACTAGAGATGATTTACGTTTATAAACAGCCTGATATGGGTTACATGTATCTGCGGCAAGCCGAGTCGGGATACCAGCAGCTTGTTCAGGGTGGATTTTTCCGCAGCGACGCTCTGTGCGATACAATCCGGGCAATATGGAATGATAAGGAAGGGGCAGTCAATGGCGTATAAGGGCGGAAGGCCGCCAGCGCCAATGGCCGGAAGATACAACATGAGTAAGGACATTATCGATTTGGTTGCCGCCCGCTGGAGTGAATACGGTCTTGACTAAAAAGCTGTCCAAATTCTTTGCCATGATAGATTTCGGCCACACCCTGTTTGGCCTGCCATTTGCATATTTGGGCGCTTTCCTGGCCCTGCCAGGCGTGCCCACCGCCAGCCAGCTGGGGTGGATCACCTTGGCCATGTTTGCAGCCCGTTCGGCGGCTTTGTGCCTGAACCGGTTGATCGATCGCGCTATTGACCGGGCCAATCCTCGTACCTCCGGTTGGGTTCTGCCCGCCGGTGAATTGCCGGTGGCCGGGGTGTGGGTGCTGGTAGTGGTTTTCTTTGCGCTGCTCTTCTGGGCGGCGGCCCAGCTGAATCCTTTGTGTGTAAAGCTGGCGCCGTTGGCGGTAATCGCCTTATGGGTCTATTCATACACCAAAAGATTTACCTGGTGGTGCCACCTGCTGTTGGGGATGGCGGTGGGAATAGGCCCGGTGGGCGGATGGATAGCGATCACGGGCAGCTTTGATTGGCAGCCCCTGGTCTTATGGCTGGCGGTAGCCTGCTGGATTGCCGGTTTCGATACCATGTATGCCGTTCAGGATATTGATTTTGACCGGGCCCATGGGCTTTATTCGATCCCGGCGCGATTCGGGGCAAGCGGGGCTCTCCGATTTTCATCCGCGTTTCACCTGTCAACGGTATTGTTCCTGGGCTTGAACGGCTTGGTTATGGGACTGGGGATCTGGTATTATGGCGGAGTCTTGTTTACCGCCCTCCTGCTGCTTTATGAGCACCTTATCGTAACCCCCGACAACCTGGCCCGGGTTAATTATGCCTCGTTCCGGATCAATCACTATGTAGGGCTTATAGTATTTGTCATGACTATTGTCGACATTCTTACGTGATATCTGTTGTGGTATGGTTCAGGTTCTGCGGTCCATCGGCTTACCCGTAAATGCCAGACAGCAAGGTTCCGCCTGGCTGGCTGACAGGCCTGTTTTCGGTTATAATTTGCTTTTAGAAGGCGGAAATATATAATTAGATAGAATTTGTGGAAAAAGGGGTACCTGATGACCGGCTTGGATGTATTTAACCCCATAAGCAGCGAATTGAACCAGGTGGAGATTGAGTTGCTGGCCAGTATCGATACGGATTTACCCGTTTTGGAGGAGGCCGCCACCCATTTGATCAAGGCCGGGGGCAAGCGATTGAGACCCGCCTTCGCATTGCTGTCCGCCAAGGTGTTCGGGGATGATGTGAGCCACGCGATCCCCCTGGCAGTCTCCCTGGAGCTTATTCATATGGCTAGCCTGGTTCATGACGACGTTATCGACAATTCGGAATTAAGAAGAGGCCAACCGACTGTAAAAAGCCGTTGGGGAAACCGATTATCCATATATACGGGCAACTACGTTCTGTCCAAATCGCTCTCCCTGGTGGCCGATTACCGGCGCCGGGATGTTATCGAGGTTATGGCTGATACCAGCATGAGCATCTGTGAAGGGGAAATAAGACAGATGCGCAGCTGCTATGACGTCAAGCAGGGTTTGAAAGAGTACTTGCGCAGGATCGAGCGAAAAACGGCACTTCTGATTTCAGTTAGCTGTCAGCTGGGGGCCATGATCAGCGGGGCTTCGCATGAACAGATGCAGGCGCTCAAGAAATATGGCTACTATCTGGGTATGGCGTTTCAAATAACCGATGACATTCTGGATTATGTGGCGGATGAAGAGATTTTAGGCAAACCAGTAGGCAGTGACATCAGGCAGGGGGTCATCACTCTTCCCGCTATTTACGCTCTAAGGTGCAGCCCTCATGGCGTGAAGCTGGCTGCCATGCTGTCTTCCCCGGAATCATGCATGTCCAGGGCGGACGAAATAGTTGACATGATAATCGATAGTGATGGCATTGATTATGCTCATTATGCCAGCCACCGATTTGCTGAGCTAGCCTTGCGTCAGTTGAATTGTCTGCCCGAGGTGCCGGTAAAAGAATCTTTCTACAGGATAGCGGACTTCATTTCCGGCCGGGAATATTGATCCGGGAGGATTGGAAAGTGGCCTTTAGCGATATGTCGCCTGAAGACAAACAGAGCGTTTTGGAACATCTGGGTGAATTACGGAAGTCCATTCTGATTAGTGTGACGGCCATATTTGTTGCTGCGATGGGCTGTTTCTATTTCAATGAATTCCTGTTACAGGTGGTTACCTACCCGGTTCGGTCCATCGGTCAAGATTTGATTGTGACCGGGGTTACCGAGGCCTTTTTCGTTAAACTGCAGCTTTCCTTTTTAACCGGATTCGTCATCGCTTTCCCAATCGTCTCCTGGGCGGTATGGAGGTTTGTGAAACCGGCTTTATACCCTCATGAGAGGCGTTATATCTATATTTTGTTTCCGGCTACGCTCATTCTGTTTGGCGGCGGGGTCATATTCGCTTATTTTGTGGTTCTTCCGTTGGTGCTGAACTTCATGGTGTACATTGCCGGGGAAAACCTGGAGACCATGTTCAAGGTCGACCAATATGTATCGTTTGTGATGGCGTTTATCATACCATTTGGGCTCACCTTTGAACTGCCGGTAGTTACCTATTTTCTCACCAAGTTGGGGGTGATCAAACCTCAAGTATTGTCGCGCAACCGGAAATATGCTTTGCTAATAATTGTTATATTGGGCGGTGTGTTGAGCCCGGGGCCGGACCCAATCAGCCAGGTTCTAATGGCTGGACCGGTTTATATTTTATATGAAGCCAGCATATTGGTGGCCAAATATACCAAACCCCGCGGCCAGAATGAAGATGAGTCGGAAGATAGTACCGAGGATGCCAGCAAAACCTAAAGTTCCCGGAAAATACAGCCTTGGCGGGAGAGGGCTAACCATGACCATTCTTTACAAAGCCCTAACTTTTTGTCATAATGTCTTGTGGGGGAAGAGTCCTTATTTTTAGATTTTCAGTCCGAAGCTCACTGGCCATGTGAGCGTTGTTAAGGAGGAAATGTTTTGTTCGGATTAATAGGCAACATTGGGCCCTGGGAACTGATTTTGGTTTTGGTAATCGTTTTGGTCATCTTCGGCCCGGGTAAACTGCCCAAGGTAGGAGAATCAATCGGAAAGGCCCTTAACAGTTTCAAAAAGGCCAGAGAAGAAGACGACGAAGAACAGGATTCCAAAAAAGATTAGTTAGTTAGATGGGTCTGATTAACAGGCCCCTTTTTTCCGTTTAGATATCAAGGAGCGATAATGGAACATCTCTATCCGATTTTTATAAATCTGGCTGATAAAATGTGTTTGGTCGTAGGCGGAGGCAAAGTAGCCCAACGCAAGATAGAGACCCTTTTGGAGTATAAGGCCCAGGTGCTGGCAGTGAGCCCGGATGTGACGGACAGGATCAACTACTGGGCGGAGCGGAAGCTTATTACCTGGAAATCGAGACTTTTTGAGCCATCTGACCTGGAAGACTTATTCCTGGTTTTTATTGCCACCGGAGACAGCCGGACCAATAAAGAAATAGCCGCTCTTTGCCGGGAAAGAGGTATTATGGTGAATGCAGTCGATGACCCGGAAAACTGCGATTTCTACGTTCCGGCCATCTTGAGACGGGATTCGTTGT
>CAZOMS010000206.1:0-3968 GCA_964580805.1 uncultured Syntrophomonas sp. | reverse complement strand
TACCGTAACATTGCTGAACTCATTAATGGTGTCCTGAGCCGCGATGGTAAAATCTATGCTATTCAATTCGCTGATTGCCGAAAAGTTATCATTACTAGACATGCCCTGCCTCCTGCGAATGGCGGCTTAGTTGGTGATCGATGCCGGGTCGTTACCGAATACTATAATTGGGACCGAAAGTTATGTAACCGTTGTTGAACACGGACACAAATATCGGGAAACCAGCAGCTAATACGCCTGGAATATCATAATGGCGGCAGCGCCAACAATCATAATGCCAGTGACGCGTACATACAGACTGAACCACTTGATACCTACCCGTTCGTAATATTTCAGTTCCATAAAACCAGTGGGATAGACTATAAAAACAAGGCCAATGAAAGCTCCCACCACAGGAGTTATGATGTTTTTAAAAAGGGGATTGCCGGTGATAAACTGCACCAGTAAGGCTCCGAAAAATACCACCGTCCAGACCATCAAGATATTTCTGAACCGCGGGACCGTCTGGTTATGGGAGTCAATAAAAGAGTGGAGGTCCTGTTTGCAGCGCTCGGAGCAATAGGGTAGTTCCCGGGTATACTTTTTGCTTTTCCCTATGATGCGAACCGCCGTTCTCTGATCGGCTGGCTTTTTCTTGCAGTTTGTACATCTTGCCATGAGTCTTGCCTCGCTTCAAAATGGAGTAGTCCGAAAAACACCGGTAGAGACGATATTGTTATTATAATAATAATCACCGTCAAATGTATATGATTGTTGGCCAACAAATCAGACCATTTTTAGGATGAGACAGGATGGGTTGCGATTTGACACGTCCATTGGAAAATGTTAAAAAGAGCAAAGGCATTGTAGTCCTTGACCAGCAACCAAACCCTGGCTTGGTCGTTGGGGGTAGGTTTGGATTAACTGAAACTGAGGAGTAATGGGCATGAACAACGATAACCCACCCCTGTCAACCAATTTCATTCAGACTATTATCAACGAAGACCTGAAGAACGGCAAAAATGATGGCAGAGTTCATACCCGATTTCCCCCCGAACCCAACGGTTATCTGCATATCGGCCATGCCAAGGCCATCTGCCTCAATTTCGGTCTGGCGATTGCCAATAAAGGCCTGTGTAACTTGCGGTTCGATGACACCAATCCCAGCAAAGAGGATATCGAGTATGTGGAGTCAATACAGGCCGACGTCAAATGGCTGGGTTTTGATTGGGAAGACCGGCTTTTCTATGCCTCTGACTATTTCGAAAAACTATACGCGTTTACCTTGGACCTGATAAAATCCGGAGACGCGTATGTTTGCGACCTAAGTGCCCAGGAAATACGGGAATACCGGGGGACACTGACCGAACCCGGTAAGGACAGTCCCTATAGAAATCGCAGCATTGAAGAGAATCTGGATTTGTTCCAACGTATGAAAGAAGGCAAATACCCGGACGGGTCGCGAGTGTTGCGGGCCAAGATCGATATGGCCTCCCCCAACCTGAATATGCGGGATCCGGTGCTGTATCGAATCCTGCGGGCTACCCATCATAGAACCGGTGATAAATGGTGCATATATCCCATGTATGACTACGCCCATCCCCTTTCCGATGCCTTGGAAAGCATCACCCATTCCGTCTGCACCCTGGAGTTTGCAGACCATCGTCCCCTTTATGACTGGGCTCTGGACAAGGTGGACTATTCCAGGGAGGCCCAAGGGCGGCCCCAGCAGATCGAATTTGCGCGGCTGAATCTGTCCCACACCGTAATGAGCAAGCGCAAACTGCGGGAATTGGTTATGGAGGGCTATGTTGACGGGTGGGATGATCCTCGTATGCCGACTATCTCGGGTCTCAGACGCCGCGGTTATACCCCCGCATCCATCCGCGATTTTTGTGACCGCATCGGGGTGGCGAAACGTGACAGCGTGGTTGATATAGCATTGTTGGAACATTGCATACGGGAGGAGCTAAATCAGCATGCACCTCGGGTTATGGCGGTTTTACGCCCCCTGCGGGTAGTAATCGACAACTATCCAGAAGATCAGGTTGAATGGCTGGAAGCTGAAAACAACCCCGAAAACCAGTCTATGGGGGGCAGGCAAATCCCGTTTTCCCGGGAGATATTCATTGAGCAGGAGGACTTCATGGAAAATCCGCCCAAGAAATTCTTCCGTCTCTCGCCGGGTGGGGAGATAAGGCTGAAAAGCGCCTATATCATCAAGTGTGAACAAGTAGTGAAGGATGCAAATGGAGCCATATTAGAGCTGCACTGCAGTTATGACCCCGACAGCCGCAGCGGCGGGGCTACCAGTGGAAGGAAAATAAAAGGGACCTCCCATTGGGTTTCGGCCCCTCACTCCATAAAAGCCAAGGTAAGGCTGTACGAGCACTTGTTTACCAACGAAAACCCTGACGATGGCGAAGAGGAGGGTGCGGACTACAAGTCGAGGCTTAATCCCAATTCCCTCCAATTCCTCGATAATTGCAGGGTGGAACCGAGTCTGGCCGCCGCCGAACCGGGAAGTCGTTTTCAATTTCTGCGCCAGGGTTACTTCTGCGCTGACCCTTTCGACAGCCGGGACGGACAACTGGTGTTCAATCGCATAGTCTCTCTGCGCGACAGCTGGGCCAAGATTCAGAAGGGGATTTGATCGATATTTGTACCTGGTGATGATATAAATAAAAGGCCATAGCGGCAAATATAAACAAACGGCCCGCACCTAACGAGGTTTCGTAAGCAGCGGGCTGTTTATGTGCAATTCATTTTGCGGTGAAAATCTGGAGACTTGCTAGTATAATGAGGATGGAATTTCATATGAGAAGAGGCTCCCGACAGGATGCAGATACATATATTGGCCAGCGGCAGCACCGGTAACGCTGTTTTAGTGGAGATGGGCGGCCGCAAGATATTGGTGGATGCCGGCATCAGCTGCCGGAGGATCGAGCGGGGATTAGCCGCGGTGGGCATTGCAGTGGGTGATCTGGATGGGGTATTGATAACCCATGAGCATTCAGATCATATCAAAGGGATACCGGTGTTGGTCAGAAAGCATGGGGTGCCCGTATACGCCCGACCGGCTGCCTGGGCTTGTATTACGGAGGCCCATAGCCTCCCCCGCGAATGCCGCCGGGAAATCGGCGATAAGATTGATTTCGGGCCCTTGCAGGTAATCCCTTTCCCTGTTTCGCACGATGCGGTGGATCCGGTGGGATACGGTTTTTATTACAAAGACCATAAATGGGTGGTAGCCACCGATCTGGGGATGATAACTCGATCGGTCGCCGAAGCCTTGGCCTATGCTGACGTTGCCGTGCTGGAGTCCAACCACGATCCGCATATGCTGCAGACGGGGCCCTACCCTTACTACCTTAAGCAGAGGATCAAAGGGAAACAGGGCCATTTGTCCAATTATGAGGCCGGCTATCTTTTGGCCAGAATCCCCCGCGTGCGTCATATGCAAGTATTCCTGGCCCACCTTAGCCAGCACAATAATCTTCCCCACCTGGCCGAACGTACGGTCAGCGATGTTTTGCACGACTATGATTGTGCGGTGGGCGAGGATATCATTTTGCATCGTACTTTTCCGGACCGGACCGTAAGCCTGGTCAAATAAGCCGGGGAAGCTTTCCGGTCAGGATAGGGTATTTATCTGACCAGTCCGGGTTATAATTAAGAAATCAATTTGTAGCCGACTATGGCTGTATTTCTGAACAGTCGATGACTCGGCCGGGGAGTATTGGCAGGGCAAACCAAAGCCGGTAAGCAAGCCGCAGTCTAAAGCGGCCTTTCATCAGCCGGATCAACTAAAGGAGGTCAAGGATGGATCCGATACAAAAATTACGGGACGGGCTGAATCATCTGGTGGCGGCAGCTTTGGAGAAATCCCGGGAAGCGGGCCTGCTCCGGTTTGAGAGTGTGCCCGATTATGTCATAGAAGTGCCGCGTGATGAGGGACATGGCGATTTTTCCACTAATGCCGCCCTCCT
>CAZOMS010000205.1:2328-3980 GCA_964580805.1 uncultured Syntrophomonas sp. | reverse complement strand
TGTCGCTTGAATGTTATCCATCCCTTTCCCTCCCTTATGATAGTTCAGTGCATTCCACCCATAGATTGTTACGGTGTATCACTTCATCGTAATCCTTTTCACCCAAAATCTTTTCAATGTCGCTGGATTTCCGGCCCGCAATCTTCCTGATCTCATCGGCGCCGTAATTGGCCATCCCCCGGGCAATCTCCTGCCCATTGACACCCAACACGGCGACCACCGTCCCCCGTCCGAAATCGCCCTCCACATTAATAACCCCGGAAGCCAGCAGGCTCTTGCCGCGTTTGAGGAGAGCATTGGCCGCCCCGTTGTCAATCATCACCGCACCGTGGAGAACCGTTCCGAAAGCGATCCATTTCTTGCGGGCCTGCAGTTTCTCATCCCGCGGGACAAACAAGGTGCCCAGTTTCTCCCCGCTCAGTATCCGCCGCAGGACATTCCTTTCCTGGCTGTTGGCGATCACCATGGGAATACCTGAAGCCATACAAACCTTGGCCCCCTTGAGCTTGGTCAGCATTCCCCCGCTGGAAAAGGCGATACCGCGGTTGGTCGAGTTTTCCTCCATTTCAACGGTGATCTCCTGCACTTCGCTTACCAGCCGGGCCCGCTCATCGATGCGGGGATCGTGATCATAAAACCCGTCCACATCGGATAATATGATCAGCAAATCGGCATTGACGATGGAGGCGATCAAACTGGACAACATATCATTGTCGCCGAATTTTATCTCCTCGACCACCACTGTATCGTTCTCATTTATGATCGGAATGACCTTCATACCCAGGATGGCCAGCAGGGTGTTGGTGGCGTTGAGGTAGCGCATCCGCTCATCCAGGTCCTCCCGGGTGAGTAACACCTGGGCCACGGTCTTGCCATATTCGGCAAAGAACTTCTCATACATATGGAGCAATGCTCCCTGTCCTATGGCCGCCAGGGCCTGTTTCTCCGGCAAGGTGCGGGGAACCTGCTTAAGGCCCATACGGTTGGCCCCGGTGCCTATGGCCCCGGAACTGACCAGTAGGACTTCTACGTCCTGATTATGTATGTCAGCCAGTTCCCGCACCAGGTGCTCCATTCGTCCCAAGTTCAGCTGTCCATTAGCATGGGTCAGGGTGCTGGTCCCCACCTTCACCACGATCCGGCGGCATTGTTTCAAACTCTCCCGCATTCCAACCTCGTCTCCTTCTACCTGCATCAACATCTTGTGGCTGGTCTTAATCGCTGTAGTCGAACTCCATATCTTTGATCCGGACGGTGTCGCCCGCCTTTATTCCTTTCTCCCTCAGGGCTTCGTCCAGACCCATTCTGGCAGTCGTTCTCTGGAATCTCTGCAGGGATTCCTCCTGGGCGAAGTTAGTCATAGTAACCAGGTTTTCGATCCGTTTGCCGCTGACCTGATACACTCCGTTAACGTTCTGGATCTGAAACGGCTCTTCATTCTCGAAACGACGTATTATCCTGGCTTCACCGGTATGTTCCTCCACCGGGATGCTGCGCAGGACTTGATAAGTCTTTTCCACCAATTCACCCACCCCCTGGCCGGTGACGGCTGATATGCCATAGACCCGGTCGCCGTATTTTTCCTGCAGTCGGTGCAGGTTTTCCTCCGCCCCGGGCAGGTCTATCTTATTGGCCACAATCAGGTAAGGCCG
>CAZOMS010000205.1:0-2228 GCA_964580805.1 uncultured Syntrophomonas sp. | reverse complement strand
GCCGAAACCCGGGAAATGAAAGTGGACTTGCCGGCATTGGGGAAACCAACCAGGCCCACATCGGCCAACAGTTTCAATTCCAGGCGAATCCACTTTTCTTCGCCCGGCTCGCCATTCTCGGCCATGGATGGAGCTTTATGGATGGCAGTGGCGAAACGGCTGTTGCCGCGCCCCCCGCGCCCCCCGCGGGCGATTATGGCCTCCTGACCGGCAATGGTCAGATCAGCCAGGACCTCGCCGCTGTCATCGTCTATTATAATCGTGCCGGCCGGTACCTTGACCGTCAGGTCTTCGCCCCAGGCTCCGTGCTGATTTTTGCCCAGCCCATGGACACCCCGGTCGGCCTTGAAATGCTTGCGGTATTGGAAATCCATTAAGGACCCCATACCTTCATCGGCCACAAATACCACATTGCCCCCCCGGCCCCCGTCGCCGCCATAGGGCCCGCCCATGGGGACATATTTTTCCCGCCGGAAAGCGACGCAGCCGTTGCCGCCGTCGCCGCCTCGGACGAATATCTTGGCATGGTCAATGAACACCTGTTATCACCCCTTCTCGATTCGGAATACCCGGGTGGCGTCTCCCCCATCCCCGACGCTGTAGAGCAGGTCAATGCCCTCAGCCTCCTCGTATATGGACAGGTAGACCACCTGATCTGCTTCCGGTTGATTAAGCTCTCGTTTGATGAGCTGCAGGCTGGCTCCGGGTTCGCCGTTTGCCCTTAATAATTCCCAGGATTTCAGGTCAATATCCTCGAATCGCAGGGCAATGCCCAAATCGTAAGCTTTGAGCAGCTGCTCGTAGAAATACAGGCTGGCTGGAGCGGGCAAAGATGCAAAAATGATCCTCTCCGCATCCAGACCTTCCATCAAGGTCTGCAAATATTCCTGTACCTGGTCGGGCTGACTCAATTGCATGTAGCCGCTGATCACCTGCAAGTGATTGGCGAAATCATGCCTCATCCTTCTCAGCAACCCCACCATATATTCTGCATCCATCTTCACTGTCTCCATGCCATCCCTAATATAACAAAAACCCCTGGAACATTCCAGGGGCTGGTGTTTCAGGCCCTTAACGCCAAGTTAGACGATAGCGCTTTCCTCGATCGGGTACACACTGACCTGTTTTTTGGTCTTGCCCTTGCGCTCGAATTTGACCCGCCCGTCGACTGTACAGAAGAGGGTATCATCCCCGCCAATCATTACGTTGTTGCCGGGATGGATCTTGGTGCCCCTCTGTCTTACCAATATATTGCCGGCCCTGACGAACTGACCGTCGCCGCGCTTGACTCCCAAGCGTTTGGACTCGCTGTCCCGGCCGTTCCTAGTGCTGCCCACACCCTTTTTATGTGCCATTCGAATTACCTCCCAGTATACTGATCTGTTAATCAGCTAATTGCTCCGAAGGGATTTAACCTTCGATCTTTTCCACCTTGATCTTGGTAAAAGCCTGACGATGGCCTTGTTTGCGGCGATAATTCTTACGCTTTTTGTACTTGTAAACGGTTATCTTCTTGCCCCGACCCTGCTCGATAACTTCCACCGTTACCGTCGCCCCGGGCACCAACGGGGAACCGATTTTGATCCCGTTGCCGTCGTTTACCATGAGTACCTGGTCAAGGGTCAGCTTGTCACCGGCTTCACCGGCCAGCTTTTCTACCTTAAGGATTTCCCCTTCGTTGACCTTGTACTGCTTACCACCTGTTTGAATCACTGCGTACATCAATACACCTCCACATTTCTCAGACTCGCCGGTTCCAGGCAGGCCAGAAGCCATTTACGGCCTGAACCGAGCGGTTGCAAAAACGTGCAACCATCTAATAGGCTAACATATCCAAATAGCTGAGTCAAGGCTATTGGCACTAGCTCAACCGGGATGGATATTGTAATGATTAAGGCTTAAGGTTTCCACTGCTACCAGCTTCAGTTTCTTGCCGGTGGCTTCTTCGATATAGGCCAGACTTTTTTCATCCTTCTTGATAAAGTCCAGCAGATGAGGATGGAGTTCGCAAATGATCAGACCGCTCTCCAAATAACCGAGGTTGAACAGTTTGCGCTTCACCAGACCGGCCAGGGCCATGATGTTGATGATCTGACCGCGCCCTTGGCAATGGGCACACTCCTCATCATATATCTGATCCAGCCCATACCGGGACTTTTTGCGGGTCATCTCCAGCAAGCCCAGTCCGGTCATCCCGATTATACGGGAATGAGCCTTGTCCTTCTGCA
>CAZOMS010000204.1:0-3983 GCA_964580805.1 uncultured Syntrophomonas sp. | reverse complement strand
TAATAGTTGATGACCAAAGAGGAGTCAGACGTCTCTTGGAAGAGCTGTTTAAAAGGGAAGGCTGGGATGTTAGAGGAGCGGGGGATGGATTGGAGGCCATAGAAAAGGTGGAGGCCAGCGTCCCCGATTTGATTCTGATGGACGTAAAGATGCCGAACATGAATGGACTTGAGGCTACCCATGCTATCATAGCCCGTCATCCCGGCATACCCATAATCATGATGACTGCTTACGGTGAGATAGAGGTGGTGCGGCAAGCCCTGGAGGCCGGAGTAAAGAGATGCATCAGCAAACCTTTTGATATTGTAACCCTTAGAGATATGGTTCAGGAGTTAATGCTGGAGGTAGCCTTGTAGGCAAGTCATGGCCACAATACTAAGGGATGTTGGAAAGGTACGGCTCTTTAAGGTATCAAGTAAGAAGAAACTGGGGAAAATAGGAGGGACTGAACCCGCCCAGGATCTCGAGTCACGATGGGGTGAAAGTTATTTGGAAATCCATAGAATTGCTCCCCTGCGCCCAGTTACCGCCTTTCGACATTGTCGCAATACTGGCACCGGATAATGCCGCCCGGGCATACCGTTATCCTCCAAAATAATAATTGAAAGGAGTCTAGCTTTGCGGATATTTATAGATTCTGCTAACATAGAAGAAATCAAGGAAATAAACTCTATGGGCTTCCTGCACGGCGTTACCACCAATCCCAGCTTGGTTGCCAAGCAAAAACGGGATTATCCTACCGTAATCCGCGAAATTTGCAACATTGTTGATGGGCCTATAAGTGCTGAGGTTCTCGGCCATGAGAGTATGGGCATGGTGAAGGAAGCCCACGACCTGGCCTCCCTCCACCCCAATGTAGTGGTTAAGATACCGGTAACCGAGGAGGGATTGAAAGCCATAAAGATACTGGCTGGCGAGAAAATCCCCACCAATGCCACATTGGTTTTCTCGGCGGCCCAAGCCCTGCTGGCTGCCCGGGCCGGTGCGAGTTATGTCAGCCCCTTTCTCGGGAGAGTGGATGATACCGGCAATGACGGGCTTATCCTTTTGAGCGATATCATGGCTATCTTTGACCAGTTCGATCTAGCCACGGAGGTGATAGCGGCCAGCATCAGACACCCCATGCATGTGGTTGAATCTGCCCGCATCGGGTCTCATATCGCCACGATTCCGTACAACATTATCAGATTACTGATCAGACATCCTTTGACCGATGCTGGAATCGAAAAATTTATGCAGGATTGGAAGCAAGCGTTTTAGGAAACTGGAGGGTTTTGTTGTGGAGAGAGAATTGGCTCTGGAGTTTGCCAGAGTTACCGAGGCGGCAGCCTTGGCGGCCGCCCGCTGGGTAGGCCGGGGAGATAAAGAGGCTGCTGATGATGCAGCGGTGACGGCAATGAGAGTTATGTTTGACACCGTATCCATTGATGGGACAGTGGTGATAGGCGAGGGGGAGATGGATGAGGCCCCCATGCTCTACATCGGAGAAAGAGTTGGAAGCGCAACTCACCCCCAGGTTGACATCGCCGTAGATCCATTGGAAGGCACCAATATTGTTGCCAAAGGCCTCACCGGAGCAATTGCGGTTCTGGCTTCAGCACCCCGGGGTTGCCTGCTGCATGCCCCTGATATGTATATGGACAAGATTGCCGTTGGTCCGCAGTGCAAGGGCCGCGTCTTCCTGGACGCGCCGGTAAAGGAGAACCTGCGTGAAGTTGCCAAGGCTTTGGACAAATCGCTTCGGGAGGTGACCGTGGTCATACTTGACCGGGAGCGGCACCAAGGCGTGATAGAGGAAGTTCGGCGCACCGGGGCCAGGATAAAGTTGATTACGGACGGCGACGTTTCGCCGGGCGTAGCTGCCGCTTACCAGGATTCTGGAGTCGACATCCTCATGGGCATCGGAGGTGCGCCTGAAGGGGTCATTACCGCCGCAGCACTAAAATGTATGGATGGCGACTTCCAGGCGCGCCTGGTACCGGAAAACGAGGATGAGGTTCGGCGCTGCCACGAAATGGGCATTAAGGACCTCAAACAACTTTTCACCATAGATGAGTTAGTGAAATCGGAAGACGTGATATTCGTGGCTACCGGTATTACCGATTCCTTTCTTCTGCAGGGGGTCAGATATCTGCGCGGACATGCTATCACCCAGACCATAGTCATGAGAAGCAAATCAGGAACGGTCAGGTTTATTGAAGCCAACCACCGCCTCGACAAAAAGCCATTATTCAGCGACCAGCGCATAAAGCTCCGGATGGATTAGCCCACGGCTCATTCGGAACCATTCTTCAACGGACTTCCCATAAGCATGTTTAAAACACAAAACTGAGAGGAGCGAAAAATTGAATATTTCCGAATTGGAGAATAAAACCATACTGGAATTGTACCAGATTGCCAGGGATATCAATCTGGGTGGTTATTCCAAACTGCGGAAGAAGGAATTAGTTTTCGAAATCACCAAGGCCTTGACCCATTCCAATGAACTATTGCAGGCATCGGGTGTTTTGGAGATCATGAATGACGGGTATGGATTCCTGCGGCCTTTTGCCTACGTTCCAAGTCATGAAGACATTTACGTATCGCCTTCCCAGATCCGCAAATTTGATCTTCGCACGGGGGACCGGGTGGGTGGCCAGGTCAGGCCGCCCAAAGAAAGTGAACGATTCTTCGCTCTGCTCAAGGTAGAGGACGTTAATGGATTTCCGCCCGCCGAAGCCGTGAAACGGATACATTTTGACGCTTTGACCCCTTTATATCCCACCGAGAGATTAACCTTAGCCACGGAATCCCGGGAGTTGGCAACCCGATTGATCGATCTGGTGGCTCCTATCGGGAAAGGGCAACGAGGCTTGATCGTGGCGCCTCCTAAAGCAGGTAAAACCATGCTCCTGCAGAAAATGGCGCAAGGCATTACCCACAATCACCCGGAGGTGGAAGTCATCATCCTGCTGGTGGATGAGCGACCTGAAGAAGTAACTGATATGCAGAGATCTACTACCGCTGAAGTGGTGGCATCAACATTTGACGAACCACCCGAGAATCATGTAAAAATCTCCGAGATGGTCTTGGAAAGAGCTAAAAGGTTGGTCGAACACAAACGGGACGTGGTTATACTATTGGATAGCATTACCCGTTTGGCGAGGGCCCACAACCTGGTTGTTCCCCCCAGCGGCCGGACCTTGTCGGGGGGAATCGACCCCGCTTCTTTGGTTAAGCCCAAGCGGTTTTTCGGCGCTGCCCGCAATATTGAGGAAGGAGGGAGTTTGACCATAATCGCCACGGCTTTGGTTGAGACTGGATCCCGAATGGACGAGGTAATCTTCGAAGAATTCAAAGGCACTGGCAATATGGAACTGGTACTGGATCGCAAGTTATCGGAACGGAGGATATTCCCCGCCATCGACCTCAAACGATCCGGCACCCGCAAGGAGGAACTCCTCTTCAATGCCGAAGAAATGGATTTGATGTGGAATTTGCGCAACGCCTTCAGCGAGTATAATTCGGTCGAAACAATGCAAATGATGATCGATTCAATGAAGAAGACCAAATCCAATGAGGATCTTCTCCGGGCAGCCCCCATCATTTTTGGCAAAAGGGACTATTCTTCACGCAATAACCGACTTTAACCGGGTATAAAATTCACCCATTCTGGCCATACTAGGGTCGAGAAGCCCTGATTACCGGGGCAGAATAGAGGTGAATCGATTGAACCGAAGGTGGATAAGCTCCGGTGTATTATGCATTTTGATGCTGACTCAATGCGTCCACCCATCATCAGCCCGGCTAAGCGAAAGCAAATTTGTTCCTTTTGCCGAAGTGGTTGCCAGTTCAACCCAGAATCCCGTCAGAATGCACCAGATCAAAAAGGGCGACACCCTTTATCAAATCTCCCGCCAGAATAAGGTGGACCTGCAATCCCTGATGAAAACCAATTATATGGACGAGGATACCATTCTGGAGATAGGTTCCACGATAAAAAT
>CAZOMS010000203.1:0-3990 GCA_964580805.1 uncultured Syntrophomonas sp. | reverse complement strand
ATACACCACATCGGGGATGGGAAAAATACCACGCTGCCAACGGCCCCGGAACCAGGTATAACCGACCACGCTGCGATTAGAGAAATTAATGCGGCGGGGATCGAATCCGAAGCAGAGTTCGCCCAGCTGACTTCCCTCGGTATTAAGCTCCTTGATGAACTGGGATTGGGCTTCGAAAGGGCGATTGCCATCGTCGCTCATTTTGTGCATGATCCCCACTACCGGTCCCAAGGTAAGGCGGCGTTCCTCCGCGTTTATGGTATAGCGCCGCGCCGAGGGCAGGTGGAGATGGTTTAATGCCGCGGGACTCAACTGGATAAACGACCCGGCCCTTTCGGCAATCCTGATATTAAAGCGGGACTCGAGGCGGCCAACGCTGAATACTGCGGTTTCTCCCTCGGTCAAGTTCAGAAACCGGGCAACTTCCCGGCTGATCCTTAGGGTCTGTTCAGTGAGACGGGTGTTTCTGCTTACCATCACCGGCGCCGGCAACATCATATACGAATACCTCCGCTTATCATTCTTTACCTCTAGGATATGATACTCTTACCAACCGGGTGCTAAAAACGTGCGTATCTTGGTGCTTCAGGGACGGTAAGCTGCTGCTGTTCTCATCTTCCCATAACCTGATTTCGGTCTGATGTAGTATAATCTTTTTTATAAAGTACTATCGGCTGTCGATTGGAGAGGAGTATTGGCAATGACTGATGTCAGTGAATTGCGCCATACAATCAAGCGATTCTGCCTGGATGCCGGGGCGGACATTATTGGCTTTGCACCGGTGGAGCGGTGGAACGAGATAAACGAGTGCCCGGTCGAGTTCCGACCCCAGTCACTGTGGGAACCTGCCCGCACGGTGATCGTTTTGGGGGTTGCCATGCCGTTGCCGATTGTTGAAACCACTCCTTCAATCCTGCATAAGGAGATGTATGACACCGCCAACCGCACTCTGGACACCATAGCCTATAACTTGGTGCGATACTTGAACCGGCTGGGTCATGCCTCCTATTTCTTCGTACGGGATGGTTTCGGCAGTCTTAGACTATTGAAAGACCGACCAGCCGCCGCCTTTAACCATATAACCGCCGCCAAATATGCAGGTCTGGGCACTGTGGGAGTCAACAATTGTTTGTTGACACCGGAATTCGGGCCGCGGGTCAGGTTTGTGTCCGTTTTTACCGAAGCTGTCCTGGAACCTGACCCGATGGTGGAAAAAGAGCTGTGCATCAAGTGCGGGACCTGCGCCAAATGCTGCCCGGTCAATGCCTTGGTTATGAAGGAAGATAGTTATAAAGGCGAGTTTATCCTATTGCCCTGCCTGGACAGGCACCAGGAATTGACCGCTGAAAAGGCCTACCCCTGCGGGATATGCACCAAGGTCTGCCCGGTGGGCAAGGACCGGCGCCTCTATAAACAGAAGGGGATCTTAAAAAAATACCTGGAGGAAGCTGAAGCCCTTAAAGCCAATCCAGATGATCCCCGTTACCGATCCTGGACCCATATACGCAAATACGGCAGCTGGAATAAAGAGTTCCCGCGCTGATCAATAATTATATTTATAGTTTGAGGAGGGATTAGATGGCTATCAAGACTCTGGAGCAATTCAACGACCGGTTTACTGTATTTCTGAGGGAGAGTCCGGGAATGGAGCAAATACTTGATGATGGCCGGCAGATGCTGGCCGAATTGATATCCAACCCTGGATGGCTCCAGCCGACATTAAGCCAATTGGTGCTGGATGATGCATTCCTGCAATCCCAATGGCAATCCATCGACCCCTACGACATCCAGCTTTACCACAGCCCTGAGAAATTGTACTCGGTGCGGGCGTTTATATGGGAACCGGATGAGCTCTATCCCGTCCATGACCATGGCGCCTGGGGATTGGTAGGGGCATGTATCAACCGCGTGAAGGAGAGGAAATTTGCCCGCCTCGACGACGGCAGCAATATCAACCATGCCGAGCTTAAACCGGTGGCGGAGGCAGAATTGGCACCGGGGCAAACGACCTATGTGCTTCCCCAAAATGACGGCATCCACCAGATGGCCGCCCTGGATGACCTTACCGCAGTAACTATCCATGTTTATGGCAAGCCGGTGCGCAAAGGTTTCATCAATTATTTCAACCTTCACAACCAAACCGTGCAGCGTATGTATCCCCCTTCCGTCAACAAAAGGATTTACGCCATCCGCACTCTGGGATCGATAGCGGAACCCTGGGCCAGCAATGTACTGCAACAGGCCTGGCAGGGTTCATTCCCGGAAGCGGTTAAAAAGGAAATCGAGTATTCCCTGGAAAAAATTAAAACCTTGGGCTGAGCAGGCCGTGGTAACCTGACAGACACTGCGAACCATACCTGAAAACGAGCCGGAATCGGGTGGGGACATCCGTTTCGGCTTCTCTTTAGCACTTATTGCTCCAATCGCAGCCAACCGACCGGCTGTTGGCCATCGCCGAGGTAATAGCGGTAGGATCGCTGCCAATAGGCTAGCTTTTGCCGGGAATGCCCGGCCACGTTTTGCTGAACTACCTGGATTTGGTCTGCTTCTACCTTGCTGATGACGGCCACATGTCCATAATTCCCATTGGTGAAAACCAGCAGGTCATCGACCTGAGGCGGGAATTCTCCCCCATTGCGGTACTGGAGCATGCCCCGCCGATAATTCAGCTGACCAGCCGCCACCCCTTCGTCCCAGAAATCGCAGGCGTTGCCGAAGGTGTCCGGCATAGGGTGTTGAAGAGCCACGAAGTAAAAACGCTTGGCAAACTCCACACACTGCCATTTCTGACCGTAATAGTATCCGTCCGTGCTGTAATGCTGACCATGGCTGCGGTCGATCTGGCCGCCATTATAGTATACGGTTACCCCTCGATATTCGTCTATCGCCTGGCCGATGGCCGGATGATTGTGCCGGTAATACAGCCCCGACAGCCAAGCGGCCAACATGAACACGGTTATTACCAGCAGGACCCGGACCCCTGCCACCACCGTGCCCCGGCTGCGGCGGACCCGCGGTCGGGGCCGGAAAAATCGATTGCGGTTAGTTTTCCGCCTCGCAATGAAATCCAGCATATGATCCCCTCCCCCCATTATAGATATGCGGCCGGAATCGTCAAAATAGCTGGATAATCTCTACTGATTCCTCCATGCCCGACAGTGAATACCCTCGCAACCGATCGGGTGCAGCCAAAACAGCCCTGAACTGACAAAAACCTACGCCAGTTGAAATGAGCCAGGATAATCTTTAGAATGTAATAATTGGAGGTTGGCCATGAATCTTGTCAGCGCCTGCTTGTGCGGGATCAACTGCAAATACGACGGGGGCAACAATCTGCATCCCTATTTTGCAGAATTATTGGCCCTGGGCGAAGTGATCCCGGTATGCCCGGAACAACTGGGCGGTCTGACCACGCCCCGCAGTGCCTGTGAAATAAGCGGCGGAACCGGACTGGATGTCGTGGAGGGCATCGCACTGGTCATCAACCGCAACGGGATGAATGTCACCACTAACTTTATGCGGGGCGCGGAGGAGGTCTTAAGCATCGCTATCCGAGCCGATGTTAAGGGCGCCGTCTTGAAAAGAGGGAGTCCGTCCTGTGGCACCGGAACCATCTATGATGGCACCTTCACTCATAAAATGATCGCCGGCGACGGGGTGACCACCGCTATGCTCAAACAACATGGGTTCCAGGTTTGGAATGAGGAGGATTACCTGCGCAAAGAAGGAGTGTGCACCAGCATTGAAAGCAGTTAGTCTTTTTTCCGGGGGGCTGGATTCGTTACTGGCTGTGCGTCTTATAAAGGATCAGGGCATAGAGGTGGTCGGAGTCAACTTCGTCTCACCCTTTTTTGGCGCCGAGCCAGCCAATCGCGAGGCCGCAGCCCAACTGGGTATTGAGTACCATGAACTAGACATCGGAACGGAATATATGACCGTATTGAAGAAACCGGTTTACGGGTACGGCAAGAACTTCAATCCCTGCATCGA
>CAZOMS010000202.1:0-4001 GCA_964580805.1 uncultured Syntrophomonas sp. | reverse complement strand
AGAGCTTTTATTCCAAATCCTATGCCGGAGCCCGGAGGTTATCCAACTAAATCCAACCGCTCGGTACTCGCGCGGATTTGCTCCCCTTTCTCGAATTTTCCATTCGCTATCTCATGTTGACACGCCAACCCAACTAACCGCCCTAACATTCCAAGCGAGTGTTAGGGTTAAGTCGACCTGAGTCAAGTTTTGCCGCAGAGATCATTTAATGGACCTCTGCGGTTGTCTTATTAAGTTAGGTTATGGTATGTTATGTTTAGTTATAATTACATACATGGAGGAGAGGATGAAAAATATGTTCCCCAAAATCAAATCAGGTATCCTGACGTTTTTCGTACTCCTGCTTTTTTGCGGCCTTCTATTGGTGGGCGGCTGCAGCAACGCAGAGCAACCACAGCAAACGCCGCAACAGCCCAAAACATTGTTTGCCTATGTTGGGGCTAATCTAAAGGAACCGGTAACCGATTTAGCGGCGGCTTACGAGCAAAAAACCGGCGTAAAAGTGGAGATGACCTTCCAGAACTCAGGTGCGCTGCTTAACCAGGTGGAAACCGCGAAAAAGGGAGACATCTATATGCCTGGCGGCATGCCTTTTGTTGAGCAGGCCAAGCAAAAAGGTTTCATTGATCAGGTGGTTGGACCGATTGCCTATCATACCCCCATAATAGTGACCCCCAAGGATAATCCGGCTCAAATAGCTTCCGTCGAGGATCTTGCCAAACCGGGGGTCAAATTGGTTATGCCCGATAAGAACGCAACCGCCATTGGCAAGACAGTCACCAAAGTATTTGATAAGACCGGCAAAACGGCCGAGATTGAGAAGAATCTGGCCGCCAGCCTGGAGAGTCCGGCCAAGGTGATGGCCGCCATTCAAATGGGGCAGGGTAATGCCGGTATTGTCGAATACAGTAACGCCTACAAAGATAAAGACAAGGTAACCGTCATCGAAATCAATCCCCAGATAAATATTATTGATGAGATCCCGATCGCTTCATTGGTGTTTGCCACTGACAAAGAACAGGCTAATGATTTCCTGAAGTTCGTAAAGGAGAACGGCCCGGCAGCATTTGAAAAATATGGATTCAATATCAAGAATTCATAAGGAAATAAAAGATAACGGGATTTTGAATGCCTTCTGGTTGATATTCATACTGCTGGTCCTGTTTCTGCTGCTGATCATCTTCGGCTTGCTGACCTATACCGATCCGGGATCAATGGTCACAGTCTTGCGGCAACCTGAATTTCATTTTGCCATAAGATTTACCCTTCAGACTTCGGTAATCGCCACGTTGTTGGCGGTGGTAGCAGCGCTGCCCAGCGGTTATATTTTGTCCCGGTACAATATTCCCGGAAGAGCCTTGATAGATACTCTATTGGATATCCCCATCGTTCTGCCGCCTCTGGTAAGCGGCATCGCCTTGCTTATTTTCTTTGGCCCTTTGTTGGGGGAACAACTGGCCCGAGTGGGGATAAACGCAGTATTTTCCCCGTTGGGTGTGGTTATAGCCCAGTGGTTCATTGCTGCTCCTTTTGCTATCAGAAGCTTCGTGCAGGCATTCAGCAGCATTGACCAGCGCATGGAAAAGGTAGCCCGTACACTGGGGTTTTCGCCCGCCAGGGTGTTTGTAAAGGTCACCTTGCCGCTGGCCAAGGGCGGATTGCTGGGCGGGATCATGATGGCTTGGGCCCGGGCTTTGGGAGAATTCGGAGCCACCGCCATGTTGGCCGGCATCACCCGCATGAAAACCGAGACCCTGTCGGTTGCCGTGTTTCTAAACATGTCCATCGGTGATATGGAGTTCGCCATTGCTACTGCGATCGTGATGCTGATCATAGCGCTGTTGGTACTGGTAGCGCTAAAGATTGTGGTCCGAAGTGAGGTTACCGTATGACAACGGCCTTGCTGGAAGTATCCGGTCTCAATGTCCGCTGCGGAAAATTCAAGCTCCAGGATATTGCCTTTTCTCTGCCCGGAAACGACTACCTTATCATAGTGGGGCCGAGTGGAGCGGGGAAAACCGTGCTGCTCGAGACTCTGGTGGGTTTGCGCAAGTTGGATTCGGGCCGGATAGTCCTGAGCAAGGAGGAGATCGGCGCCTTGCCGCCGGAAGAACGTGGATTCGGGTTTGCCTATCAAGATAGCCTGCTCTATCCCTTTTTGAATGTAAAAGAAAACATTCTGTTTGGAGCCCGGGCGCAAAGAAAACACAGGGAAAAGGAAACCTTGAATAGAATGGACCGGCTGGTTGATTATATGGGAATCGCTCATTTACTCAATCGTTTCCCGGTTTCCTTAAGCGGTGGGGAGAAACAACGGGTATCGCTGGCCCGGGCGATACTTATCAATCCCCCGGTTCTGCTGTTGGATGAGCCCTTATCAGCGCTTGATCCCCAGACCCGGGATTCGATGCGGTCCCTACTGCAGGAAATCCATAAGACCGAAGGTATGGCGATAATCCATGTCACCCATAATTTCGATGAGGCCTTACAACTGGGTACCCAAATGATTGTGATGAACCAGGGTCTGATCCTGCAGCAAGGCGAACCGGCTGAAGTATTTGATAAGCCCAACTCCTATTGGGTAGCGCAGTTTCTCCAGATAGAAAACATCATTAGCGGGAAATTCCAAATGAAAGACGGCGCCTTATGGTTTAACAACCGTGCGCAGGATTGGAGCCTGGGACCGCTGCCAAAACAAGTGCTGGCCGCCCAAGAACAAAACGAGGTGTCCATGGTCCTGCATTCCTGGCAAATTGAGGTATCCACCCGGCCCCGCGCTGGTAAAGCCAACCGGTGGAACGCGATGGTAGAAAGAATTGTGCCCAACAGTTACCGGATCGATTTGACCTGCGCAGGTTACGGGAGTTGGCAGGTCTCATTATCAAGAAAAGAGTGGCAAAGACTCGCTCTGACAGTAGGGTCGGAGGTTACCCTGTCGGTTGATCCGGAGCACGTCCATTTCATATAGGTTATCATTATATGAGCGGTTGTATTTTGGGCAGGAAGACAGACACAAAGTGCTGCGCTCAGTTGTCACAGCGCGGCAGACGGTGGGCAGGAATTGATAAAGAAAAGGAATCGATAAAGAAAGGGCAGGCTATGAAGGAAGCAAACGATATTTTTACAGTGCTCCAAGAAAAGCTCAAGGAAATGGTGGATGAAAATGGTCTGAGCGAACAGAAGGTCGAGATTACCTGTTCAGTACTTACTACAGAAGAGGCTATCGGCAATCCGGAACGCAGCGATTTTCCGCTGCAAAAGGGCAAAGAAAAGCTGATGCAAGCCAGATGCGGCGATTCATGCGGTCAGGCCTATACGGACATGCCCAACAGTTATGCAGGGAAAGTAGGGGAATTGACCACGATGCCCTTGAATACCAATTATGAGCGGGCGGTTTTCATTTCCGGCCTCAACGCGGTGTTGCTGGAATTAGGGATGACCGACCATACCATCCATTGCAAGGATGATGGGCCGCGCCAATGTGCCCGGGAGATTGGGGCCATCATTGCCAGGGAATATGGCCATCCCCGCATTGCCATGTTTGGACTCCAGCCGGCAATCGCGGAAGCCTTGGCGCAGCAGTTTGAGCTGCGGTTGTTTGACCTGGATCCGGATAATATCGGCCAGACCAAATTCGGACTGGTGATAGAAAGCGGGGCATGCCGCTTGGACGAAGTCGAGAGCTGGGCGGATCTGTTCCTGGTTACGGGCAGTACGCTGTGTAACGGCTCTATCCTCGAGTTTTTACCCCTCCGTAAACCGGTGGTCTTTTTTGGAACCACCATTGCCGGCGCCGCCCCATTATTGGGCCTGAAACGTATTTGTCCCCAATCTGTATGAATGTAAGGTGTTTAACGTTACGAGGTTTTTGCAGTCGGCGAACAATATCATCCGCCGCTCATTATTTTCAAAAAATCAAGTTATAAGAAGGTATAAAAGGAAAACGGCAGGAGAATAATAGTAATCGATAATATTGGGCAAATTTAGCCAGATTTGTGATT
>CAZOMS010000201.1:0-4049 GCA_964580805.1 uncultured Syntrophomonas sp. | reverse complement strand
ATTCACGTTCGATATACGTATGGGCAAAATGGGGCGGAAGGTGACAGCATCGAGTCAATTTGTCGTTCGCTGGACCGACAGTTCAAGGAGCAGTTGACCGAGGAAAAGCTCACCAAGAAACTGAAACAGCTAAGGACTTTGGAAGAGATCCTTTTTTTCCGGCTGATCATCCGGCCAGTCAAAGACCTGGCTTTGAAGATTGCCAATGCCAGGCGTAACCGTACCCTGACCCTGGCCATGTCCAATATCGGCCGGGTCGCCTTTCCCGAGGCGGTTGATCCCTATATTGAGCAGCTATATGCGCTGACCTCGGCAGCCCGGCCCCAATTCGTTTCCATCAGTCACGGGGATAGTCTGACGATCTGTTTCACCTCACCGTTTATGGAGACCGAGATTCAAAGGAATTTCATTACTGCCCTGACCGAAAAAGGGGTGCCGGTAACGGTAGCTGTGAATCGGGTCAGCCTGGAAGAAATGCCGGGGATGAAAGAGGGGGTGGGAAGGGGATGAGATATTGCGGTATCTGTAAGGTCGATATTTTGGGAGATTGGGATGCCTGTCCGCTCTGCCTCAATCCGGTGCGGACCCAGGGCGTCGAAACGCAAGCGTCGCCTTTTCCGGATATTCCCCTGCGCTTTCATAAACATCTGGCGATCAGGATTCTGACTTTCCTGTCGGTGATTACGGTGGCTTTATCCTTTATAATATCTCGAATATGGCCGACCCATACCAACCAGCCGGTGTTGGTCCTGTTTGGCGTGATCAGCATGTGGCTGATCGTCGGCTCGATTATCCGCAAACGGCGCAACATCGCCAAAAGCATTGTCTATCAAATTGCCCTGCTTTCTTTGCTGAGTGTGCTCTGGGACTATTACACCGGGTGGGCCGGCTGGTCGATGAATTATGCCATTCCCATAATCTGCAGCGGTGCTTTGGCGGCGATGTTCGTCTCGGTCCGGGTGGTAAAACTGGAGGCGGGGGATTACGTGCTGTATATCGTGATTGCAGCGCTTTTGGCGTTGATACCCTTGCCGGTATTTCTGTTGGGTTGGATCTCTCATCCGGTCCCGACCTTTGTCTCGGTGTGCCTGAGCGTGATAATGCTGGTGGCGGTTCTGGTTTTCCGGGGCGGTCTGATTCGCGCCGAGCTCCAGAAGCGCATGCATATTTGATAGACTGTGATTTTGCGCTCATTCCAATTTATAAACAGGTGTCGGAAGGGGAAAGTTATAGTTTGCGGGAATATAGGCGGGAGCTTGATGAGTATCTCGAAATATTCTAATGACTATTATTAGTAAACAAGCATAGCAGGGAGGGGGGAGCACGGTGATTAAAATATCGATTCCGGGGAGAGACGAATTACAACTTCATTACTTGGTTTTGGACATGAACGGCACTGTAGCCACCGATGGTCAATTGATCGCAGGAATCGCGGAACGAGTTGCCCGGCTGAAGGACAGATTAAGGGTTTATTTATTGACGGCTGATACATTTGGTACCGGAGCTCAGGCTGCCCGCGAGCTGGGCATTGAGATGGTCACAGTAAGTTCCGCTGACGGGACCACGGATAAGGCGAATTTTATTTCCGCCCTTGATCCTCCTGGCGCTGCGGCCATGGGCAATGGCAATAATGATGTGGCCATGTTTAAGGCAGCCCATTTATCTATTGCCGTTATTGGCCGGGAAGGATGCTGTGTAGCGGCACTGCTTTACGCGGATCTTGTGGTCCACGACATCAATGACGCCCTCGATCTGCTGCTTAACCCGTTACGGCTGATAGCAACATTGCGTACTTAAAAAAGATTAACCGTCACGGTGTCAAGAGCTCGCCCCTGGCACCTCCGCTGGTGCGCAAAGACGCGAAAAGACAAGGCCGGTAATCCTTCAGTGGCTGCCAACCGCGCCCTAGATACAAAGAACCCGCCGGATCCGGCGGGTTCTTGATTTAGGTGCTTTCATCGTGTCCTGGAAATGGAGTATGGCTGGTCTTGAAGCACCACTTCATTTCCAGACGGATGGCTTTAGTCTCGACCTACCACTGGATGCGATCACAGCACATGGGGGTCGTTTTCCCAACTGAACAGACTCTTCGGGTCTGCCACATTGGTATCACGGCCATTCGGAGGTAAATCCCTGGCGGTGATCGGATCGGCCGGGGTGGAAATCACATTGAGATCAGCAGCACCCCGAGCATTATCCTGTCGCCAGACATCGTAGCTGTCGGATTTCATCGGAGTCAGGTCCACGTCGTCGAGTGAGATGCCCATGGCCGCAGCTACGCCCTTGCCATAATCAGGGTCGGCCATATAACAATGATTGATATGCCTGTGTTTGATCTGCAGCGTCGAACAGCCCATGTTACGGGCCGTATTCTCACAAAGCACCAGTTGCTGTTCAGGGCTCATCCCCCGGAACAGAAGCCCAGGCTGGGTGTAATAATCATGATCATCCTCGCGGAAATCATACTGATAGACATCGCCGCCCTCCTGGACAGGCTCCGCGCTCTTGGGATCGTCGGCCCAATTGCCATAGCTGTTGGGCTCATAGTGGAGTTCGCTGCCCATGTTGCCATCCACCCTCATCAGGCCATCCCGATGGAAGCTATGCGGATGCTTCACTCCCTGCGGGCTGTTGACCGGAATCTGGTGATGGTTTACCCCCAGGCGATAGCGATGGGCATCCCCATAGGAAAACAACCGGGTCTGGAGCATACGGTCGGGGGAATATCCTATGCCCGGCACATTGTTGGCAGGATTGAAGGCTGATTGCTCCACGTCAGCAAAATAATTCTCCGGGTTCCTGTTCAGCACGATTTCACCCACCTCAATCAGGGGGAAGTCTTTCTTCAACCACATTTTGGTCAGATCAAAGGGGTTGTAGGGCATATTTCTTGCCTGCTCCTCGGTCATGACCTGTATAAACAGGGTCCATTTCGGGAATATCGCCTTCTCGATGGCTGTATAGAGGTCTCTCTGGTGACTTTCTCGATCCTTCCCTACTACCATTTCAGCTTCTTGATCCGTAAGACTCTGAAAACCCTGCTGACTGCGGAAATGGAATTTCACCCATATCCGCTCGTTGGCAGCGTTTATCAGGCTGTAAGTATGACTGGAGAATCCGTGCATATAACGATATGAGGAAGGGATACCGCGATCACTCATAGTGATTGTTACCTGGAGCAATGACTCCGGAAGGGATGTCCAGAAGTCCCAGTTGTTATTGGGGCTGCGCATATTGGTGCGGGGGTCACGTTTGACGGCATGATTCAGGTCGATAAACTTTTTGGGATCCCGGAAAAAGAACACCGGGGTATTGTTTCCGACCAGGTCCCAGTTGCCCTCTTCAGTGTAAAATTTTACAGCAAACCCGCGGATGTCTCGCTCGGCATCGGCGGCGCCGCGCTCCCCGGCTACGGTGGAAAAGCGCATAAACAATCCAGTCTTTTTTCCAATCTCGGAAAAGATATTGGCTTTGGAAAACTTCGTTATGTCATGAGTTACCACAAACTCCCCGAATGCTCCAGATCCCTTGGCGTGCATCCGGCGCTCCGGGATGACCTCCCGGTTGAAGTGAGCATGCTTTTCGAGCAGCCATGCGTCCTGTACGACTTGAGGACCTCTTTTTCCGGCGGTCATGGTATCCTGGTTGTTAATGACCGGAGCACCATTTTCACGGGTGATGCTCGGATATTCGCCTTTTACATCGTTGCGGCTCGGTAGACCTTCGCCTAATCCATTCCTTTCCATTGGATCATTACCTTTCATCTTGACACCCCTTTCAAATAGATTTAGCGGGTAAATTTACCGCTAGCTATAGTGAGCATAACATAAGCAACTAGATTTGTATGCATTGAATAGGCAAAAGAGCCGGGTGTCGAGGACGGTTCTGTGGGCACCTTCCGCTGCACGTCGCCCTCTGGTGCGTAAAGATGCGCAATAAAAAGGCCGGCGAGAAACCGGCGTGAGAAAAAAACCCGCCAGCCTCGGCGGGTTCCTAATTTAC
Organism: uncultured Syntrophomonas sp.; assembly: GCA_964580805.1. Taxonomy (GTDB): domain Bacteria; phylum Bacillota; class Syntrophomonadia; order Syntrophomonadales; family Syntrophomonadaceae; genus PHAA01. The sequence continues at coordinate 47 of CAZOMS010000201.1, read as the reverse complement.
GATGGTAGGCCATCCGCGACTCGAACGCGGGACGCCCTGATTAAAAG
>CAZOMS010000200.1:0-4057 GCA_964580805.1 uncultured Syntrophomonas sp. | reverse complement strand
TTGCTATTTTTTATGATATGTTTTTCAGTGGTCTCGGACAGTCCCCAAGTTATTGCCATAAAAAAACCCGTTGCGGTTCGGTCCTGCAACGGGTCTAGAGATTTTCAGGAGCTATTTTTTCTGTTGCTGCAGGGCCACCTGAACCTCCGGGTCCACGGGCCCGCCGATCATGATCTTCTGCACGATATTATCCTCCACACGGAAGAGGATGTATTGTTCGGCGCCATAGCTGGCGTCGAACTTGTCCGGTTCCTGATCTGTGAAGGCCCGGGAATAATTGGGGCCGTAGCTGGCCACCACCTTATCAAAGCTGTCGCCGGTCTTTATTCCCCGGGTGGTAGGTATGTCGGGATCGGTGGTGCATATCCTTATCAATACATCTTCATCACGGGTCGTGGTCAGCCACAGATCCATGCCGTCGGGATGGTACATGGTACTGCGGCCCAAATCCTTTCCTTCCGGATAGATGGCCTTTACCTCATCATAGGTGGTAGAGCCCACGATGATACTGCCCCCGGGACTGGTCAGCATCATATCCCGGGCAGTCAGCACGGTCTGTTGGGGCGGGTATTCATATAATGTGTGCGGGGCACTGCTGGAGATATAAGCAAAAACCAGTACCGACGCGACGACGATAAACAACACAATAAGGCTTTCCCTCTTCTCCACGGATCGCATCCTGAGTTCCTCCTTCAGTATGTAACAAAACAATTCCTACACTGCATCTCATTATAAAGGTTGTGGATAACTCTTGCCATCCCCAAAATAAAAATGCACCCCTGGGTCCCGCCGCAGCAAGGCCGGGGTGCACAATTTCAAACCTATTGGTTGTTTATGATACTACCATCATGGGATAATTCAGATCGTCTTCATGACCTTCGCGGTGGGGGAGAGCATTGGTCCAGTAACCTTTCCGGGCCACCCAATCGTCGAAGTCCGCCTTGAATTCCGGGATCGAGTTCCACAAGCGGCGTTTCTTATTGTAGATGTAATGATTAAGCTTGGGAAACACCTTCTGAATGTTGGCCTTGGCCGGATCGTCGCCGCATTTATCCAGGAACTGCAGGAACAGATTGATCTTGGTGACGTCCTTGTCGTCCATGAACTTGGCCATCCCCGGCGATATTTCCGTGCGCCGGGCCTTGATGTTTTCCTTCTGCTTTTCCGCCTGGTCCTGGAAGAATTCCTCCATGCAGGTCTTTTTAAACTTGAGTTGTTTGACTTCCTGTTCACACACTGCGATCTGGGCATCCAGCTTGGCAATATAATCGCTGACCGCAGATTCAATCTGGTTGTTCAACATGGCCCCTCCTTCCTTTAGTATCAATTATTGTCAAACATCCAGTATTCTATACGTGATACTTGGGCGTAACAACTTAGGACAGCAGCCTAAGTTATTAGCTTTTAAATATGGCCCTAGGCCCGGATGCTACTGGCCTGGAGGGCTGTCGGGAGCGAAATAACTTGGGGACTGTCCCCAAGTTATTTCCCAACTTGTATCCGGGATTCCCAGCCTCTATAATCAGAATTAAGAGGCAAATCACATCATCAAACCGTCATCATATCCTCTAACACAAAAGGGGGAATCAGAAATGGCCGCACACGATTATGATCTTGTATTTCTGGGGGGAGGGCCGGCCGGGTACCAGGGGGCCATACGGGCAGCCCAATTGGGTCAGAAGGTGGCCGTCATCGAAGACACCAACCTGGGCGGGGTGTGCCTTAACCAGGGCTGCATACCCACCAAGGCCATCCGGGCTTCAGCGGAGATTTTGAACCAGGCGCGCCTGGCCAAGGATTACGGCATTGTGATATCTGAAGCCAGACCCGATATGGATGCCATTATCAACCGGAAAAACAGAATAGTGTCATTCCTGCGGCAGGAAGTTGCCAATCTTTTTGCCGCCAACAAGATCACACTCTACAATGGCCGGGGAAAATTTATTTCGCCCCAGGAAATACGGATAAACGAATCGGGACCAGTGATCAAGGGCAGCAAGATGGTCATAGCCACCGGCTCCCGTCCCAAAATCCCGCCCGCCTTCGCCAATCCCATCCCGGGGGTGGTAACCAGCGAGGCCATGCTCGATATAGACAAACTGCCGGAGACCCTTCTGATCATCGGCGGGGGCATAGTAGGGCTGGAGATCGCTTCCATCATGGCGGCCTTGGGCAGCCAAGTGGCGGTCCTGGAGGAGCGTGAGCAAATGCTGCCCAAGGAGGATCGCGAAACCGTAGCCTATTTGGAGGAGATAATGAAGAGCCAGGGCATAAAACTGATAAATGCCGCCACCGAAGTTGAGGCCCGGGCCCAGACCCGGGATGGAGTGAAGGTCACTTTAGCTAACGGGGATACCCATACGGCCCAATTGGTGGTGTTGGCTGCGGGCCGGATACCCAATACCACAGATATCGGTCTGGAAAACACCGGACTGGATTACGCCGGCGATTTCATCCCGGTAAATGAATACATGGAGACCGAGGTCAAGAATATCTTCGCCGCCGGGGATGTGGTCGGGGGCTGGCTGCTGGCCCACGTGGCATTTATGGAAGGCATTATCGTAGCCGAATACGCGGCCGGGCTGCCCAACAGCATGGACTACCGGGTGGTACCCCGCTGTCTGTTCACCTTCCCTGAATTCGCTTCGGTGGGCCTGCCCGAAGACGAAGCCAGCCGGCTATACCCGGCTCAGGCATTTACCTACCCGCTACAATCGCACGGCATGGCTCAGGCCTTGGGTGCTGCGGAAGGGATGGTCAAGTTGGTGGTCAATACCATGACCGGGGAAATCCTGGGCGGACATGTGATCGGCTCTCATGCCAGTGAACTGGTGTCGGAGATCGCTCTGGCCATGCGCAACAAGGTGATGCCTTCCGGGATCATCAATACCATCCATATCCATCCCACCATGGCCGAAGCGGTCCTGGAGGTGGCCCAGGCGTCTTCCCGGAAGTCCATTCATACCATGCCCAGATCTTAGAACCTGACCGGAATCTCGTTTGAAAGGGTAGGGCCAAATGGCAGCCGGGGGAGTGCAAATGAAAATTACCAAGGTATTGCTGAGTCTGCTGCACCTGCTGGTCGGAGTGGGAGCCATTGGGGGAGGCCTGGCAGGGATGCTCGATCCCCGGGCCCCTCTTGGCATGCCGATCGAGCTCCTGCAACACTCACCCTTCAGCGATTATCTGATACCGGGCCTGATACTGTTTTCGGTCATCGGGTTGGGGAACCTTTTCGGCCTGTACATGCTGGTCCGTCAATCAAGCTGCTGGCCACCCATCAGCAGCGGCTTGGGCTTGGCCCTGATCATATTTATCGTGGTCCAATGCATCATGCTGCAGGCGATAGATCCGCTGCATGTCATATTCTTTTTCATCGGGCTGCTGCAAGCGGGGCTGGCCATGAAAATGTTGATAAACTAACCTATAGGCTATATAATTTTCACATAGGTGATTATTCAATTGTATTAGGTCAAGTTGAAAAACTTTAATCGAATATATCGTAATGCAGCGGGGTCTTTGCTTAGCGCAAGGGCCAGGGAACCAGGTGAAAAACCTGGACGGTCGCGCCACTGTAAACGGGGAGCATGTTTTCAACAGCCACTGGGCGTCGGGCCTGGGAAGGCGAAAACCGGCCATGATCCGTGAGTCAGGAAACCTAACTGCTGCTGCACACCAGAAACCTTCGCAGGAAAGGGGGAGTGCTTGCCGGCTGCTATCATGCTTCCACTTTTTAATAAGGGGAAGCTTTTTTCATGTCAGGGAACGGATTTAAGGGAATGGGCTAAGGTACAGACCGCAGGTGTGGGGGGAGGCGGCATTGCCGCAGAAAAATGTCAGGGTTGAAGGAGGCGGGGTAGTTTGGGAAAAAGGCTATGGGCGTGTTTTTTGACCGTATTGTTGTTTATGGCCATGTGGGCAGTTCCGATCTCGGGAGCCGACGGCGAAACCCTGGACGAGGCCTTGCAGGGCATCGTTACATATTATGAGGATAACAAAACCGATCTGGACAACTGGGAAGAGGTGGTGGGATTATCCGAGGCCGGGGTCGATCTCA
>CAZOMS010000199.1:0-4147 GCA_964580805.1 uncultured Syntrophomonas sp. | reverse complement strand
CCATCATGGGTGAATGCGATCTGCTCATCCTGGATGAGCCCACCAACCACCTTGATCTTTACAGCCGAGAGGCCCTGGAAGAAAGCCTGATCCAATTTCCCGGCGCCACAATGATCATCTCCCATGACCGTTACCTGTTGCAAGAGGTTTGCCAATACTTGCTGGTTTTCGATCAACAGAAGGTTAGCCGCATAGAAGGCAAACTAGAATACTACCTGACCAAAAGGCCATTAGATAAAGATTCGTTTGAATCCCAAACACCCGCTGAGCCTGACAATCAAGAGGAACTTTTACTACTGGAGACCAAAATCGCCTGGATTTTGAGTGAACTTAACCGAATCAAACCGGGGACCTCAGACTATCTGGCCCTTGACCAGGAATATACCCGGCTGGCGCGGCGCAAAAACGAACTCAGACCAACCAGGCGCTAGATGAGTCGCCGTTAATCGCGCGATTGCGGTGGTGTTGGACCGGTCTGAATATAATTATATCATCCCATCTATCTAGCGAAGCGCTGCAGACCGGACTATTAAAAGACGATTATAAGGTTAACCGGGGCGGCGGGTACTCTAAGGTTTGAGGTACTGGTAGGCCAGTTTACCGCTAAGCCGCCCTTTCAACGTTTACCTAATCTGATAACTTACTGCGGATAACCGGAGGCCTCGCCACGATCGGGAGGGTCAGGGAGGGGGCCTAATGCGGCAGTGATATCCTGCCGTGCCCTGGCCGTCTGCAGGTTGTCGCGGGAAGTACCCCGGCGATTTTCCACATTTTCCTGTTGCAATTGCAGATATTGCCGCAGCTCGCTTCGCAGGGCCAGATCGTTGGTTTGCCCATACACCTGAAGGGCGGCTTCGACCCCCGCCGGCCCGGACCGGTAGAGGATGGTGGAATCGAAGCTGGTCAGGGTGCCAGCCATGTAGCGATCGGCATTGTAGCGTGTGACCATGCTGTCCGGGTCCAGCACACACAGGAGGCAGAGCATAGCCACGCCCACCAGCACCGCTAACCGGCTGATGGAGAACGACCAACGCTGTCGGGCTACTACCGCCCCGAACACGATAGCCATAAAAACCATGAAAAAGCAGGGGAGAAGACGGGGCATCGTCATCCCGTAGGCCCCGATATATAGAGACATCTTACTGAAAGCGGTGGCTATCAGGATCAGGGTAATGATCGCCAGCAGGGCATTAAGCAGCCTCAGGGTTGTGCTCTCCCGGTATTGCCGGCGGCCGAATACATTGGCGGCGGTCAGCACCATCAGGTTGATGGCGGCGATGCTGCACAATTCGAAAAAACCCCGGCGGGCGTACTCGGAATATACCTGCCAGGTTCCCGGCAGTTCTCCCCCGAAAGCGGAGAAGAAATAGGGCAGTTGGCTGGCGATGAAGACTGTGTAGAGGGCGCCTAAAAGGCCCAGCAGGGTATAGATGGTGGCCGCCGGCACGATCTGCAGGTCGGTCACCGCCCGCAGCACGCCATCCCGGGAGAAAGAGTCGGTGCCGCGCCGGTGGGCGCTGCCGGCGATCAATCCGAACATATAGGCGGCTACGGGGATGGCCAGGATGATTTCGAAGATAAGCTCCCAGACTTCCTCATTGATATTCTCCAGCCAGTTGGCCAGTCCGTCGGCCAGCAGGGCGAAGCCGCCGCTGTCCGCCTCCATCAACAGAGGCAGGACCACGCTGGCCACGATCAGGGCCAGGATCACCCCCAGGGCGATGGAGGCAGCCTGGGACCAGCCGGCTTTCTTGCGCTGGCTCAGATAGGCCAGACTCTTATATTGGCAGCCGAAATTACGGAAGGGGATTACCCATAGGGCATTGATCCCGTCCAGCCAGAACAGGCTGCTGGTCCGGCCCAGTATAGGCAAGCCGGTGGCCATCGGGATCCAGTAAACTGCGCTGCCGAACAGGAGCAAACTGCGCCAGGGTTCCAGACCGATGTCGGCCCAAAGCGCGTAGCTGAGGCCGGTCAGGACTATCACCGCCAGCCAGAACCATCCCTCCCGGGGGATATTAACTCCTCGTTTGAGCAGGTAAATGGTGACCGCGCTGCAATACATCATGGTGAAAAGGCCTACCCCCCATCCCTGCCATCCCGCCAGCACCCAGCGGACGAAGAAAAAACCTAATATGAATGCTGCCAGGGCTAGGATGGCATCGAGGCGGTCAGGTTGAAACGGTCCTGTACCAGGGCCTCTCCGGGCTGACCCGCCATAGACCGGTGCTCCCAGCCCAGCTCCGCTATCCGCTGGCGTGGCTGGGGCCTGACCGGGCAGGTTCTCATGGGACTCCATACCTGCATCATTATCGCTCATGTTTTTAACCTCCCTGCTCCTATTCCTCTTCCTCGCGATATTCCAATATGTCACCCGGCTGGCAGTCGAGGGCTTTGCAGATCGCTTCCATGGTTGTGAAGCGGATCGCCTTGGCCTTGCCGGTCTTCAGGATGGAGAGGTTGGCCGGGCTGATATCGATCTTCTCAGCCAGCTCGCCCGAGGACATTTTCCGTTTGGCCATCATCACGTCCAGGTTCACTACGATTGGCATGCCGCACTCCCTCCTTCTATATGGTGTGGTCGATCTCGTCCTTCATGCTGGCCGCCTGGGCCACCAGGTTCTTTACCACCCGCACGATCAGACCCATGAAAGCCGCTGACACAAACACGATCAGCCAGGGGGAATAGTACCATGCCGAGACCAGAGCCAACCCCGCCCCGGCGAAACAACACCAGGAGATCCGGCGCAGCCGTTCTACATTGGCCAGGGTAAAGATCTGCCCCGCCTTTATCCCGCCTAACAGCCGCCACAGATTAAAGAGCAGATAGCCGGCCGGCAGGGCGCCGGTGTAAATGGTAACCATGAATAAAGGCTGGCTGCCCTCCAGCGGCGCCCGCGAAATACTGATAAACCAGCTGGTCAGCCATGGAGCGGTCGCCACTACCGCGATCAGCAGGGCCATAAAAGCCAAGGTGCAAATCCTGGTCAACCCCACCGATTTCTCCTCATTCCACATAGACTTCACCCTCTCTTGGTTTTGGCGATTGCCATCATGTTGTTTGCAGTATAGCAGAGTATTTATCGCCGCGCAATAAAAATTTATCGTTTATCGATAAACTGTATTCGGTAGTTGATAAAAATATGCTCTATCCGGTAGGATGTTCCCATGGCATGAAATGCAAGCCTTGTCCGCCCTCAGAACCACGAAGGGAAGGCGATTGATGACAGGTGCAATTCTCATAATTCCCGAAAAATCAAGATTTGTCTTGCCAAGTAAAATATGGAATGCTATAATATTTTTTAGCGTAAATCCGCTGGGGGGGCGTACCAAAGTGTTGTCTGACCAGCATAACAGGATTTTAGCTGAAAGCCAGGGGGCGTACCGAAGTGTTGCCTGATGGCCAGCTATTAACAGGGTTCGGGGTGTGGGACCTGTTATAGTGATCATTAACTCCCTCCGTGATAACAAACGGGGGGATTTTTGTTTGCCCGCAAATGGGATCCATAAGTCCCGGCCATCCGGTTCCTGGAAACCATCGCCCCAGCAAGCCAGATTGGCGGGCAGGCTCGGACCATGGGGGGGACTTGGGTCAGGCGAATCAGTCCCCAGCAAGATTACGAATTTACTGACCCATGGTGAAGGGTTTTAAGGCAGATTGTAGAAAACCTAAACAACGGATCCCAATAATAACTTACGGGGGCCTGTCCCCAAGTTATTGGCACCAGATTAAGGCAAAATAGGGGACAGTCCCGGGGATGACTGGGTCAAGGCTGAAATAATAGTAATACCCGGGGAAATTAAACATACTAACTAAATAAAAATATCAGGAGGAAACAGGAATGCCACTGGTAACTTCAGCGGAAATGTTCAGGAAAGCCTATGGAAAGTACGCGGTGGGCGCGTTTAACGTCAACAATATGGAGATCATCCAGGGGATCGTGGCCGCCGCCCGGGAAGAAAACGCCCCGGTGATCCTGCAGGTTTCGGCGGGCGCCAGGAAGTACGCCAGCCATATCTATCTGATGAAGTTGGTGGAGGCGGCGGTGGAAGACACCGGTCTGCCCATCTGCCTGCACCTTGATCATGGTGAGGATTTCGAGATCTGCAAGGCTTGCGTGGATGGCGGCTTCACCTCGGTGATGAT
>CAZOMS010000198.1:0-4160 GCA_964580805.1 uncultured Syntrophomonas sp. | reverse complement strand
GACCCGGAAAACTGCGATTTCTACGTTCCGGCCATCTTGAGACGGGATTCGTTGTGCATAGCCGTCTCTACTGAAGGCAAAAGCCCGCTGCTGGCAGCCAAATTGCGCAATGAACTGGAGAACATGATCCCGGCCGAGTATGGGGATTGGACCGAGATATTGGGGCGGCTGAGAGAAGAAATCAAACGTTCGGACCTTGACATCAGCCAACGGCAGCAGGTTTTCTCCGATCTGGTTTATTCGGACATTTTGGATTTATTGATCCAGGGAAGAAAACAGGAAGCAGAGGAGCGAATTACTTCATGTATGTCCTGCTTACGGGAATAAATCATCAAACTGCACCGGTGGAAATCCGAGAGCGCTTTGCTTTTGCACCCTCTCGAATGGAACAAGCTTACCGGCAATTAAACGAGGACCCTGCTTTAGAGGGATTGGTTATATTAAATACCTGCAACCGCACTGAACTATACGCCACAGCCCGCGATATTGAAAAGGGCCAGGCGCAGCTCCGGTCATTTCTGGCATCGATTTCGAGTCTGTCAGCGGAGCAATTGGAGGAATACGTTTACCAGCCCAACTGCTACGATGCTATCGAGCACCTGTTTCGGGTATCATCAGGACTCGATTCGATGATTATCGGCGAAACCCAGGTATTGGGACAGGTCAAGGAAGCTTATCTGAAAGCCCAAGAATATAAGGCGTCTGATGTGGTACTGAACAGCCTGTTCCAGAAGGCTATCCATGTGGGGAAGAAGGTTCGGACCGCTACCGCTATTGATCAGCACCCGGTATCAGTGAGTTACGCGGCGGTTGAACTGGCCAAGCAAATCCTTGGTCCGCTGCAGGACAAGACCGTCTTGGTGGTGGGAGCGGGTGAAATGGCGGATCTGGCTACCCAGTACCTAAGGTTAAACGGGGTCAAATCGGTTATCATCTCCAATCGTTCTTATGAAAAAGCGGTCGAGATGGCGGCGGTGTTCGATGGTCGGGCAGCACGACTGGACCAACTGCCGGCTGAACTGGCAAACGCGGATATAGTCATAAGTTGTACCGCCGCCCAGCATTATGTTCTAAGAGAGGAAAACTGCCGGGAATCACTGCTGGCCCGTAAGGGACGCAAGATCATTATGATCGATGTAGCAGTCCCAAGGGATATCGACCCGGCTCTGAGCAGCATCGCAGAGGTTTTTCTTTACGACATCGATGACCTTCAGGGGGTCATTGATTTGAATATGGCAGCTCGGCGCAAGGCAGCCTTGAAGGCCAATTCGATAATCGCCAGTGAACTGGATGATTTTAACGAGTGGATGGCCAGCTTGTGTGTTGTCCCGGTCATCAGTGCCTTGAAAAAACGCGGCGAAACCATCAAGCAGAAAGAATTGAAAAAAGCGTTTAACCGGTTGGGGAAAGTCTCCGACCGTGAAAAAGAAATCATGACGGCCATGGCCCATTCGATAGTAAATCAGATGCTGCATTATCCGGTGGTCAATTTGAAGGAGATGGCCGTCAGCAACCATGGACATCTCTATGCTGAAATAGTAAAGAAGCTATTCAGTTTGGATTTACCGGATGAGGAGCAGGGCGGATATGAACAGATTAAGACTGGGAACCAGAGGTAGTCAACTGGCTCTTTGGCAGGCCAACAAGGTAGCGGCGGAATTGCGCGGCCATATCCCCGAACTGGAAATAGAAACGGTGATCATAAAAACCAAGGGCGACAAAATTTTGGATGTGGCCTTGTCCAAGATCGGTGATAAAGGACTCTTTACCCGCGAGATAGAGAACGCTCTGTTGTCCGGTGAAGTTGACCTGGCCGTACACAGCATGAAAGATTTGCCTTCATTTCTTGCCCCGGGGCTGGCATTGGGCGCAGTGTTGCAGCGCGAAGATCCCCGGGATGTGATTGTTTCCCACCATGACTGCACACTGGCCGGTTTACCCCGTAACGGCCTGGTCGGCACCTCCAGCTTACGTCGTATAGCCCAACTCAAGCACCTGCGGCCTGACATACGTGTCACCGACCTGCGGGGCAACGTTGAAACCAGGATCCGGAAAATGGCTGAGCAGGGGCTGGATGCGATCATTCTCGCTTATGCGGGTGTTCTGCGCTTAGGACTGACTGACAACATCACCGAGGTAATTGCTACGGAGCAGGTGCTGCCGGCCGTCGGGCAGGGGGCCATTGCGGTCGAGGTCAGAGCCGATGACGAAGAGGTCGCTGCTATTATTGGCAACATAAATCACGTTCCTACGTATTATGCCACCCAGGCGGAGAGGTCTTTTCTGCGTGAACTGGAGGGAGGATGTCAGGTTCCGATCGGCTGTTTGGGAAGAGTAAACGGCCCCGTGCTGGTCTTGGAAGGTCTGATCGCCTCCTTGGATGGGGATGTTATTTTGAAAGACAAGATGTCGGGTTCAGTTGACCAGGGGGAAGATATGGGACGTATTCTGGCGCGAAGGTTGTATGAAAAGGGCGGACGGGAAGTATTGCAGGGAATAAGACGGTTAGGAGATTGAATGATGGCGGAGCAGGGAGTTGTATACTTGATCGGAGCGGGGCCAGGTGATCCCGGCTTATTTACTATAAAAGGCCAACAGATACTTGCAAAAGCCGATGTAGTGGTCTATGACCGGCTGATTGGTCAGGAAATACTTGCTCATGCCCGACAGGATGCAGAAATGATTTATGTGGGCAAGGCTTCCAGCCGCCACGCCCTGCCTCAGGATGATATAAACCGGTTACTGGTTGAGAAGGCCCGACAGGGCAAAATCGTGGCCCGGCTTAAAGGCGGAGACCCTTTCGTATTTGGCCGGGGGGGAGAGGAAGCTCAATACGCGCGCCAGCATGGCATTGGGTTTGAGGTGGTGCCGGGAATAACCTCGGCGGTGGCAGTGCCTGCCTACGCTGGCATACCGGTTACCCACCGGGACGCTACTTCCAGCTTTGCCGTGATAACCGGACACGAGAAACCCGGCAAACAGGTCAGTTCCATCCAGTGGGACAAGATTGCCACCGGCATCGGAACCCTGGTATTTTTGATGGGGGTCGAGAACCTGGAATCCATTGTAAGCAATCTTTTACAGGCGGGGCGCGATGCGTCCACCCCGGTGGCATTGATTCGCCGTGGGACTTTCCCTGATCAGGAAGTAGTGAGCGGGACCTTGGGCGATATTGCAGCCAGGGTCCAGCAAGCCGGCCTGAAGCCGCCCGCTATCATTGTAGTAGGGGAAACGGTCAAACTGCGCGATGAGCTGAAATGGCGTGAAAAAGGACGGCTATGGGGTACCAGGGTGGTTGTTACCCGAGCCCGTGCCCAGGCCAGCGGCTTGTCACAGCACATCCGCGATGAGGGTGGGGAAGCCATCGAGTTTCCCTCGATCGAGATTGTCAAACAGGACGATCTCTCCGCCTTGTATGAAGCATTCGACCGGCTGGAGGAATACAGCTGGATCGTTTTTACCAGTGTCAATGCCGTCGACATCTATTTCCACGAATTAAGAGACCGGGGAATTGATATAAGGGATCTGAAGGGCATAAGCATATGTGCTATCGGACCGGCTACGGCAGCCAGGCTTACGGATAGGGGCTTGAAGGTTGATGTGATCCCCGGGGAATATCGGGCCGAGGGGATAATCGCCGGGCTGGGGCAATACATCAAGCCCCAAGACCGCATACTGTTACCCCGGGCCCAGGGAGCAAGAGAGATTTTGCCGGTCAGCTTGCGGGAGATGGGGGCGGTAGTCGATGAGGTGATCATTTACCGCTCGGAAACAACGGCGCGCATTGATGCAGCCCTGCGGCAAGATTTGATAGATGGTAATTGCGATTATATAACTTTTACCAGTTCATCTACAGTCACGAACTTTGTTAATATAATAGGGCAGGGAAGTGTCATCCATATGAATGCCGGGGTGAAAGTAGCCTGCATAGGTCCAATAACCGCCCGCACCGCCGAGGAGCATGGCTTCACGGTGGATGTGATGCCGGATCGGTATACCATAGAAGCTCTTGTTGATGCTATCATCGCTGATCGCGTTGCCAGTACCAAATTACTGGATGCGGAGAGCTAAGGGCCAGGATTAATTGATGCTTTATGGTTTGACCGATATCCTAACGATGCAGATGTAATAGTTGAGGAGGGGACGATATGAGCTTTCCC
>CAZOMS010000197.1:0-4192 GCA_964580805.1 uncultured Syntrophomonas sp. | reverse complement strand
GTAGGGAAGGATGAGCAGCATTCCACCCTCTGCACCCGTTGTGCAGCGGTGGTGAAATCATTGGAGGACTAAAATGGTCAGAAGTGAAGAGAGCAGCCGCATCATCATTACGGTGCTGGGGCATGACCGGGTGGGGATAATAGCCGGGATTGCCACCATCCTGGCTGAAGCCGGCATAAATATCCTGGATATCAGCCAGACTATTCTGCAGGGTTTTTTTACCATGGTGATGGTAGCTGATATGTCCGGCAGTTCGCTGGACATTGCCCGGCTGCGGGAGATGCTCAACGACAAGGGCCGGGAGATGGAGCTGCAGATAACCGTTCAACACGAAGACATCTTTAACTTCATGCACCGGATATAGATGCAATCGGGGGAGAGCCAGGCTGTCCCCTTACTTTTTTGACCTTTTTACAGCAGGATGAAACATCTGGGGGTGTCGGCTATGCCATTCAGCATCAGCAAGGATGAGATTCTGGAGACTGTTAACATGCTCTCCACCGAGAAGCTTGATATCAGGACCATTACCATGGGGATAAATATCATGGATTGCCGGAATGGAGACGGCGCCGGGACTGGCCGCCGCATTTACGACAAGATCACCCGCTGTGCGGCCCAGCTGGTAAAAGTAGGCGATGATATCGAAAAGGAATACGGAATACCTATTATCAACAAACGCATTTCCGTAACTCCCGCGGCCATGGTCGGGGATGGGTTCGGGCCGGAGGAGATGGTGATGATCGGCCGCTGCCTGGACCGGGCGGCCCAGGAAGTAGGAGTCAATTTCATCGGTGGATTTTCCGCTTTGGTACATAAGGGATTCACCAAGGGTGATTTGGCCTTGATCGAGGCTATCCCCGAGACCCTGTCGGGGACCGAACGGGTGTGTTCATCGGTAAACCTGGCCACCACCAAGTCCGGCATAAATATGGATGCCGTTTATCGCATGGGGAAGATAATCAAGGATACCGCCCGGCTGAGTGCCGATCGGGATGGGCTAGGCTGCGCCAAATTGGTGGTATTCTGCAATGCAGTGGAGGATAATCCATTCATGGCCGGCGCTTTTCATGGGGTGGGGGAACCGGAAACAGTATTGAATATCGGTATCAGCGGTCCAGGGGTAGTTCTGAGCGCGGTGCGGAAACATCCAGCCGCTGATCTGGGCGAACTGGCTAATATCATTAAAAACACAGCTTTTAAAATAACCCGAACCGGGGAGATGGTAGCCCGCATTGCTTCCCAAAGATTGAATGTGCCATTTGGCATTATAGACCTCTCCCTGGCGCCCACTCCGGCTATCGGTGACAGCGTGGCCGACATCCTGGAATCGATGGGACTGGAGAAGGTGGGCGCCCATGGTTCCACTGCCGCCCTGGCCATGTTAAATGATGCGGTCAAGAAGGGTGGCGCCATGGCTTCATCATATGTAGGCGGACTTTCCGGGGCTTTTATACCGGTAAGTGAGGACCAGGGTATGATAAATGCTGTCGAGGAAGGCGCCTTGAGCCTGGAAAAACTCGAAGCCATGACCTGTGTCTGCTCGGTGGGCCTCGATATGATAGCCATTCCCGGTGATACCCCGGCGGAAATATTATCGGCCATAATTGCCGATGAGGCAGCCATTGGCATGATCAACCGCAAGACCACGGCGGTAAGGATCATACCGGCCCCGGGCAAGCGGGAAGGAGATTGGGTGGAATTTGGCGGTTTGCTGGGCCGGGCCCCGGTCATGAAGGTTAACCGCTATTCGCCGGCTGGATTCATCAACCGGGGAGGCAGGATACCAGCGCCGATTCACTCTCTTAACAATTGACAGTATTTATTTGCCCCAACCAAGGAATAATAATATAAGGAGCGGGCTGCAATGGATGATAAGCCGGAGACAAAAAGCGACCGAGGCCTTTTGGAGGACATCTCCGTCAAACTGGATGGACTGTCCGTGGCCATGGAGAAAACCGGCATCGCCGAATATGTTGATATGCTCCATAATCCTCGCCGGCTGCTGTTCGTGAACTTTTGGGCCGGAGTGGTGCGGGGATTTGGAATGGCGATAGGTTTCACCCTGCTGGCGGCTCTGGTAATATACCTGCTGCAGAGGTTGGTGGTAATCAATATGCCTTTGATTGGCGATTTCATCGCGGAGATCATCGAGATTGTGCAGAGCCAGATTTACACCGACGTTTTCCACCTGCCGCAGGGAAAAATGTGAGGTGCTTTAATTGGATGAACAAGCTCAATTGTTAGAGAAAAAACATGAACTGGAGCAGCTAATCCAGAATAATGAGGAACTCTACCAGCAGTCCCTTTATTGGAGCGGGATGCTGCCGGCCAACATGGTCCACCCGGCCGACCTGGCTGGACATCTCCAGGTGCTCAACATCGAACTGGACCGGATAAACAATGCCCTGGATCAATACCGTCATGAACAACTGTTTTAAGGGCGGACCTCTGTGATTCAGATATTAAATAATGGTAGAATAGTTATTAAAATAATTTTAAAGGGGGGAACATAGTTGAAAATCGGCATCTTCACTGAGAGCTATAAGCCGTATACCAGTGGAGTGGTGACTTCAATTTCGACCTTCAAGGATGAATTGACCCGGTTGGGACATGACATATATATTTTTGCTCCCAGTTATCCTAATTACGATGAAGAAGAGGACAACGTTTTCCGCTATTTTTCCATCCCGGCACCGACCAACCCCGGCTATACCCTGGCCCTGCCCGTGCACCCGGGAATGGTGTCCCTGATGAAAAAACTGCAGTTGGACATCATTCATGTCCATTCACCTTTTACCCTGGGACGGGTGGGGCTGCACTATGCCCGCAAATTCGATCTGCCCCTGCTGTTTACATACCATACCCGCTATGATCAGTATGTTCACTACGTTCCCATGGCCAAGGACCTGGTCAAGGATGTGACTATCAAATACAGCCGCCATTTCTGCAACGAATGTGATCATATAATCGCTCCCTCCCGTGAGATAGAGTCCATTATTAGGAGTTTTTTGGTCACCACTCCGATCAGTGTGGTTCCCACCGGTATTCCGCTGGACAAATTCCAGGGGGGCGACCGTGGTTGGCTGCGCTGCAAATACCCTATTCCGCCTCACCACCGGATTCTGTTGTACGCCGGGCGTCTGAGTCAGGAAAAGAACGTACCTTTCCTGATTGAATCCTTCCGAAAAGTGAAGCGGACCCTGCCCGACACTACTCTGGTCCTGGTGGCGGGGGGACCTTTGGAGGAAGAGCTTAAGGATTTGGCCCTATCCATGGACCTGTCCGAACAAGACGTGGTCTTTACCGGTCAGCTGCCCTTCGAGTCCCTGGTCAATGCTTACTATTCATCCGACCTTTTCGTGTTTTCATCCCTGACCGAGACCCAGGGCCTGGTTTTGATCGAGGCTATGGCGGCAGGATTGCCGGTGGTAGCGGTACGGGCCTCCGGGGTTCGGGAGATGGTGAGAGACGGAGTGGATGGTTTGCTTACCGGTGAAGACAGTGGTGAGTTTGCTGCGGCCGTAATCCGAATCCTCCAGGATGATCGGTATTATCGCCATTTGCAGACCAATGCCATACACCGGGCGGAACAGATGTCGTCTCAGAATATGGCTTTGAAATTACAAGATGTGTATGAGCAGATGGAAGGCGGCGAACATCATCAATCCCGCAACCTAAGGAAAATCAGTTCCTGGATCAGATCTTAATTCTATTATAATGAAGGAATTGTACTGGTGTCATACATATTGAAGATCCTGGCCATCCTGGTAGGGAAAGCAATTATCCTGGCCAGTCGTCTGGCCGGCAACCAGGGCAGCAACCTGCCCGGCAAAGTTGCGGCCCGCATTTACCCTCCCATCCTCCAGGTTCTGGGCAGCAATACCCGGCGCAGCACCCTGGTGATCACCGGCACCAACGGCAAAACCACCACCTCCAATATGGTGGCGGCTATTATTCGCGCCCAGGGCAATACACTGGTTCATAACCAGGCCGGGGCCAACATGATGCCTGGAATAACCACGGCCTTTATCAACTCCACCAATTGGCTGGGTACCAGGCCATTCGACTTTGCGCTGCTGGAAACCGATGAAGCCAATGTGCCCCTTTTGCTGCAGGTCGTGAAACCGCGCTACCTGTTGATCACCAACTTCTTCCGGGACCAACTGGACCGGTTCGGTGAACTTGACCACAC
>CAZOMS010000196.1:2429-4208 GCA_964580805.1 uncultured Syntrophomonas sp. | reverse complement strand
ACAAACTTCATGCAGCCCCGTAGGCGGTCTTTATTATACCAATCATTGGGATAATCCTTATTGAGTTCGCAGCACTGGGTGGAACCGAATTTCTCTTCGAATTCATGGGGGATTTGGTTAAAGAACCGATACAGACCAGGATTTCCATACAACTTGTCGATGATGTCTTTCATCTCTCCCTGGATCGGCTGCTGCCGCCCATGCACTGCTCCAACGCCCATAACGGCGGCCACCAGAGCACCACATACTCCTCCACTCAGTCCGATGCCACCGCCAAAACCGGTTGCCAGCGCAACTGTTTCGGGGGGGAAATCGATCAGTCCGGCCTCCTTTAAGGCCATGAACACAGATTCGGCACAATTGGGACCTTTTTTGAAGTTTTCCTTGGCTAGGGCCATGACCTTTTCCTTCATTTCTTCTTTGGGAACAGCCAATGCACTTTCACTCATCCTTTTGCCTCCTCACCTTAAGTTATTTGTTGTGTGTTCAGGGACTAGGTCTATATTAATAATAAATTAAATAATACGTTTTGTATTCCACATATTTTTACAGCTCAGCCATCAAGCATTATTTGCCAGGTCCATGACTAATTACAGCCACGCAATCATTTTGCGGGCTTGACCGGGGTAACCGGTGCTGATTTGGGTTTTATTTTCTCTGGGAGATGAGCGATAAGATGATATAATTTGAGTGCGGACAGGCGTAGGTAGATGTGCCTATTTGGGCAAGGATGCCAGCATAGATATAAGCAGGATGCCCGGGTTGCAAACGTATTCAATGATAAATGGGACAATAAAGGAGAAAACAGATGATCAGCTTAACCAGATTGCTTTTTAATGACGAATACTTTGGTGATTCATTGCGATACAGCACCGATTCCAGGGCAACAGTCCATGGTGCGGCCAGCGGAATGGGACCGGTGGTGGTATGGAATTCCACCCGCACCTGTAATTTAAAATGCGTCCATTGTTACATGGATTCGGATGCCAGGAAGTATAAGGGAGAGTTGAGTACCGAAGAAGCCAAACGTTTCATCGATGACCTGGCCGAATTCAAGGTACCGGTCTTGCTGTTCTCCGGCGGTGAACCCCTGATCCGCCCGGACTTCTTTGAATTGGCAGAATATGCGCGCGATAAGGGCATTCGTCCTACCCTGTCTACCAATGGCACCCTTATCACGCGGGAAGTGGCCCAGCGGATAAAGGATATCGGGGTGGGCTATGTAGGGATTTCACTGGATGGCCTGCGGGAGGTAAACGATAAATTCCGGGGTCGGCCCGGGGCCTTCCAGGCGGCTATGCAAGGTATCAAAAACTGTGTGGCAGTGAATCAAAGGGTTGGTCTGCGTTTTACCATCAACAGCCACAACCTGGCTGAAATGGATAATATATTCGATTTTATTGAGCAAGAAAACATCAACCGGGTATGTTTTTATCACCTGGTATATTCGGGTCGGGGCAACCAGATGGTCGAGGAGGATGTCAGCCCGCCGGAATCCAGGCAAGCCATGGAAACAATCATCCGCCGTACGGTGGACTTCGAGGAACGGGGGCTGAAAAAAGAGGTCCTGACCGTCGACAATCACTGTGATGGAGTCTACCTCTATCTCAGGGCACTTAAAGAAGATCCGGAAAAGGCCCAGTCCATTAAGGACCTGATCAGCAGGAATGGCGGCAATCGCTCCGGGATCGCTTTCGGCGCGGTCGATCCGGCTGGTTACGTCCACCCAGATCAGTTCACCCAACATATCAGCTTCGGTAATGTCCGGGAGCGTAAATT
>CAZOMS010000196.1:0-2329 GCA_964580805.1 uncultured Syntrophomonas sp. | reverse complement strand
TGTCCTGTTAAAGAGGGCGATAACTGCTTGGAACCCGGTGTCTTCAATGACTCGGACCCCATAGGCGGCGGTGGCTAGGAGGTATCATCGCCAGGGCGGAATCCATTGCTTAATTGATATTTTTCCTCCCTTCTATAGTGTTATAATAAAAAGCCCGCTAAAACGGGCTTTTTGGCTGCAAAGGGGATTTCATCTTGTTCTTACTAAACGGAGAGATCTTTAATTGTGTCTTGGTCCCTATTATTTATTAGCAATAGCAGGATCTATAAACAGTTGCTGCCTGCTGCGGCAGCAATTGGCCGGGAATCCGGCCCTGTCTTTGTGTTATCATAATGCAAAATGGGGCGGGGGTGGAGATATGATCAAGAGAATTCCCTGGAGCGACATTGCTTATGGAATTGGAATTGCTCTGTTCGTTCTGTTTATGATTAAATGACAATACATAGAAACCGTTCCTCTCACATAACAGGTATATTCCTCGAAATACCGGTCGGGAATCATAATAATTCAAACACACAATAAGGCCTTTCTTCGCAAAGGTCTTTTTGCTTTATAAGCGAGATTCATTCGCCTTATATTTATGATGTCTCCAATAGAATTATTGTTGGTGTTAAGCGGATACTTATGAGTTAAGATAGAACCGAGGGGAAACCGAAAAGGAGGGCCAGAGATGAACGATTTCTCTTCCACAGGTATAACCGTTTGGCAGTACTGGGGTTGTCACGCAGCCCCAAGGCTTTCAGTCGTCAGGTCTACTCGTTCCTTCTTTCCAAGGGCTATGAATTGTATCCCGTCAATCCCAACGCCGACAATATAGACGGACGGCCATGCTATCCAACCGTTGAAGCTCTGCCCTCTGTCCAGGCAGCGATACTTTTCACCCCTCCTGAGATAACCGCGAAATTGCTGCCCCTGTGCCAGCAGCAGGGGATCAAGGAGCTCTGGTTCCAGCAAGGTGCCGCCAACCAGACGGTATTGGAGGAAGCCAGCCGATTGGGAATAACCTATGTCGACTCCTGTGTCTTCCTGCACCACCCCGAATCGGGATTCCCCCACAATTTCCACCGCTTCATGGTGAAGATTTTCGGTAAGGAACAATAGTACCGCTGTCTTTAATTATCCTGCGAGGACCAGGCACTGGTCGGGATATGCATTCCAGTTCCGGCCTCAGCCGGGACCGGATTGGAATTGCTGGCCACGTGGATATTTTTGAAGGCCACCGTTAGCATCAGCTTCAGACGATTAAGCTGGTTGACCTCACTGGCCCCGGGATCATAGTCCACTGCGGTGATATTGGCCTGGGGATACTGGCGTTTCAACTCTTTCATCATGCCTTTGCCAGTCACATGGTTGGGCAGACAGCCGAAAGGCTGCATGCAGACGATATTAGGCACCCCGCTGGTGATCAGATCGATCATCTCAGCAGTCAGGAACCAACCTTCTCCGCAGTGATGGCCCAAGGCCATGACGCTGCTGGCCAGATCCTTTTTGTGGTAAATGGAGGCGGGCGGGGTGAAGCGCTGGCTTTGCTCCAACAGTTGGTTCATGTAACGGCGTTTCTTTTCAAAATAATAGATTAAGAGTCGGCCGGCCAGGTAGAAGCGTTTCTTTCCGGACAGGTATTGGAAGTTGTAAATATAATCATAGGCGCAATAGATGAAGAAATCCAATAGATCAGGGATTATGACCTCGGCGCCCTCATCCTCCAATACCCGGATGATGTTGTTATTGGCGGCTGGATGGTATTTAACCAGGATCTCCCCGACTATTCCTACTCTGGGCTTGGTTTGATTAGTGATCTCCAGATGATCGAATTCCTCGACGATTCCTCTTAGGTTGGCTTCGAACCCATCCTTTTGGCCGGATAGGATCTGCTGTTTGCAGCAGTCCATCCACCTCCGATACAGCATGTCGGCGGAACCAGGGATAGCTTCATAAGGCCTTATCCGGTGCAGCACCCGCATCAGCAGATCGCCGTATATGCAAGCATCGATAGCCTTCTTGATCAACCCTACATTTATCTTGAATCCGGGATTTTTCTCAGCCCCATAATGGTTGGCCGACAATACCGGAATGTCCGGGAAGCCGGCGTCCTTCAGCGCTTTCCGGAGCAGGGCTATGTAGTTGGTAGCCCGGCATCCGCCGCCGGTCTGGCTCATGATCACGGTGGTATGGTCCAGGTCGTAACGGCCGGATTCGAGTGCCTGCAGCAATTGGCCGATGACGATTATAGCCGGGTAACAGGCGTCATTATTTACATATTTGAGTCCTTCGTCTATGGCTGCTTTGTCCACAGTGGGCAACAATTCAACATTATAGCCTTCCTTGG
>CAZOMS010000195.1:0-4235 GCA_964580805.1 uncultured Syntrophomonas sp. | reverse complement strand
CATACAGTTGCAATAAAATATATACTAGTTTTCAAGCCATCCCCATGCCTGGACCGGGGATGGCTTCGACATTGTACTCGAAGCGGGGAGGACGGGGCGTTGACCGGAACCATAATAAACGCTGTGACCATCATTGTAGCCGGCTTGGTGGGATTGGCATTCCGCAAGGGGATACCGGCCAACATCAGCCGCACCATGCAGGACGGCCTGGGGCTGCTGATCGCCGCTATCGGCATGCAATACGCGTTCAAGGCGGACAGCATTGCCCTGGTCGGGATCTGTCTGGCTCTGGGGGCGGTGTGGGGAGAATGGCAGCGTTGGGAGGGCCGTCTGGAAAACCTGGGGGTCCGCTTGGAGCGGGCTATCGGAGGCAAACAGGAAGGCGAGGGGGAAAATCTGTTTGTGAAGGGATTCGTTTCCGCCACCCTCTTGTTTTGCGTGGGCGCCATGGCCATTGTGGGTTCCCTGCAGGATGGTCTGACCCACAATTATGAGATCCTGCTGGTGAAATCCATGCTGGACGGCATCTTCGCCATGCTCTTCGCGGCCAGTATGGGAGTAGGGGTGCTTTTCTCAGCCCTGCCGCTCTTCCTGTACCAGGGCTCCATCAGTCTGGCGGCCGGATTTCTTAAACCCCTGCTCACCGACCCCATGCTCAACAATATCACCGCCTTGGGCGGGGTATTGATAATCGGGATAGGATTCAATGCCCTGGGGATCACCAGGATCAAGGTCGCCAACCTGCTGCCGGGACTGTTTCTGGTGCCGGTGGCCATGGCGGTTGTAAACGCCTGGCCCTGGTAATAGGCCAGGTTGATCCGGGTGCCGGTCCAGAACTGTATACATCGGCAATGTTAGGTGAATTCGCCGCCTATTTGTTATAATTATCAACGTATAAAAAGACTTGAGGAGGAATTGGAATGGCCTTGACTATAAAGGAAGTTGAGCATGTGGCCCAGTTGGCCCGTCTGAACCTGACCGAAGAGGAGAAGGTCAAGTTTGCCGACCAGCTCAGCACTATCCTCAATTATGCGGATACCCTCAAAGCCATCCCCACTGAAGACATTGAACCCCTCACCCATATCCTGCCCATCTGCAATGTCTTCCGGGAAGACCAGGCGAAGCCCAGTATGGACCGGGAAGAGATACTGGCTAATGCTCCGCTGGCCGAAGATTTTCAATACAAAGTGCCCAAGATTATGTAGAGGAGGTCAGTCTGGTGGAACTCTATGAGCTGACTGTACATGAGTTGCAGGAATTATTGGCCGGAGGGAAAACCTCGTCGGCAGAGATAGTGAAATCGGTCCTGGCCCGCATCGACGCGGTCGAAGGAGAGGTAAAATCGTTTATCACCGTGACCGGGGAGCAGGCTCTGGACAAAGCCCACCGGGTCGATGCCAAAGGTAATTACCAGGGCATAGCCGGCATACCGATGGGTCTCAAGGACAACTTTTGCACCCGCGGGATACGGACTACCTGCGCCTCCAGGATGCTGGCCGATTTCGTTCCCCCTTATGAGTCCACCGTTTCGGGCCGCCTGGACCAGCAAGATAGCATGCTGATGGGCAAACTCAATATGGATGAGTTCGCCATGGGATCATCGACCGAGAATTCAGCCTTCTTTCCCACCCGCAACCCATGGGACCTTACCAGGGTGCCCGGCGGTTCATCCGGGGGTTCGGCCGCTGCGGTGGCCGCCGACCAGATCCCCTTCAGCCTGGGCTCGGATACCGGCGGATCTATCCGCCAGCCGGCCGCCTATTGCGGAGTGGTGGGGATGAAACCGACCTATGGGCGGGTATCCCGCTGGGGGGTGGTCGCCTATGCCTCTTCCCTGGACCAGGTGGGGGTACTCAGCAAGGATGTAAGGGACAACGCCATGATCATGCGGCTCATCGCCGGCCACGATCCCCTTGATTCCAACTGTGTCAAACTGGAAGTGCCTGATTATACAGCTGGCCTGGATGGCTCGGTCAAGGGGATGCGCATCGCTTATCCCCGCGAGTACTTCGGCAACGGAGTGGATGGATCGATTCGGGAACTGGTCATGCAGGCCCTTAAGA
Source organism: uncultured Syntrophomonas sp. (assembly GCA_964580805.1). GTDB lineage: Bacteria > Bacillota > Syntrophomonadia > Syntrophomonadales > Syntrophomonadaceae > PHAA01. Next base: position 2,172 of record CAZOMS010000195.1, on the reverse strand, counting down.
AATATGAGGAATTGGGGGCTATAGTCGAGGAGGTATCCCTGCCCCACAGCGAATACGCCCTGCCCGCCTATTACATTGTGGGACCGGCCGAAGCCAGCGCCAACCTGGCCTGTTTCGACGGGGTAAGGTTCGGCTGCCGGGACAAAACTGCCGAGAACGTGGTGGACATGTTTTCCCAGACCCGTGACCAAGGCTTCGGGGACGAGGTCAAGCGGCGCATCATGTTGGGCACCTATGCCTTGAGTTCCGGTTATTACGACGCTTACTACCTAAAGGCCCTGAAGGTAAGGAGACTGATCGCCGGGGACTTTACCGAGGTGTTCAAGGACCATGACGTTATCATAGCGCCCACCACCCCCACCACCGCCTTCGAGATAGGGGAGCAGAGCGGCGATCTATTGACCGTATACATGAACGATATCCTGACCGTTCCGGTGAACATGGCGGGGCTGCCGGGCATATCCATCCCCTGCGGGTTTGCCGGGGGATTGCCGGTGGGCATGCAGATCATCGGCAAGGCCTTCGATGAGGCCACGGTATATAAAGCAGCCTATGCTTTTGAACAGAATACCGGTTTTCATACCATCAAACCGCAGCTGGGGGTGAAATAGATGAGCCAGGATTATGAAATAGTCGTCGGCCTGGAGGTCCACGCCGAGCTCAAGACCCGGACCAAGATCTTTTGTTCCTGTTCCACCGCCTTCGGGGCTGAACCCAACACCCAGACCTGCCCGATCTGCTCCGGTTTCCCAGGGGCGCTGCCGGTGCTCAACCACCAGGTGGTGGAACTGGCCATCCGCGCCGGTCTGGCGCTCCACTGCGAAATCCCGGCCATGTGCAAGTTCGACCGGAAGAACTATTTCTATCCGGACCTGCCACATGGCTACCAGGTTTCCCAGTTCGATTTTCCGGTCTGCAAGCGAGGCTATGTGGATATAGATGTAAAAGGCCAAAAGAAGCGGGTGGGCGTTACCAGAGCCCACATGGAGGAAGATGCCGGCAAGCTGGTGCACCAGGGCGACATCACCACCACTCCCTTTTCCCTGGTGGATTTGAACCGCAGCGGGATGGCCTTACTGGAGATCGTCTCCGAGCCGGATATGCGCTCCTCCCAGGAAGCACGGGCTTACCTGGAGAAACTGCGCTCCATGCTGTTGTTTGCCGGGGTCTCCGACTGCAAGATGCAGGAAGGATCGCTGCGATGCGATGCTAACGTGTCGGTGCGCCCCTTCGGCCAGCAGGAATACGGTACCCGGTGCGAGATCAAGAACCTGAATTCCTTCCGGGCCTTGGAAAGGGCCATTGAATACGAGGCCAAACGGCATATGGAAGCCCTGGAGGACGGTACCGAGCTCTTCCAGGAGACCCGCACCTGGGATGAGGAGAGACAGATGACCCGTTCCATGCGCTCCAAGGAAGAAGCCCATGATTACCGCTATTTCCCCGAGCCCGACCTGCCGCCCCTGTATATCAGCCGGGAATGGGTGGATGAGGTCCGGGCAGCCCTGCCGGAGATGCCGGAACAGGCCCAGCAGCGGCTGGCGGAGGTTTATGGCTTGCCTGAATACGATGCCGCCCTCCTGACCCTGACCCCGGAGAACCTGGACTTTTTCGACCGTTGTGTGCAGGATTATCTCGATGCCAAGACCATTTCCAACTGGATGATGGGGGAATTCAGCCGGTTGCTCAACCAGAACAACCAGGAGATCGGGGACAGCCGGCTCACTCCGGACCACCTGGTGCAGATGCTGCGGCTGGTGGATGACGGAACCATCAGCGGCAAGATGGCCAAGACCGTCTTCGAGGATATGTTCAACAGCGGACAGAGTCCCCAGGAGATTATCAAGGAAAAGGGCCTGGTACAGATTTCTGATGCCGATACCCTCTTGCCGCTGATAGAGGAGATCGTAGGGGCCAATCCCAAGGTGGTGGAGGATTACAAGAGCGGTAAGGGTAAAGCGATGGGTTTCTTCGTGGGACAGATCATGAAGGCCACCAAAGGCCAGGCCAATCCCGCGTTAGTTAATGAACTGCTCATAAAGGCACTGGATCGCATACAATAGCTTATACAGAAAAGGTAAACCGTAATTTGACATGGCAGAAGGGTAGGGAGAATTTAATGACTTGGACATTAATAAACCGGGACTGGTTCCTGGAACCGGACGTCAAAAT
>CAZOMS010000194.1:0-4300 GCA_964580805.1 uncultured Syntrophomonas sp. | reverse complement strand
ATTCGAGTCCATAACCAAACTGCAGCAGCATATGATAATGCAGCATTTGTTCTCTCCTTATAGACGCAACATCGAGCTTAGCAGCGGCTTCTAAAATCCTGTTCCTGCTCATTGCCAACGAGAGACCGTTTCAAGAGACCTTTATGGGTCTTTTGTTTTTTTTATCCTATCTTGTTGGTTTGCGCCCCCAACCTGCTGTTTTAGCAATTCTTAGCCGCGGTCTTCTGAGGATTTCTGGATTTTCCAGAGCAAGAATTATAAGAGAAATTAGATGTAGATTAGCAGCAAATAGCATGGTAGACTGAGATTGGTCGATAGTTTTTGCCTATGCCCGAGTTTATCCATGGAAAGGGAATGTTGGTGATTCCAAATTGAAAGAGAAAGAGGTGTGTGTATGGATTTCAAGCTATCGGAAGAACAGGAATTGATCAGGGCCAGTGCTCGCGAGTTTGCTTTGGAATACATAGAGCCCATCGCCGGGGAACTGGATGAAAAGAGCCTTTACCCGTACGAGGTCTTTGCCAGGTTAGGTGAGCTCGGCATGATGGGTATCTCTTATCCGACCGAATATGGTGGCGGGGGTCAGAGTTTCATCACCTCGATGCTGGTGACCGAGGAGATTGCCCGCGCCTGTCCCGCTACCGGTTTTCTGCATGGATACAGCTATGGATTGGTGGGACATCCGATAATGACCTTCGCCAACGAAGAACAGAAGAAGAAGTGGCTGCCGGGCTTGGCGTCGGGAAAATTTGTAGGAGCATTTGCACTTACCGAACCGGGAGCCGGCACTGATGTGGGCGCAGCGACCACCACTGCAGTCAAAGACGGTGAAGTCTATATCCTCAATGGCGCCAAGACTTTCATCACCAACGCTATCATGGCCGATGTATTCGTCGCCTTTGCCTATACCAACAAAGATGCCGGCCCCAAGGGCATGAGCGCATTCCTTATTCCCAAAGGCACCCCGGGTCTGATTCTGGGTGAGCATTTCGATAAGATGGGTATTCGGGCTTCTCAGACGTCTGAGGTATTGTTCAAGGACTGCGCCGTACCGACCGATTGCTTATTGGGCAAAGAAGGGGAGGGCTTCAAGATCGCTATGAGCGCATTGGATGCCGGACGTATCGGTATGGCGGCCATGACCACCGGCATCGCCCAGGCTTGCCTGGATGAATCGGTCCGCTATTCCAAAGCCCGCGTCCAGTTCAAGAAACCGATCAGCAGCCAGCAGGCCATTCAATGGTTCATCGCTGATATGTCAACTGATATCGATGCGGCCCGTTTCCTGTATTTACATGCTGCCTGGGTAAAAGATCAGGGACAATCCTTCAGCCTGGCCGCTTCGAAGGCCAAGCTGTTCTGTTCTGAATGTGCAGTAAAGCACACTTCCAAGGCAGTACAGATCCAAGGCGGCTATGGTTATATAAAAGGTTCCAAGGCCGAACGACTCTACCGTGACGCCAAGATTACCGAGATTGGCGAAGGCACCTCGGAAGCCCAGCGCATGATCATTGCCGGGGCGGCACTGCGCTAGGCAAAAGCAAACTGGATCACAAATGACTGGTCATTATCCCGCAGGGGATTATGAATAAAAGACCAAAAATAAAGGAGGAGTCGCATAATGGGTTTAGCAGTGGGTACCAAAATTCCCGGCCGGGTCAGCCGGACCCTCGACGTGGGGGACTTTTCCATGTTGCATCAGATGAACTGGTTCAATATGGCGATTCACAGCAATTCGGAATATGGCAAGACAACCTGGTTCAAAGAGCGCTCCCTGGCCGGTCCGTTGATTTTCACGGTAGCCGACGGCCTGCTCCATAATGCCGACAATATCGCCTATATGCTGGCCGATGTAGGGTTTGAGATCTATGCTTATGTGGGGGTTAACAATATGAAGCTCACCGCCCCGGTGATGTTCGGTGATACCCTGAGTGCCGAGGGCGAGGTCATTGATTTCCGGCCTACCAAGAATCCAAAGATGAACCTGTTTGTCTATAGAAACAAGGCTTATAATCAAAATGGCCAGCAGGTGATCGAATACGAGACCACTATGATGGTTCAGAAGAAGGACTAATGAGGTTGTTCTCACCGGGTGAATAATCTTGGCCACAATAACATATTGGGAGTCGGGGCTGAAATAGGAATATCGCAGGTTGACTGGTAATAACGCCAGTTAACCTGCGATATTTTATCTCGTAGGCATTACATATTGTGTTTCTGGGCCATCATCGCATAGTGACAGCCTTCTCGGCATCGCCATATCCTTTGCCCTGGGTGTCGGCTGGTAGTTTCCAATCTTCGGCTGCCTTCAGAAGTCGTTCTTTAACTTGATCCGGGCTCAGCTCCGGGTGGGCCTCCAGTATCAAGGCCGCCATTCCGGCACAGATAGGTGTGGCCATGGAGGTCCCTGACATGATGAGGTATTCTGTACCAACCCGACTGCCTTTCAGTTGCTTATCCAGATAGGAATTAGGTGACCGCAAGGAGGTAATGTTCACTCCGGGGGTTAAAATGTCTGGTTTGTTGAGACCGTCGATGGTAGGGCCGCGGCTGGAGAATGGTGCTACCTGATCATCATCCCGCCGGTCGGTGTTTTTATCATCCATAGCTCCAACCGTGATTACCTTGGGGCTGATGCCGGGAGTGGAGATGGTTTTGGCATCCGGGCCCTCGTTGCCTGCTGCCACCAGCACTACCATACCATTCTCCCAGGCTTTCTCGACAATCCTGACCATGGGATCTTCAATGGCGGAACCGACCGCTTGCCCACCCAGCGACATACTTATTATATCTATGTCGTACTGCTCCTGATTGTCCATGCACCACTGTACTCCAGCCATCACCGTGGACAAAGAACCTGATCCCGTCTTGGCCAAAACCTTGACCCCTACCAAATCGGATTCGGGAGCCAGACCTTTATATTTGCCATTGGAAGCGGTGCCGTTTCCCGCCGCATCCCCTGCGCAATGGGTGCCGTGTCCATTATCGTCGTAGGGTGAGTTGTTGCTGCCGGTTAAATCCTTGAAGCCCTTTATCCGGCCTGTCAAGTCTTTGTGGGCGTATATACCTGTATCGATGATGGCGATAGTCACCCCTTTGCCGGTCAGTTTTTGGACCGCCGGCGCTTCAGCTCGCACTGACGGTCTGGCTATATCCAGCAAAGCGCGTACCTCCCGGTCGGTGTAGATTCTCTTGACGGAAGGATTGCTTTCCAGGAGCTTTTCCATAGCCGCCGGAGTCAGGGTCGCTGAACAGCTGTGAATACTGGGGTAATGGTGTTTTATCTGGGAGCGGGGCTGCTTTCCAATGATAGTATGGGCGGCCTTAACTTGGCCGTCAAAGTCCTCCTGATCACCATTAAATTCGATGATAACTGCGTATTTCTTGGTTATCTTGATAAGCTTATCCAGAGGAGCATGCAGAAAACAGGGAACCCGTCGGAATGGGTGGTATATGTCGACCATAGCATTGCGCAGATCCTTATCCATCTTATGGGGATGTCGGCGCACCATATTAACCATTGATAATCCGAACAAATTAATTCCTCCCATATGAAATAGTCAATGTATCATATGAAAGAAATCTGACGATGGTACCTTGGCTGCACACCGCTGGTAGGCAGTGGGGGACAGATATCCAGGCGGTGAGGGTGCCCATTTAAACAAAAATGGACTAGGGATGGTGTTCAGCGATCCCGTCTGTTATTTTACTGCCAGACTTCACCTGTTAATACCGGGGGAAGCATGTTTGGTTGACACCTGAAAAGATCAAATGGAATGGGAAACAAGGAGGGCTCAGGAAGGAATATGGACGCTCTTGCCGCTATTTTCCTCAAGATACTGTTTTAATTGTAGTAAATCTTGCGATTGAGGTGGCTGGACCTGACTCAATTCATAGTCCAGCCCCAACAACTGCCATTTATGCTTGCCCAGGGAATGGTAGGGGAGGAGGTCTATTCTAGTGACGTTGTCCAACCCTTGTATGAATCTGGCTAGTTTGTTCAAATCATCGTCATGGTCGGTATAACCAGGCACGACCACATACCTGATCCAGATCTCTACACCGTTGGCATCTATTGATCTCAGGTTGTCCAAGTTGAGATAATTGCCCGTGCCCACCAGGTCGATGCTCTTTTCCCGGTCCATCTGTTTTATATCCGCCAAGACCAGCCGGGTATGGGGGAGAATGTCCATCACCGATTTTTTGCTCACATACAGTGAGGTATCTACCGCAGTGTGAATGTCCTCCTGCTGGCACTGCTGGAATACCTCCCGGACGAATCCATGCTGCAAGAGAGGCT
>CAZOMS010000193.1:0-4314 GCA_964580805.1 uncultured Syntrophomonas sp. | reverse complement strand
ATATGGTTAAGACAGCCTGGTTGCCGAGAGCAGAACACTGGTTATAACCTGCTTCGCAAACAGTGGAAGCAGGTTTTTTGGCGGCAATCTCTGTTTTCAGGCTATCTTTGATTCAGATGTAAGGAGGAGTTAAGGATGGAACTAATGAAGAGATTGCTGCAGGAGGAAGACGGGCAGGGGGTTATTGAGTATATTCTCATCGCCGCGATGATATCCATCGTTGCTATTGCTGCGGTCCAATTTGTAGGTGTACGGGTAAATGAAATGTATACAGGCGTCAATGATAAAATCCCCTTGTAGGCATTTATATAGTCAGAGAGAGTAACGAACTCGTCCTTATTTGAATAGACAGGCGAGCCTGCTTTAGCGGGATTGAAAGACTACATACGCACCAGAGACCAGAGCCAACGCAGGGCACTCTCCTTCTAGATAGTTATCCCCATCACATTATCGAAAGAAGGTGATTTCGGAAAGACCTGACTGTACCAGGGTAAACCCTTCGAAAGAAGGCGGCACAAAGCCCAGGGGCTAAGGCTGCATACGCTGCTAAGCCTGCCGGTTGCCAGGAAGGATTGTCCAACGAGTCATATCTTTCGGTAATTCCCAAGTGTCGCCACATCAGTGGTCGAATAATTCGCAGAGGAAGGAGGTAAGCACGTGAATTTAGTAAAGAGGCTTATTAAGGAAGAAGAAGGCCAGGGCATGATCGAATACGTATTGATCGTAGCTTTTATTTCAATCATTGCAATAGCTGCAATCATGGTTGTTGGTGGTAAAGTGGGTGATACATGGAAAAAGACAGAAAACGCTCTCACCAATGGTACCTTATAGTTTGGCGTACTATTGATATAGAAGAACAACGGATACATGGAAATTAGGAATAAGGCTCTGCTTTGCATAGAGCAGAGCCATTTTTTCCAAAGGAGCATGAATGCAGGACGCATTATTAGCGGTGGTGCTTGTAATATGTGCAATCACCGACTTATTATCTCGCAAAATATATAATCTGGTGCTACTACCCGCCCTGCTCTTTGCTATCGGTTACAACTGGTACCAGGGGGGATGGCTTGGTTTAGGGCAGTCCCTCCTGGGTATGCTGGTTGGTTTGTTGATCCTGATAATCCCATTTGCCAAAGGTGGTATGGGTGCGGGGGATGTAAAGTTGCTTGCAGTTGTAGGTGCTTTCAAAGGTTTTCCATTCGTGGTTTACGCGGCCATTGGTATGGGTTTGGCCGGAGGTGCGATGGCACTAGGGATTTGGTTCTACAGATTGGGATTCATGAAGACCATATCAGATATTTTCACAAAAATATGGTTGGGTTTGGCTACAAGGTTTAAAGGTGTACCCCTTAAAATTAGTGAAGACAGAATTATGGTACCTTATGGTCTAGCGATTGCACTGGGTACGGCCGGAGCCTGGTGGTGGATGAGGTGAAATAAATGCGACAGATAATAAAAGAAGAGCGCGGTCAGTCAATGCTCGAAATGGCGTTGGTGTTGCCGCTCCTGTTAGCGGTGGTTTTCGGAATTATCGAGTTTGGCAATATTTATTCGACTAAAATTGAGATGAACAACCTCGCCCGACAGGCGGTTCGTAAGGCCGTAGTAAGCGATGTGGCTGATTATGGCGACGTGGAAGACGATGTAGAAGCTCTTGCTGATTCCCTGGGGCTGGATGGTGCAACAGTTTCAATACCACCTCCTGATGGTTCTGACGTTACAGCCACGGTTGACTATGACTGTCCCTTGATTACTGGTCAGATAATTGGGATCGGGACGAAACACCTAACAGCTATGGCTACTATGAAAGTGGAATGAGGTGTGCAGGATGGCAAAGAAAATCTTGGGTGAGGAAAAAGGCAGTGTAATGATAATGGTGGTCATTGCTTTATTCGTCCTGGTTGGATTTACCGGACTGGTTATTGACGGAGGTTCGGCGTATTTAACCAAGTCCAGGCTCCAGAATGCTGCTGATGCAGCGGCACTAGCAGGGGCACAGGGGTTGCCAACTGCGGGCACGGCAGCTAATAATGCGGTCACCTATGCAAATGCTAATGGAATGGAACCATTATGGGGTGACGTGACCAGTTCGGGAAACACGTACACCGCTGCACGCGCAGATGATATAGTAGTAGCCCAAATAGTGCCGGCATCCGAAGGGTCGACAACCACTCAACTCAAGTACACCCAGGCCGACCTGGATAAATTAAGGGAACAATTCCAAGCAACATTGAACGCTATGGGCAATGCAGAATTAATGGCTTTAGCCGATTCATATCCAATCTCATATGAAAAAACTGAGACAACAACAGGGTATACATATGCGGACCTTGATGGGAAGACCCCGGCAGAGTTGATGGCACTGGCCAACCAATATTCGGTGACCGAGGGCTTGAGCAATCTGACTATGGCAGAGATTGATGAAGAAATTAAAACCTTAACGACTACTATGAATATGGCAAAGTACGATACGGAAAACAACGGCAAAGATACGGCTCTAATAGCCTATATGCAGGCGCTGATAAGCGGTGGCCTTGCAGGAGTAAATTTAAATGATTACACCCAAAACAAGAATTATTTTAAAAATATTATCGCTGATAATAAGCAGAAAGCCAAGGACGCAATTATCGCCGCCAAAAGAATTCAATTAACATTTACTGACAGAACTGCACTGATCAATGCCTTGCTCAAAAAGGCACCGCAGGCGACAGAGACGGTTTTGAGTAATCGGGATAAACTAATTGACGATATAATTGCTGAAGATATCGATGATTTGCGCTATGATACCGAGACCGTAGAAACAGGCGGCCACCCGATACAAATCAAGGTTACCTGTACCAGAATCCTGGATAATGCTTTCATGTCGCTTTTAGGCTTTCCAACTCAAACAGTCTCAGCTGTTGCAGTTGCAGAAAATCCTGGATTTATGGGAGATACCATGCCTTTTATTAACTGGGATCCTTACGAAATAGATGACGAGATCATACTTTGGGATAAGGAAGGCAGCGGGAATTTTGAGTGCCTGATACATGCCCCCCACAATCCCTATTACCACTTTGACCCCGCAGTAGGAGCGGAGAAAAAGAATGGTAAGGTAGCAAATATCAAAAAAGAGCTAGAGGATATATGTATACCCGGTGCGGTGGTATATGTCATTAGTCTCAAAAATGATGAAATGGTCGATGGCAACGAAATACCTACATCGAGAGGCAGTTTTGTGTATCCGAGTGCCAACACTAAGAATAAGGCCATCATAGGCTCTGAGTATCTGGCGTTATTAAAATGTACCGTAATATCTTATGACTCAAAGACAATTGGGCTGAGGATAGATGAGTCATATGAGGACTTATCACCGACTGGGATAGAAGAAATAACAGGACGCCCTAGATTAGTAGAATAGAGAGTATCCCCATATTAAGGATGTTGGACGGATAAAAATCAAGGAGAGATGGTAATGCGTAACAAGATAATTGTGGTATTGGCGTTGGTTTTTGCGCTCCTCGCCGCCTTCATGGCTTATTACACGATTAATAGTGCCAAACAAGCCGCGCTGAATGAGCAATACATACAGGTAGTGGCAGCCGCTCAGGATATCCCGGCCAACACACTGATTACTGCAGAGATGCTGGAATCCAAAAACTTCCCCCGGAGTCTCCAGACTGGTAAGGAGATAACCGACGTCAATGCGGCGGTGGGCAGATTATCCCCGGTAGCTATAGGGAAAGGCGAGTATTTGCTGGAGAATCGGTTGGTTAAACCGGGCGAGGGCAAGGACCGCTTGGCCTACACTGTACCAGAGGGCATGAGAGCCATGTCTATTCCTATAAATGCGGTTACGGGTATATCTAATATGATCAAGATAGGTGACCGGGTTGATTTTGTGGCTATTGTGCCACCCAACAGCGCTTCCCCGGAACCCCGTTCGATGATGGTTTTACAGAATATCGAGATATTGGCGGTAGGTTCCGCCTTTAAGGACACCGGGGCCCCGCAGAATGCCGAGTCGGCTACCCTGACGGTCGCGGTGGACCCCCAGAGTGCACTCAAGCTCAAGATGGCCCTGAAGAGCACCGATTTTGCCCTGGCGCTGCGGCCACCTTCGGATAAGGATATGGTCAATCCCGCTCCAGTAACCATTAATCAGTTTTAATAATTAATACAACATCTTCCACACGGAAAGGGGATCTAATAGCCATATGGAGAAAATCAGAATTTTGATTGCCAGCGATTTGCCCGAATACCGCCAGGAGCTTACCGAAATGCTGAGCGAAGAACAGGATTTCCTGATAATCGGGGAGGCGGTCAACGGACCTA
>CAZOMS010000192.1:0-4367 GCA_964580805.1 uncultured Syntrophomonas sp. | reverse complement strand
TGCGAAAGGACCGAAGCCGACGTTTATTATCCGGTCACCAGCAAAGAAGTCAATGACCGCAAATATCCGGGAGTTATCCGCACCTACGTACATCTGAAAGATGGGATATTTACCGGGGGCAATCTGTTTCTGCTGCGCACCGCAGCCCTACCCGCCTGTATGGAATTCGGGCTCAAGGTGATAAGCCGCCGCAAAGATCCCTTGGCCATCGCCAGGTTGTTTGGCTTGGGCCTGGTGATTGCTTACCTGCTTGGACAACTAAGTATCAAGTCGGCAGAAAAAAGGCTGTATGAGTTAACCGGGATCAGAGGCAAAGGAATCATTTCTCCCTATGCCGAGGTCGGGGTGGATGTGGATAAGCCTGATGACTTGCTGTTGGCCGAGAGATATCTGAACGGAGTCAGCTTTGAAAGGTAGCCATTAAGCTTTTACAGCTAACCAAGTAAAAGGTTATAATCTAGATGCAGACTGGTCTTAAATGGCAGTATGCATACAAGCATGAGGAGAGGAATCTGAGTGACAACTTCCGCAGTTATATTGGCAGCCGGCAAGGGTGTGCGGATGCGTTCCCACCTGCCCAAAGTGGTTCACCGGGTAGCCGGCAAGGCTATGGTTAAGCATGTCAGTGATGCGGCTCGCACGGCTGGAGTGGACAAAGTAGTTATAGTGGTAGGACATGGCAGGGCTTCGGTCGAGGAACTATTCCCGCCTGGAGAGGCGGAATTCGCGGTCCAGGATGTACAGCTGGGCACAGGGCATGCCTTGATGCAAGCCATGAACAAGGTGCAGGGAGACGATACCATAATTGTGTTGGCGGGGGATACTCCACTGTTGCAGGCAGCAACCATAAAAGCACTTCTTGAGCACCACCGTCAAAATCAAGCGGTGGCTACCGTCCTCTCGACCCAGGTAGACAATCCCTACGGATACGGGCGAATCGTCCGCAACCAGGATGGCTCATTCCGGGATATCGTTGAAGAGAAGGATGCCCGGGAGGAGGAGAAGCAGATCAGGGAAATCAATTCCGGCATGTATGCCATGCAGGTTGATGAGGTCGCATCGGCCTTAGCTGGAATTGGCGCTGACAACCAGCAGGGTGAATACTACGTTACCGAGGCCTTGACGATCCTCATGGAACAAGGGCATAAGGTAGAAATTCTCCAGGTGGATGCGCGGGAGGACATATACGGGATAAACGACCGGATTCAATTGGCCCAGGCAGAGAAAATCCTGCGACAACGGAAAAACGAGGCATTAATGGAGAGCGGAGTGACGATTGTCGATCCGGCCTCTACCTATATAGATTTAGATGTGGATATTGGGCGAGACACCGTAATAAATCCCGGATCGATTATCGAAGGTCGGACGAACATCGGCGCTGAATGCCTGATCGGGCCAGCCGCACATATAACTTCTTCAGTGATTGGTGATCGGGTGGTTATTGAACACTCCAGACTAAAGGAAGCCCAGGTTGGCGATGATTGCACGATAGGTCCCTACGCTTATCTGCGTCCGGGTGCAGTCCTGCACCAGAAAGTAAAAGTAGGCGATTTTGTCGAGATCAAAAAATCCATTATGGGTGAGGGGAGCAAAGCCCCCCATTTGAGCTACATTGGCGATGCCCAAATTGGCAAGGGGGTCAATATTGGAGCTGGCACCATTACCTGCAACTATGATGGCCAAAATAAATGGGAAACCATACTCGAAGACGGAGTATTTATAGGCAGCAATACCAATCTGGTCGCACCCATAAGGGTAGGAGCCAATTCCATAACCGGAGCCGGTTCCACCATAACCAGGGATATACCAGCCGATACACTGGCGGTAGAAAGAGCCCAGCAAAAAAACCTCAGGAAAAGATGAACCCCAATGCAGTTCCAAAATCCGATTGGAGGTTAAGCTTAGATGAACACATCCAGGTGGAGGATGAAACTATTCACGGGCAACGCCAACCCACTGTTGGCCAAGGAGATTGGGGACTACCTGGGCATGTCCCTGGCTAAAGCCGCGGTATCTCATTTTTCCGATGGTGAAGTCAGCGTTGAGATCGACGAGAGCGTACGCGGGGTAGACACCTTTGTGGTGCAGCCTACTTGTAGCCCCGGCAACGAGAATCTGATGGAATTGCTCATAATGATAGATGCATTCCGGCGGGCCTCCGCGGGCAGGATCAACGCGGTCATTCCCTATTTCGGGTACGGGCGCCAGGACCGAAAAAACCGAGCCCGGGATCCGATTACTGCCAAACTGGTATCAAACCTGATTGTCGAAGCCGGTGCCCACCGGGTAGTAACGGTGGATTTGCATGCCACCCAGATACAGGGTTTTTTTGATATACCCGTTGATCATTTGCCGGGTGTAGCCACCCTAGCCGACCATATATACAAAAAGGACTTGGGCGACAATGCGGTGGTCGTGTCACCCGACGTGGGCGGGGTAACCCGGGCCCGCAATCTAGCCGCCAAATTGGGGGCGCCGCTGGCCATAATCGATAAGAGGCGGCCTGCCCACAACGTTTCTGAGATTATGAATGTTATCGGTGAGGTAGAAGGCAAATCGGTAATCCTTATCGATGATATAATCGACACGGCGGGGACGGTCTGTAATGCCGCCGACGTAATGATGGAAAAAGGGGCCAGGGAAGTGTTTGTCTGCTGCACCCATCCGGTATTCTCCGGACCAGCTATGGAAAGGCTGTCTAAGGCCCCGATCCAAGAGATAATTGTAACCAACACCATACCGCTGCGCGAAAAGCTGCCCAATTTGACCGTCTTGTCCATTGCTCCCCTGATTGGGGAGGCGGTACTGAGGATTCATGAAGACCTGTCGGTGAGCAAGATATTTGAAGATTAATCCTAGTAACATATGTTTACCCATCAGTAAGGCACACTCTCCGGGTGGGCCTTTCCTATTAATTAGGTCTGTGGAAGGAAAATCAGGCTATGAAAATAGTGGTAGGGTTAGGCAATCCTGGTCCTGAATATAGGGATACCCGCCATAATATAGGTTTCAGGGTGCTGGAACAATTGGCCGCCCGGCACCGGGTGGAACGCCAGGAAAGCAAATATGACGCTATAATCGGAGAAGTAAGGATAAGAGGAGAAAAGGTACTGCTGGTCAAACCGCTGACCTACATGAATTTAAGCGGTCGGTCGGTGCAGCCTTTGGTGCACTGGCACAAACTGGACCTGGCTGATTTGATGGTTATCTACGATGACATGGACCTGCCGGTCGGCTCGCTGCGCATTCGGGCCAACGGTGGAAGCGGCGGGCACAAGGGAATGAAGTCAATCATCGAGAGGCTGAATACGGATGAGTTTCCCCGGACCCGCATTGGCATTGGCCGCCCGGCCCAACATGATCCATCCGACTGGGTGCTGGGTCGGTTTTCCGGCACCGAAAAAGAACTCATGCAATCAACTGTCAATATAGCGGCCGATGCGTTAGAAACCTGGATTACCGCAGGTCTAACCGAGGCTATGAACTCGTACAATTAAGGGATAGGTATATTCCCCGCTCCTTTCAGGGAAAATGATAAAAAATGATAGAAGGAGCGGGCATTTTGAAGATTTACTACATCTGCGAGTACTGCGAACGGGTCTTTCAGGAAATAGAGGTGGAAGGCCAGGATGGCAGTATACCTGTCAGCGGCATATGTGGCGAATGTGCCATGGAGATGGGATTGGCTGAGACCGGCACCTTGAGTCAGCACTATTACAGCTGATTGTGTCAGTAATCCAGATAAAATGATTATGTAGATGCGGAAGAACCAGGCCGTTAACGGATATTCAATAGAAGCGGTACCAGCATAGCTGCAGGTTTTGGTAAATCAATCAAGTGGGGATCGAAATTTTCGATGTCCACCTTTGTTGCGTGGTAATGCCGGATGGGGAGGAGACCCGGAATGAATGTCACCTTGTTAGAATCGATCCACCGTTGCCTGGAAAGCGGGCAAAATGTATTGCTCAGCGGTCTTTCCGGCACGGCCCGCACTTATATATTAAAAGAGATATGGAATAACGGAAAGGAAAGGTTCCTGTGCGTAGTGGCCAGTGAAGAGCAGGCTTATGACCTGGCTCACGAGCTCGGCAACCTGGTGGGAAGGGAACGGATTGGGCTTTTCCTGGAACGCGATTTCGTTTTCATGAAAGAGAATTCCACTCAAGTGGAAGGGCAGCGACTGTGCACCTTATACGATTTGATCCTTCACCCCCGGCGCCGGTCGATAATAATTGCGACCATAGGAGGCCTTTTGTACCATATCATTTCCCCTCGGCAGTTCCAGCAACTCACCATAAAAATGGAATTGGGACACGATTATCCTGGTCATGACCTTCGCTATAGCCTGATCCAGGCCGGTTATGACA
>CAZOMS010000191.1:0-4388 GCA_964580805.1 uncultured Syntrophomonas sp. | reverse complement strand
AGTATCTCCGTATAATGATAGACTTCATATCGGCCCTCCATCTGGGGATAGTCGTTTTTGAGGGTATTGTAACCGTGGGGGCAGAGACAGATTATCTTCTTGACCCCATAGTTGTTGAAGACCTCGATATTATGGGCAGCCAGGGTTTGGTATAGGTACTCGTTGCCCAGACGCCGGGCCGGGTCACCGCAGCATTGCTCTTCCGTCCCCAGGTAGGCAAAGCTTACTCCGGCCCGGTCCAGGATTTTCACCACAGCCTCGCCCACTCTTTTATAACGATCATCGAAAGCTACTGCACAGCCTCCATATAACAGGAACTCGAACTCACCGCCATCTTCGGGCAGCAGATTGATCATGGAGCGAATGTTGCGCTCATTCAACCAATTGGCCCGGGAAGCCCAGCCGACCCCCCAGGGATTATAGTTTCTTTCCAGATTGGTAAAGGTGTTTTGGGCCTCGGTGGGTATATCTCCCTGCCACATGACCAGGTTGCGCCGCATTTCGATTATCTTGTCCACCTGTTCGATAAACATGGGGCAGTGATAGACGCAGCCCCGGCAGTTGGTGCAATCCCAAATAACATCGGTGGTGACTACTTCGTAAACCAGAGAGGCATCCGGCGAGGGATCCAACACGGCCGCCTCGTCATCGGTCAGGGCCAGGGACCCATCATCCCCCAGGGAAGCGCGCTGCAGTAAGAAAGGAGCCTTGGCGTCCAGGTGTTTTTTCATGGCCTGGATCACGGTTATTTTTGGATTTAAGGCTTTACCGGTGTTATAAGCTGGGCAGGCTTCCTGGCAGCGGCCGCAGCGAATACAGGCGTCCAGGTCCATCAGATCCTTCCAGCCCAGTTCTTCGATGTTTTCCACTCCAAAATGTTCAGCTTCTTCGATATTGTGTACCATTCGTACATGGGAGGGCTCCAGGTCGCGGACATAATAAGCGAGCATGCCGGTGAAGATATGCCATAACTTGGTGAAAGGCAAGGCGCCGATAAAGATAAAGGCGACAACCATATGGAACCACCACAGGATGCGGTGCCAAAGCAAGAGGGAGCCCATTGGGGTGCCAACCAAAAATTGAGCAACAGCCCATCCTACCGGAGAAGCGGTGCGCTCGTAAAGGATGTCGGACAGCAGGGGTGACATGTTTATCTGGGCGGCAATTCGAGCCCCTTCGATGATGTAACCGGTTACCAGGATGACGAAAATAAGCAGCAGAATCCAGCCGTCCAGGGGGCGGGTGTCATTGAGGCGGTCCGGTTTGACCAGATATCTGTTTACCGCCAGGATTACGACCCCGATGGTAGCCAGCAGGCCGAATATATCGACTACAGCTGAAGAGATTACGTAAATGTCGCCTACCATAGGGGGGAAGTTTATTTTGCTCCAGGCGCCCCAGGCGATGGTAGCCAGGAAGAGGAAAATGAATCCCCAAAAAAGGAACAAGTGATTGAAGCCCACTACGGATTTGCGAATAACCTGCTTCTGGGCAAAGGTATTTACCAGCAGGGACCAAAATCGTTTTAATCCATTATCGGTACGGTGCTGTTCCCCCCGCCCAGTCTGCCATATCTTGATCCGCTGGTATGAACCGTAGAGGAAAAGCCCGATGGGGATAAACATGATGATGTATATGAGCCATTCATAAGGGATATTGGCTCCCACCACCCGCATCGGCTGATCATAGCTGCCCTCAAGGGGAATAAAACCAAACAGCATCATTTCCACTCCTTCCGAATTTGGGCCATAATCTGAAAAAGCACCCCAGGTATGACCGCATATCTTGACATGCGCATGTTGGGTGTATTCTGCCCTTCGAGCCGGTTGAATATGTCTAGGATCAGTTATACAGGTGAAAAATGGACCCCAAGGTCTTTCGGCAATCACTCCCTTTATTTGGCAGTATATCGATACTATATAGCTTTCATCCAGTGTCAATGCAGTGTTGCGGGCTATTGAGGTCGCTTGTGACATGGTGGTTATGGATTGGAAATCAAGAGTGGCGGCAGGACATCGGCGGGGCTTTCCTCCGGTAATTATGGGGAAATAATAAAAAAACAGGATGGGCATTGCCCTCCTGCAGGATCTCAATTTCGCCGGTGTCGGCGGAGGGAAGTTCCAGGTTCTCCACCAAGAAGATCCGTTTCCACCAGAATCCCTTCAGCACATCCTTGCACTGGTTGATGGTTACCCTGATCAATCAGGCTTTCTCGTGGACTTCGTCATTGAAGGAGAATCCCTGACGCAACAGCTTCAGTAAAAACTTCCTGGAAGACGTCATCCACTTCCGGCCGGCGGCCCAGGTAAACGAAACAGATTCGATATACCATATCCGAATACTTGTGCAGAGCTGCGGCTATGTCATCGTGGTCCGGGTGCAAAACTGCCATAGTGATCTCCTCTACTTCAAACACGACCATAATACAGCAATCCTTGCATCGGGTGGAAAAATATTCGTTTCTTAATTATATGATACGAAAATCGCCCGGCCGCTTACAAAAAAAACCCTCCGCGGGGAGGGGTCAGCCATCGTTTGCCAATATAGGCTCTTCGACACACTGAACCCTGTCCGGGAAGGGTTTATTCAGATTAAGCCCGTTTGTACGGGGGCAATATTTTTCTTGCGGCCGAGATCAGCAGATCTCTCTGCAAATGTGGAATTCCGGGTCTTTAGTAAGCATATCCATTGCTTTGGCATTGGCGGAAGTCGAATGCCGCGACGTCATATGGGCGTGGACGGCCTCTACTGTTTTCCATCTGCCGATGGTATACCAGACGTCGACGTGCTGTACGTCCTGGAAGAGGAGATAATCAGTACACTCTGGTTCTTTTCTGGTCTCCCGGGCCATGGTCACGAAGGTATCTTTGTACTCTTCTACCCGTTCCGGTTTGACACATACTTTGGTGATTAAAACGATCATAAAGACCATCCTTTCCGTGTAATATGATTACAAAATAATTTTATATTCTCATGATTGCTTAAACAAGGCACATCATTGTCAGATTGCAGGGAAGCAATTGTATACATGACTGAATACAATCAAACCGGTCCCCTGTAAAACTTATTACAGGGGACAAGGTTCAACATGTTTCTACATGGACTGGCTGTTATAATAAAACCAGTTCCGATCCGACGCAGTCCCTCTACTTATGACCAGGCAGTTTGTGCCTGGTCATTTCTTTTCTCGACCGCACGACAGTAGTTAAGCTGCGCAACTCTTAAGCGGCTATTTGCTTAGCTTGGCTGTCAGGGCCGGCAGGACGGTCTTCAAATCGCCGACAATACCGTAATCGCATTGCTTGAAGATCATGGCGTTTTTGTCGGAATTGATGGCGATTATGGTGCGGGCTGAACTTACTCCCACCATGTGCTGTACCTGACCGGAGATACCGATGCCGATATACAGCTCGGGTTTGGCCATTACCCCTGATACCCCGATATAGCGGGCCTTGTCCATCCATTTCTCTTCCTCGGCAATGGGACGGGTGCAGCCCACTTCAGCGCCGATGGCCGCCGCCAATTGCTGGGCCAGCTGCAGTTCTTCCGGAGCGGCGAATCCGCGTCCTACCGCTACTATCCGTTTGGCGGCCCGCAGGTTTACGCTCTCTCCGGCTTTGATCTTGCGTTCCAGGCATTTGACTGCCGGAGCGGGGGCAATAAAGGGTACCTCCACCAGGTTGGCGGCCTTATCGGTGTCGGCCGCTTCAAATACTCCGGCGCTTACAGTGGCCACGGTGGTGGGGGCCGCGGAACGCTCGGTGCTGAAAGCCGCTCCTCCGTAGACCATGCGTTGGCTGACTATCCCGTTATCGATTGTGATCTGGGCGGCATCGGCCAGCACGCTGGTGCCCACGGCGGCGGCTATCATGCCGGCCATAAGGCGGCCTTTGCGGCTTGATTCTACCAGCACCAGGTTGGGTTGTTCAGTTTTGATCAGGTTTATAATGGATGGCGCGTAGTGCTCCAGGATACGTTCATTGCTTAACTCACCCAGGTAGTGGACGGTATCGGCGCTACCTGCCTGGCTCTTGTCTCCAGCCCAAATGAGGGCGGTGCTCTCGCCCAGCTGGGCGGCGCCACTGACCAGTTCCTGCATGGCGTCCTGGTGTTCGGCGATCACAAATACTTTGGCTAGTTTGCTCATTTTCCACACCCCCTAAATTAAAGTACTTTACGAAGGTTGTCGGCCAGCTGGCTGATGTTCTCCAGGCTGTCACCTTCCAGTACAATCTGCTTGCGCTCGGCCTTGGGCGGGGCCAGGGTACTGATGACCTCGATGCTGCTGCTGGTGGTCATCGCCAGGTCGTCGGCCCCCCACATGGTGATCGGTTTTTTGCCGGCGGCCAGGATTTCTTTCAATCCGGGGATGCGGGCTTTGTTGATAT
>CAZOMS010000190.1:0-4391 GCA_964580805.1 uncultured Syntrophomonas sp. | reverse complement strand
GCGCCGCAACCTGGCAGTCGCCCTGCGGGCCCTGCTGGTACTGAGGGATCAAGGCTGGGCGATAGATGCCGACAGCATTCGTTCCGCCCTGGCGAGGGTAAGCAACCCTGGCCGTCTGGAGGTGGTCAGCCAATCACCCCTGGTGATTGTCGACGCCGCCCATAATCCGCAGGGAGCCCGGGCTCTGGCCGAGTCTCTGCATGATTTGCTGCCGGGACGCGCCAAGGTGTTGGTACTGGGACTGCTGGACGATAAGGAACGGGCCGGGGTATTGGCGCCTCTGGCGGAGAATACCCGGGTGGTAGTCGTCACCCGGCCGCAGGGTTCCAGGAGTCTGGCCTGGCAGGAGGTGGAACTGGTGTGGCGCCGCGATTTCCCCCAGATCCAGGTGGAAATCGTGGAAAACATAGAGTTGGCGGTCAAACGGGCCCTGGCGGTCGTCACCGGCAGCGATTATATTGTAGTGACCGGCTCTTTCTATGTCCTCGACAAGGCCCGCCAGCTATTCTGTACATAATTGAAATTGCCGGGCCCCAAAAAGGGGTCGTCCGCTCCCCTGTTTTTTACATTCTTGGTTGACTTATTTACCATATTGGTTTTACTATATACATGTCGGATGTTTGGAAAAAATATCTTGATAAAGGCAAACTCGTCGAAAGGCGGGGACGCAAAGCTACGGGTCTAAGACCGATGAGGTTATGATAGCCGGGTTGCCGAGGTGGAGATTCTGGAGGAGATTTAGCCTGCTCGGCAAACAGCTGGGGCAGGTTTTTTAATTTTATATGATTTGGGACGGCGGGGCTTGAAGCCCCTCACCGACAAAGGCAAACCCGTCGAAAGGCGGGGACGCAAAGCCACGGATCTAAGGACGCCATGTCTATGACCGCCGGGTTGCCGAAGAGGAGGATTTTAAGTATCTGCCTTTTCCTTTACGGTCCGTCCCCAAAAAAAAAGGAGGACATGCTGAATGTGGGGATGGAAAGACCGTATTGAAGCCCTAAAGATTAGATCATATACGGTAGGCTTATTGATTATCTTTATCTTTACTGCCTGGCTGCCAGCCATCGTCCTGGCATCCGCACATGATGTAAATATAGATACAGGAGATACCCCGAAGGGAATCGTCGATATTGCCTATAAAGGCGACAGCCCCCAAAAAATTAAGGTAATGATTCAAAAAGACTCGCAAAAATATACCTATGATCTGAGGGCCGATGGATCGCAGCAAAGCTTTCCCCTGCAGATGGGCGACGGTAATTATAAAGTGAGTGTACTGCAAAACATTCAGGGGACCAAATACAAATATCTAAAGACCGAGGAGATTTCGTTAGCTTTAGCCGATGAGAGTTCAGTCTACCTGAACTCGATCCAAAACATTGATTCCGACAGCGACTCAGTTGCCGATCAGACGGAAAGAATTACTCGGGGCCTGACTGGCCATGAAGACAAAGTTGAAGCCATATACAAATATATTGTCAACAACTGCAGTTATGACTATTACAAGAAGGAAACCGTACAAACCGGATATATCCCCTGCGTGGAGGACACATTATCCACCCAAAAGGGAATATGCTATGATTATGCATCGCTTTTTGCGGCCATGACACGTAGTATTGGGGTGCCATGCAAGCTGGTCAAGGGATACGCAGATGACGTAAATGGCTACCATGCTTGGAATGAAGTGTCCATAGACGGGAAATGGGTGGTTGTGGATACTACCTCCGATATGCAGCTTAGGGCCGCCCACAAGCCATATAACATGGAAAAACCAGCCGCAGCTTATGCCAAAACAAGTGAATTTTGAACAATATTAGATTGGTCCCACCCGCGGTATGACACCCTGCCGGTGCTGCAATGCCTTGCCAGCGGTCCAATCAAGGCAGCGGCGCCGCGTTCCGGCTGACATTTGGCCTGTCACTTCGACAGAGTAAAGCATCTAACCTCTCTGCCCATCCAAGCAGAACCATCTCGAAAGGGCTGCTCGAACAATGAGGAGCCCCCTACCCGATTTTGGATATTGTGGAAATGGTACTTTATACTATAATTAAATAGACATTTCTTTATCGTTTTCATAGCCAATCAAACGGACGTCATTAAAGGAAATGATTGTGCCAGAGAGGATGATTCCATGGATGGCCAAGGGAAGAAGATTATTACCCTGGGTCAGTTCAAAATTGTAATGCCTGACGGAAGTGAATACTATCCATCCGGCAGATCCAATCGGCTGTGGAGTCTGTTTAAGTTTCTTCTCATCAATACCAACAAAGGTATCACCGCCGACGCTATTATAGAAAACGCTTATCCTCAGATCGACTATGCTGATCCCAATAATGCTGTCCAAAATATGATTTACCGGTTAAGAAAACTTTTGGCGGCTGAATCGGTTTTCAAGAACGGCCAAGAAATCATCACCTTTAAGGACGGCTGCTATAAAATAAACTTTGCCGAAGATATATGGCTTGATTTCGTGGCACTGGAGGCCTCCTTCAATGCCGCCGAGGTAAGTAAAGCTGACCCGCTGAGGGCCATAGATCACTATAGAAATGCCTTTAATATTTATAACGGTGATTTTTTGCCGGAACTTTATTATGAAGACTGGGCGATTCCGAAAAGGATATTTTACCAAAGCCTGTATATAAAAATTATCCTGAGATTATCGAAGCTTTATGCGGAGCATAAGGAATATGATGACATCATTCAACTTTGTCAAAAGGGATTGACCATAGAACCCTTCGAAGAAGAGATCCATATACAACTGATACAAAACCTGGTCCGGGTCGGCAAAGTGAGGCAGGCCAAAGATCATTACGAGAATACTGTCGCCGCCTTTGACAGGGAGTTCGGCATTCAACCAACGTCGGAAATGCTCAGGATGGCCGACCTCCTTAAAATGGAACTCGTCCCAATTAAGACTGACCGCAGAAATCCGTCCAAAGTCTTGGCATACGAAGAAAACATCGGAGCCTTTCTTTGTGATTATAGGGACTTTTACACCATTTATAATTTAGAAAAGAGAAAATGCGAACGATCCGGTGATGCGCTTTGTCCGGTCTGTATTGATTTTGATGATGGTATCAACGTTTTTGAATCGGATGTTTGCAAGGATTCGGCTATAGAAGAATTTAAGGAGATCTTAATCAAAGACCTGAGAAAAGGAGACGTGGTTTGTCTCCACAATCACACCCAAATTTATATTCTGCTGAACAAGGCCGAATATCAGGTAGTGAAGCTGGTGATGAAAAGAATCATGGACAAGTTTACGGCTATAAATGCTTTCAAGGATATGGTCCTGGAGCTAAATGTATGTACCACATTACCCAGGCCTAATGGTAAGTGATATATTCTGCCTTCCACGCTGCCCCACTGTGGCTTTAAAGTGTACCCTTCAGTTTTTGCAGAGCCCCCTGCCCCTGGGGGGAACCTAGCGAGAGTTCCTGCCAATTTTATCCTCAGATATCTTCCCAAATCCATACGGGGAAAAGTATAACAAATGTGACTGAACTATGAGCAACACATGCTAATCTGGAAAAAAATAATTCAGCTAAATAGGTGATGTTCCATGAAAAAGAATGATTACGAGAATGCACCTAACCAACAGGACGTTGATCAAGTGCTCAAAGACAGAACCTTTATCGTTAAGATTAAATGTAATCAAAACCATAGCATGCAAGGTTCTGTCCAGTGGGTTGAGCAAGGGCGAATCGTCAATTTCCGCAGTGAGATGGAACTACTTTCTCTCTTGATTGAGGCCGTAGACGACAAGGAAATAAGAAGTTGGGAGGATGATAACCTGATACTGTCAATAGTAAAAGGTGACAACAGCAAATCTTCGTAGCACCACTGTTTTTTTGGGGGTTGTTGGTCTGGAAAGGATGCAATGAAGCGTGTTTTATATGTGGGCACTTTAAACACGATTGAGCAAGTAGTGCAACCGGCCTTTTCTTATTTATTTATCTGGACAATAAGGAGAGGAGGACAGGATATGACGAACAAATTTTCCAAGAAGTTGATCAACCGGGAGAAAAGATGGGAGAAGAACCAAGAGAAAAGAAGGAGGCTCCTGACCCAGTTTTTGATGGGATCAGTGGTCCTGTCAAGAGTCTTAATGCCTGGTGTGGCCACAGCGGCTGATGAGTTTAGTGCAGCAAAAAGCTTATCTTGCGGAGTCTATGTGCAGCAACAGGGAGATACTATCTCTAATGATGACGGATTTGGTGATGTTGGTCTGAATTGCTGGTGCGATGATGACGACTGCGATGACGATGATGACGATGATGACGACGACGATGATGACGACGACGATGACGATGACGATTGCGACGATGATGACGATGACGACGATGATGACGATGACGATGATGACGATGATGACGATGATGACGATGATGACG
>CAZOMS010000189.1:0-4409 GCA_964580805.1 uncultured Syntrophomonas sp. | reverse complement strand
TCGGAATGAATGTAGGTATTTGCCGTATGCCGCTGGTAGAAATGAGTGAAAATAACCTGGAAGTTCTTAAGCAGGCTATGGTTGATTACGGATTGTAAAGCTTTTGAAAAGCGACCAGAATCTACATGTTCTCTATGTGAGACAACAGTGACGTTCTAAACAACGGGTTAATTAGGAACCTATTCATATTCAGCCGCTGGCAAACCTCTACAATAATGGCGTCATAGTCATGACCGCCAAATTCACTCATCACTGCTTGGACCGTAGCGTCGATCAACCTGATATGGTCCAGGGCCGCTTTGACGGCAGCCTTTCCCCCCGCTTGGTCCCGTACTTCATCCCAGGCAGAACAGAAGGCCTCGACATCGTTCATGGCATACATTTGTTCCAAAGTAGCCTGACTCCTGCTCTTGCTTATGTAGATGGGGATATCACCCACCACTGGAATTGCGTCACCGGTAAACAGGATACGGTCCTGTAACAAGCAATAGGATAATGACTCCTGGGAATGGCCGCTGGTTTCATGGACTTTTAAGGTCAATCCGCTTTCCAAATCGATCAGATCTCCATCCTTGGCCACATTGTCAATCCCCACCGGTTTCTTAAGCAATCCGTAAAAATTAGGGATAGGCCGCTGTGCAAACTGTTGATCGATATTTTCGATCCATTCTTTTTCACCAGCGCAGGCATAAACTTCGCACCCGGAAATACGTTTTATTTCGCTGGCAGCACCGATATGATCAGGATGGGAGTGAGTTAAGAGCACCGCCTGGATCTCTTTTATATCACGTCCCAGAGTACTCATATAATCGGCAATCAGTTCTTCCGAACCATCGACCCCGGTGTCGATCAAATAACACTTTTTGCCTTCAATCAGATAAATATAGACAAATCTTTCGATCTGCGGAGTGATGTTGAATACGATCTTGATTTGGTGCACGCGGGGGTTAACTCTCATAGAACCTGCCTCCCAAGGATTCTTTTTTTGAGAATACTTTATTATACTTCCGTGGTAAAGAAAATTTCTATGATCGTACGGTACTGTGGAAGAGTCGCCACTCAAGTGATGGGGAGCCTCCTACCCTTGATTCCGGAATATGAAGACAGAGTACTGGGCCCAGGTATAACTCTAGTTTTTTCTAGTACATCGGGAGTAAAAACATAACTGCGGCACCGGCAAGGTCGGGTATGTAGCTACTGTGTTCATACCATAGGCCTACGGCCAGGATAGTACTATTCGGCTTTACCCAGGTTCTTCCACCCCTCAAAGAATTCATCGGAAACCGCAAATATCACTCCGACATATCCTCCTTGGCCGCATCATATCAAATAAGTAAGACGGATATACTGTCGCTTTCAAAAGTATAACTTGCCCGCACCGATTTGTCGGTTGGTCGGATTGTTGACGTTTGTACGTCCATGTTTTTTTTCTATGAGATAAAAGCACGCGCATAAGGGCTGTAACTGCGCTATTTTCTTTTCCTCAATATTTGCGATGGCAGTAGGAAAAGATAGATAGCAGAGACAAAATGCGGGTTAAGGGAGGTCCTCCCGTGAAAAGCTCCTTTGCATTGGGCAGTATCAGAGGCATCCAAATCAAATCCGACTGCGGCTGTGTAATAGTGCTGGGCTTGTTTGGCGCATTGCTGGCCGCCCTGTATTTCCCCCAGGCTCATCCTACCTGGAACCCTCAGGCCCGGTGGGTGGTCGGCATGGTAATATCTACGATGCTCTTCATTTCGATATTGATCCATGAGCTGTCCCATTCCTTGGTGTCCTACCGCTTTGGACTAAAAGTCGAGAGAATATCGTTGTTTATTCTTGGAGGCAAGACCCAAATCGAAGGGCTTCCCCCCCGGCCGGGCATTGATCTGCAGATGGCTCTCTCCGGTCCCGCGGTCAGTTTATTGCTATACTTGTCATTATCGCTGTTGGCCTTGATTTTAGGGCGTTCCGGTGTCCCCGAGACGCTAAAAATGGCGGTCTTCTACAGCGCTCAAGTAAACATTATCCTGGTGCTATTGAATATTATCCCGATTTTCCCCCTTGATGGAGGTCGGGTATTAAGGGCCATAATCTGGCATATAAAAGGGGATTTTTACCAGGCTACCAAAGTCGCTGCTGCCACCGGCAACGGATTTGGCTGGATAATGATACTGACCGGTCTATATTTGATCCTAGCCGGCGATTATTTGTTGGCGATTTGGTTTGCATTTAACGGCTGGTATTTACAACGCCTCGCCCTATCCGGTTACTAATCAAAGCGAAACTTCTGCGCTCCCAGATGTTGTCCAATTACAGCCCCAGCCAAACGATTGGCCACATTCTAATTTATCATATCCCGCAGCTCGACATTTTACCATCAAGCACGAAGGCGCCGGCATGAGAATAATAACGGTCTTGGCCCCCGCCCAGTCTAAAGAATATGTTAAAATCTACAAAAAGTAATTAAAACCAATATGACGAGGGGGCTAACGGGATCTTGCGCCCGGGACGCGATTTTTGTCAGACATCAAGGGCGCTATACGGACATAGTCATTTATAGTGGTAATATTAGGTTGGAGTGAAACACCAAGTAGGATGCTCCAAGCTGGGTCCTGTAGGATGCACAGTTTTTCCCTTGGTGAGTCCAGGGCAGTTGGCTTTGGTCAGTCTAATAAGAGGATAAAAAGGGTGAATCGATAATGGGGAATTATGTTTTAACCTGTTGTTCCACCGCGGATATGCCAGTCGAGTATTTTAAGAAAAGGGACATTCCGTTCGTATGTTTTCATTATTTGCTGGATGGGGAAGAATATCCGGATGATTTGGGCCAAACCATATCGTTTCCGGAATTCTATAACCGAATTGCGGACGGCTCGATGCCTACCACCTCCCAGGTGAATCTGGCCCAGTATTTGGATTTATTCGCTTCCTATCTAAACGACGGGAAAGATATCCTGCACATTTCCTTTTCTTCTGGCTTATCGGGTTCTTATAATACTGCCAACATTGCTCGGGCGCAGCTAATGTGGATGTATCCACAAAGGAAGATCTTGATTGTAGACTCCCTGGGAGCATCCTCAGGGTATGGGCTGCTTACCGATATGGCGGCGGATATGAGGGATGACGGAAAAACAATTGAAGAGGTATATGACTGGTTGGAGGAAAACAAGCTTAATCTGCACCATTGGTTTTTCTCGGCGGATCTTACCCACTATAAACGCGGCGGCCGCATATCAGCGGCATCTGCAGCGGTGGGAGGGATGCTTAACATTTGTCCGCTGATGAACATGAGCTATGAGGGCAAGCTTATTCCCCGCAAAAAGATCCGAGGGAAGAAACAAGTTATAAATGAGATTGTAAATATGATGGAGGTACATGCACAGAACGGGATCAATTATTCCGGCAAGTGCTTTATCTCCAATTCCGCCTGCCATGACGATGCGCGCAAGGTGGCTGATTTGATAGAGGGCAAGTTCTCCTCACTTAATGGCCAGGTCATGATAAACAGCGTAGGTGCAGTGATCGGTGCCCATACCGGGCCGGGAACGGTGGCTCTGTTCTTTATTGGTGATAAGCGGGTGGATTAGGCTACCCCAACCTAGGTAATCAAATCGCTGCTTGGACAACTGCCATACCCATCTGCAGGGGGCTCCACATGCAATCTGAGTATCGTGGTTTCAAACCTGAATTGGACACAATAAAGGAAATATTTTGCTATTCCATACAAATTGCGACCCCTTTTGCGTATTAATGGATAAGGATAAGAGCCATATCTATGGAAGAGGGGATTAGCAATGAAGCCGTATGCAGTAATACAGGATGGGAGAAAGATCGAGATTCTGTTTAGAGATGAAAATGAGAACTCGATCTTGCCAACCCAAGTGTACGTGAATAAGGACGACACTTTTCTGGTCAAGGCACCAGCGGATCGGGAATTCGCTCACTTTATGGGGAAAACGTTGGAGGTTTGGGTCGGATGTTATGATGCCCACTATACCTTTGAAGCACCGGTGATGGGGGAAAAGCTCATCAAGGACACTGTATGCTGGGAGTTGGGCAAACCCCCCGCCATGACCGTATCAGATCGGCGCAGTTTCTTTCGGGTCAAGACCGCCATGCCGGTAAAGTGGCAGAAGGTAGAACCAGATGAAGCAGACGCCTGGGAAAATCTCAAGCCTACCTCTATTGTGAAACTGCATGACCTCAGCGGGTCAGGTCTGAGTTTTGTCTATCCGGCGGAAATACCGGTAGGCATTTACTTGGTGTTTGATATCCCCCTGGAAACAGAAAACATCAATATTAACACCACGGTTCTCGGCGTCGTAGTTCGGAACGATGTCCTGGAAAAGGAATATCAGGTCGCAGTCAAATTCGAGTCCATAACCAAACTGCAGCAGCATATGATAATGCAGCATTTGTTCTCT
>CAZOMS010000188.1:0-4430 GCA_964580805.1 uncultured Syntrophomonas sp. | reverse complement strand
GGCTTGAAGAAAAAAGCAGGAATTTTGCCAATTGTTGTAGAAAAGAATGACGATTATATAATAATGGAGAGGTTTTATGGAAAAATTCACAAAAAGTTGGAGGTATGGGGGAAGCGCCACATTAGTCCTTTTGATAATTGTTGTGGTGTGGTGTTTCGGGATAAGAACCCCGGCTTATTCCATTTCGGTGGATGGCAACAAGACCTTGGTGGTAGCCAGCAAGGCCGATGCCAGTCAAGCAATTGCACAGTTGCCTGATAGTGAGATTACTAAAAGGATAGGCGTTAATCGGACTTTTGCAAACCGTCGGGATTTAATGGCTGGAGATCAGGTGCTGCCTCGATTGAATCTGGCTTTGCAGCCTAAGGTAAACGGGGCATCGATACTCGTGAATGGCCAGGCTGTGGTATATATGGAAAACAAAGAACTGGCCCAGCAGTTGCTGGATAAGCTGCAGCAGGAACACTCAACGGTTGCAGATGATGAGAATCTGGTATCGGTTGGTTTCGCCGAGGATGTGCAGGTGGTCGAGGGCAGCGTGGTAATCGCCTGGATATCAGGTTGGGATAATGCCTGGAATATGATCAACCTGGGGACCGTGACCCCCCAGGTTTACACCGTTAAAGAGGGTGATTCCTTGTGGAGCATAGCTAGGGCGCACGATATGTATGTAACAGACATCGTATCCAGCAACGGTATCCAGGAGGATAGCATTCTTGATCTGGGGCAAGCCATTATTTTAAGTAAACCTACGCCATTGGTTACAGTTGTAGCCCAAGTGGAAGGAAATGAAACGGTCGCTATTCCATTTCAGACTATTACCGAGAACGATAACTCCGTGAATGGAATTAAAGTGAAGACCGAGGGCAAGAACGGAGAAAAATTCATCGCTTATACCGCGATATTACGCAACGGAATAGTGGAGAGCAAGAACATAATCGAGGAAAAGGTGGTAAAAGCCGCGGTTGACAAGGTGGTCGTCAAAGGGCGTTCAGTCCAGGTAGCATCACGCGGCGGGGGTGCAAGTACCGGAAGACTCAATTGGCCGGTAAGCGGCTCCATAAGCCAATCCTTCGGCCGGGGTCATACCGGATTGGATATTGCCGGGTCTACCGGGTCCGCCATTAGTGCCGCCGATGGCGGAACAGTGACATTTGCCGGTTGGCAGGGAGGCTATGGCAACTTCGTAATAGTCAATCATGGCAATGGAATGGTGACCCGCTACGCACATTGTTCAAAATTGTTAGTAAAGAGCGGACAGAAGGTCAGCCAGGGCCAGACCATAGGTTTGAGAGGCTCGACCGGACGTAGTACCGGCCCGCATCTGCACTTTGAGGTTATGGTGGGGGGAGCCTTCCGCAACCCAATCAATTATCTGCGCTAGGTGGACATTGAGAACCCTGATCTGATAAGGGTCAGGGTTCTTATTTGTGGTTAGAGAGGAGTCCGAAAGAGGATGTATGATGTCATAGTATTGGGCGCTGGCCCGGCTGGTTTGACTGCAGCCATCTACACCGGCCGCGCCGGACTGAAAACAATGGTGTTGGAATCGGCCATGGTTGGTGGCAACGCTGCCATAGCGGATCATGTAGACAACTACCCGGGGTTTCCGTTTGGCATTCTGGGAGGTGAACTTATGGAAAACTTCCGGCAGCAGGCCGAGCGTTTCGGAGCCGAGATACGTATGGAGCAAGTTACTGCGGTGGTTAATGATCCGGAAGGCAGGAAAGTAATCACTACTGACACTGAATATACAACTCGGGCGGTTATTATAGCAACTGGAGCCCGGCGCCGAACCCTTACGGTGGCTGGGGAAAGCGAGTATTTAGGCCGCGGGGTATCATATTGTGCTACATGTGACGGGGCCTTTTTTCGCAACAGCCCCGTGGCAGTAGTGGGAGGGGGCGAATCGGCGCTTAAAGAGGCTCTTTATCTTGCCGACATGGCCGAAAAAGTGTATATAATTCATCGCCGCGAGGAGTTTCGGGCCAGCCCTCCTTCCGTAGAAAAGATCCGCAATCACAGCCGCATAGAATGCAAACTTAACCGGGTTGTGAAAAGAATCGAAGGCGATAGCGTCATGCGGGCGGTAATCCTGCAGGATGTGACCACCAAAGAAGAGGAAACGCTGGAGGTGGAAGGTCTGTTTGTTAGTATCGGACTAGTTGCTGACTGCGATTTCGTCGAAGGATTAAATACCAGCAACGATGGCTATATAATTACCGACCACGATATGCGTACCTCCATAGAAGGAGTCTTTGCGGCTGGAGATATCCGGGACAAGCGTACCCGCCAGATAGCCTCGGCAGTAGGCGATGGCGCCCAAGCGGGCGTCGCGGCCACCGAGTTCCTAAAAGAATAGCATTGGTGCCAGTATTTGCTTAACCCCAAGACCGTTTATCCATTGTATAATCAATGGGTAAACGGGGATGAGGGGAGAGGGGTTCTATGCCCGGAGCCAAAACTTCTGGCTATTTAGCTTTTATACTCTGTGTGGTTGTGCTGGTGGTGCTCGGTTATCATATTTTTAGGACCGGTGTATATGCATCCCAGTTCAAACAGGGTTTCTTAAGGTTTATGGTAGGGCAGGAGACCAATATGCGCACCGGGACATGGGAGCAATTGGACACTATCCATTTTAAAATCAAATACCTGCCGATAGACAAATATTCCGTGGGGTTGGTAAGCGAGACCGCGGAAGATGCTTATATTAAGATCAGCGGCCAGATGGGCAGCGAACCTTCCTGGCCCATCACCATCGTGGTATACCCTGATAATGCCAGCCTGGCGGCCAGTTTTGGCTGGGATAAGAATGAAAAGGCGCTGGGAGTCTACTGGGGCGGGACCATTCGTATTCTGTCGCCGCGCACCTGGTTAGCTGATCTTGAGCAGGAGGAGCGCTTTATTAAGGAAGGCCCCATGGTCCACGAGTTGGCTCATTTGATGGTCGACGAGATGAGTCGGGGTAATTATAACCGATGGTGGACAGAAGGAGTAGCCCAATACACTGAGAGAGAGATTACGGGGTTTGAATTCTCTAGCCCGTTTAGAAATAAGGCTGATCTATATTATTATCAACTGGACAATCTGGAGAAGAATTACGACCGTCTGGAGCAATCGGTTGCCTATTGGGAATCGCTGCAGGCAGTTGATTATTTAGTTGGGGCTTATGGCGAAGGCAAGATTTATGAGGTTCTCAACCAGTTGTCCATGGGAGATTCCATGTCAAGAGCATTGGAGAACGCTTTAGGAGTAGATTACGCCACGTTTTCCCGGGATTTTTATCGATACCTGGAAGACCAGTAGGGTGAGGTGTTAATTTTGCAGGATACCTTAGTTATCGAAGGCGGATTTCCCCTTCGGGGCAGGGTGAAAATAAGCGGTGCCAAGAATGCCGGATTGGTTTTAATGGCTGCCAGTATTTTGGCCGATGGTGAAACAATTTTAGATAATGTTCCGCGCATTTGTGATACAGAGGTTATGGTGGACATCCTGAATGAGATGGGGGCGTTAGCACAATGGCGGGAAGACGGTAGTCTGTCCATACACCCCCCGCAGGATGGAATGAAACACCGGACCCCATTAGAATTATCGAAGAAATTACGTGCCTCCAACCTTTTCCTTGGTGCATTGCTGGGACGGCAGGGCCAAGCTGTTGTTACTTTACCGGGGGGATGCGATATAGGTTCCCGCCCCATGGACCTGCATGTTAAGGGAGTGCGGGCGCTGGGAGCGAAAATTGAGATTGACAACGGCTGCATCCATGCCCAGGCTGAGGAAACCCACGGAGCCAGGATTTACCTGGATTTTCCCAGCGTGGGGGCGACTGAAAATCTGATCATGATGGCAGCCAAAACCCTTGGGCTGAGTATAATCGAAAACGCCGCCAAGGAGCCTGAGATAGTCGACCTGGCTAATTTCTTGAACTCAATGGGGGCCAAAGTCAGGGGAGCCGGTACGGACGTGGTCAAGATAGAAGGCGTGTCGCGATTGAAAGCAGGCCGGTACTCTATCATACCCGACCGTATTGAGGCCGGCACCTACATGATCGGGGCAGCCATTTCCGGTGGTGAGGTACTGGTAGAGAACGTAATACCTACCCACCTGCATCCGATAATTGCCAAACTCCAGGAGACTGGGGCAGTAGTGGAGGAGACAGATCAAGGGGTTCTAGTTAAAGCCGGCCAGAGTGTGCTTCATGCTGATATAAAGACCTTGCCATATCCGGGTTTTCCCACTGATATGCAATCGCCGATGCTGGCTTTATTATCGATCGCAGAAGGGACGAGCGTAATAGTAGAAAATGTTTTCGAAAACCGTTTCCAGATTGTCGAGGAACTTAACCGGATGGGCGCCAGAATCAGACTGGAGGGACAGACGGCTATCGTAGAAGGGGTTCCCGCGTTGTATGGCGCCACCGTTAGAGCAAC
>CAZOMS010000187.1:2110-4471 GCA_964580805.1 uncultured Syntrophomonas sp. | reverse complement strand
TATAACGTGGGGAAACAGGACAAGAACGATATAATAACCGAGGTTTTCAAATCGCGGGCCATTCTGATGGGATCATCGACCATCAACCGGGGTATCCTTTCGGGGGCAGCCGGGATCCTGGAAGAGATAAAGGGACTTTCCTTCTCCGGTAAAAAAGCGGCGGCCTTCGGTTCGTACGGGTGGAGCGGGGAATCGGTGAAGATCATAACCGAGGAACTGCGAGCGGCCAAGTTTGAGGTAATCAATGAAGGCTTGAAGTGCCTTTGGACTCCCGACCAGGAAAATGAAGCCCGCTGTTACGAGTTTGGACAAGAAATGGTGGCTGCCCTGGAAGGATGGAAAAAAGTATAGCTTATTAGGAGAGGAGGGTCATGGTTTGACCAAAGACGATTTCACCGATATATCCAGCCCGGAGGATAAAATCAAGGAGTACCATACCGATGAATTAATAGTTTACTGGTGCCCCAAGCAGTGTTCCCATGCCGGCAAGTGCTGGGGGACCCTGCCGGAGGTGTTCGATGTCGATAAAAAGCCATGGATTGACCCGGCTAATGCCAGCACCGAGGAGATTATAAAGGCCATCGACAAATGTCCGTCCGATGCCCTGAAATACAAAGTCAAGGAAGGGGCCCGGGTAGATCCGGCTATTGCAGTGGGACCGGGTTCGGTCGACTACAAGGTGGCCCCTACCGAATTTGTCTCCATCAAAATGGTGAAAAATGGCCCCCTGCTGGTCAAAGGGGCGGCCAAAATAATGGATCCGGACGGTAAACTGATCAGGGAGTCCAATCATATAGTATTATGTGCCTGCGGAAAAAGCGATAACAAACCATTCTGCGACGGCTCCCACGCCCGTAAATAGTGTCACCAGCTGGTTCGAGACCAGAGTCCATATTGCCGATATTATGGTATGCATAAGTATACTGGCTTCCACGCTATCGCTTAACGTCCGCCCGTATATTACGCATACCCCAGAGCAAATCTCAGGGTCTCACTCCGATTCTGGTGACACTTTTAAGGCGGAAACGTCCCGATTGCGGCCCAGGACAACGGTCCTGGCAGTGTCAAGGGGCCGTTTCGGGACTAGAGTCCATTTTTGCAGCTATAGGGTATGGATAAATATATCGGCTTTCATGCTAGCGCTTAACGTCCGCCCGTATATTATGCCTACCCCAAAGCAAATCTCAGTGGTCTCGGACGATTCTCGTTACATTTTGCGGCCAGTGACCAACGCCGGTTGCGGTGGGATGTTTTCAAATTTAAATGCCAAAATGGATCAAGCCCTGTAAAGCGTTGATAAGCGCTGCACAGGGCTTGTTTTTTCTTTTATTCCGTTCTCAGCTCAGCCGGTTATACTGACTCGATGGGGGCGGGTGATGGCTGGCGCCGTCTGGCTATACCGGTAACGAGCAATCCCAACGCCAGTGCGGCTATGGTCAGGCTGATCAAGAAACCAACCACGGGTATGCGGGCCGAAGCGGCCAGAATCACCAGTATCGCCAGGAAGGATGCAATAACCGCACCTTTGGTATTCCAACCATTCCGTTCCGCCAGGATCCGGACCAGGTAATCGGCTGCCAGGATCTTGGCCAGACTCAGAACCAGAATATAAATGAACAACAACAGCAAAGCCAGGGGTATTCCAACCACGGTGATAAATATCATGACAACTGCCAGGGGCACCACCAGCAAAGTCAGGAATCCCCACCCCAGTTTGGCCAGGAAGGAGCCGTAGCCGCCCTGGCCGGACCGGGGAAACAGTTGCGGGAAGAGCAGGTAAAAGATTCCCCAGATTATAAAGCCAGCGATAACCATGACAATGGTCCCGGTCCATCCTACAGCGTAGGGGATCTGGTCCGGCATCCTGGTTTCGGGCCGGACTGGCGGGGCTAATTGGTTTATGGCCGCAATCTGCGCGGCTGGATCGATCTGGGCCGGGTTGGCGGAACGATAGGTGACCGCTCCCTTGACCGCCGCGGCCGGACCGATTATGAGGTTCTGGACATCCCAGATCTTCACATCGCCGCCTACCGGGCCATGCAGGTAAAACTGGTTGGAGCTCCCCATAACCTGACCCTGGATAGGGCCGCGCAAAGTGACCGAATTGCCGAACATCATCACATCGCGGGTGACCTGAGAGGAATCCCGCAGGGTTATGGAATTGGCCGCACCGGTGATGCTGCCGCCCACCGGGCCGCTGATGTCTACGTTATTGCCAGCGGTACGGATATCCCCGCTGACGATACCGTTGATCACTATCGTGTTGCCGGCGGCGATAACATCTCCAGTCACATTGCCGTTTATGGTTATGGAAGATCCGGCCGCAAACACATCCCCATCTACATTGGCATCGACAGATAG
>CAZOMS010000187.1:0-2010 GCA_964580805.1 uncultured Syntrophomonas sp. | reverse complement strand
CATGTCCAGAAGAGTTATAGGCTACTTCGAGGATAACGGTCAGGCCCACCAGGCTTTACGGGAACTCAAGGACAAGGGATTCAACGAGATATCGATACTGGCCAATGAAAAGGGCGATGAGACAGGTAACCGCGACATCGGCAACTCCAGCTCCAACCTATCCAGCGCCGCCGCGATCAACGCAGGACTGGGGGGACTAGCCGGTCTTGCCCTGGGCGCCGGGGCCATGGTAGTCCCGGGTATCGGACCGATACTGGCCATTGGACCCTTGGCGATGGCTGCCGCGGGCGCGATCACCGGGGGCCTCGCCGGTGCTCTGGCCGATTACGGGATCCCCGAAGACAGGAGCCGTTTCTTCGAATCCAAGGTGAGAGAAGGAAACACGGTGATGGTCCTGAAAGCGGATGATAATCTGATTGATGAAGCCGCTCGGGTGATGAGGAATTTTGGCGCCAGGGAGGTAACTGTACACTAGTAGATTCGCGAAACGAGAGTTATATTTATGGAGGCCAGCACCTGCGACTGTGGTTGGGTTGCAGTTGCTGGCTTTTGCACATATGACACTTGGCTGGCAGTTGATAATGCATTCGACCGTGCTAATCATTATACTATTAGGTAGAAACAGGAATTCCATCATCCCAAGCAAGAGAGGATACGCTCTGATGAAGAAGATGAAAGCGGCAGCGACTGCCATGCTGGTACTGGTGTTCCTGGGCTCGCTGGTATCCTGGAACTTTCGGAGCAGTTTTACGGGGGGCTTGTTTTTTGCCGCCTTTGAAGCGGCTTTGGTTGGGGCCCTGGCTGATTGGTTCGCGGTAGTGGCACTCTTCCGCCACCCGCTGGGATTGAAATTCATACCCCATACCGCCATCATACCCAACAATCGCGGCCGCATCATCGAGGGAATTGTAAAGATCGTAGAGAACGACTGGCTCAGCCTGGAATTCCTGGCCGCCAAGGTACAGACCTATCCTCTCGTCGACAGCCTGGCGGCGACCCTGGCTTCCGATGAGGTCCGCCGCGGCGTTGAGGAAACCGCCCAGTCGATCAGCAGCAATATCATTCAAAACCTTGATCCTGCCGATATATCTCAGTTCATCCATGTTATGCTGGCGGACAACCTGGACTCCATCGAATTTTCCCCCCGCCTGGTACAAAACGTAGAAGACGTAGTCAAAGAGCTGTACAGCGAAGACGTCATTCGCCTGGTGCTGGATTGGGGCATAGCTTCCACCCGTGGCGAGGATTTCGAACGCAGCATTAAACGGTTATTGACCAGGGCCGCGGCCGACTACTCCAATCAGGGCAACTTCATGCGCCGACTGGGCAAGGGACTGGGGGAAACCCTGGATATGATCAACTATGAAGATGCAGCTGGCATCATCTCCCGGCGCATCAACCATTTTCTCATCGAGCTGAAAGCCCCTGATAATCATTTGCATATCAAACTCAAGCAGGAGGTCGAAAACCTGCATTTGCTGGACCCTGAGGCTGCTTCCTCTTTGCTGGGTGAATCGGTCAGGAAATTTGTCGGTACCGAGGCTGGCATCAAGGCCACCAACGAACTGTTCGCAGCCGTCAAAGACCAACTGCTCCGCGACACCGAGCAGGGCATGCCCCTGGTCAGTTACCTGACCGGGATCATCCTGCAGCAAATAACCGCCATCCAGCAGGATGAGGTGCGCAAGGCGGAAATGGATGCCTGGCTGAAGAAGAAAATCATTAGTCTGTTGGAACGTTATCATGCCGTGATCGGACGAATGGTCCGCGAAAAACTGGAGAGTCTCAATGATGAGGGACTGGTGGAGTCCCTTGAGGACAAGGTCGGGGACGACCTGCAATGGATCAGGATCAACGGCACCGTTATTGGAGCCCTGGTGGGCATTGTTCAATACCTGGTCCTGCATTCGATCTAGACCGGTCGGGTGTTGAAATGATGAAAGGAGGAATCGGGGTTGGAAAAATCCTATGGACGCTATGGGGTAGGTTTGCTGATCATTTTGATCGGGG
>CAZOMS010000186.1:0-4523 GCA_964580805.1 uncultured Syntrophomonas sp. | reverse complement strand
CATACCCGGCCGTCCGGCCATCTATTCCTTTGTGGCGGATACGGCCCAGTGGGAGGAAGGCTGCATAGACCTGGAAGCCCTGGAACGCAACCGCAAGTCAGGCACCTATCGCTGCGAGTCCGCGGACATGATCGACCTGACTGCCCACCCGGAGGCCCGCTGGTCGGATCAAACCGACGGGGAAATTTGGGACCTTTTCGACGGTTCGGTCGCGGTCAGCGCCGAGGAGGTGGATTGCGGCATTAAGGAAAAGGAAAATTATCCGGCAGGCGCGAGGCCGGCTGATATAAGGAATCCGGAATCAACTTCCGGCTCTAACCAGGATAAGAATTCCTACATAACTCAGGAATTAAACTTCGGCACAACACAGATTTTGGACCCCAGTACAACTAAGGAGTTGAATTCCAAGACAACTCAGGAGTTGAACCCCAGGACAACTCAGGGGTTGAACCCCAGAACAACTCAGGAGTTGAATCCCAGAACAACTCAGGAGTTGAACCCCAGGACAACTCAGGAGTTGAACCCCAGAACAACTCAGGAGTTGAACGATAGGACAACCCCTGAACAAGATCCAGCCCCGCCCGAACCGGCCCCCGGCCCGCCGCTAAATACAGATCTAAAGACAATATTAAAGACAGATGGAAAGACAGAAAGAAATATCAAAGAATTCACCCCCGACATGCCCCAACACCAATTGGCAACTTTACTGTGGACCAGGATCAAGGCTAATATCCCTACTTTCAAGGAACCGGATATGCAAAACTGGTCTCGCGCTATGGACCGGTTACTGACGTCTGACAAGATAGATTTAGAGGTGCTTCGGGAGGTGATCATATTCAGCCAGGATGATGAATTCTGGTTGACCACTATCCATAGTCCCTCGAGTTTGAGGAAAAGTTTCTACCAGTTGGACATGCAGCGGAGGAGGGAGCGATTCGGGCCCCGGGCACCCATCCGCCCCGGCGGCAAGGATGACTGGCGCCACGAGAGTGACGAATATGCACATTTCTTTGCATGACGATGAATGGCGGCGGCAGGCGGTGTGGGGGTATGTGGGCGTGCCCTCCAACCTGGCCCATGCTACCCTGTACAACTACCGGGCCGGCTGCGGCGAGCAGGTTGCGGCCCTGAATAAATGCCAGGACTTCGTACAGCAGGGTATGGAATACATCCCCCGGGGCTGGGGGCTCCTGTTCAAAGGACCGGTGGGCACCGGCAAGAGCCATCTGGGCGTGGCCACGGTGCGGGCCCTGATCGGCGCCTACCCGGAGCGCTTCGGGAAGCCCTACAACAGTTACCGGGTATTGGAGGACGTGGAGTATCCCGGTTTCCGGTGCTCGTTCATACCCGTGTACGACTTGCTGGACAGGCTGCGGGAATCCTACAGCAGCCGGGGGCGCAAGACCGACTATGCCCAGCTGGTCCACCGCTGCAAGCGTGACGAGCTGGTCATCCTCGATGATATCGGGGCCGAGAAGCCCACCGAGTGGGTGGAGGAGCAGCTCTACGGCCTCATCGACCACCGGTACCGCTGCCGGCGCTCCACCATCCTGACCACCAACTGCAGCCTGACCCTGCTGGAGTCGAGGATCGGGCCCCGGGCCCTGTCCCGGATATTGGAGGTCTGCGATTGCATCAGCGTAGGAGGTGATGACTGGAGAAAGACCCACCGCCCGGGCGGGGAGCAGGAGCACGAGTAAAAAGGCGGCCTGCGCTCTGAGTGACACATCGGTGTCATCCAGAGGAGACTCTTCGCTGCGCTCTGAGTGACACTTCGGTGTCTGTCATCCAGAGGAGCCGAAGGCGACGAAGGATCTCATCAAAAACACTGATTATTGGTCTTTATACAGTTGTAAGATGCTTCGCTAACGCTCAGCATGACACATTAAGACACTTTTTCAGTGGTCTCGGACTGTCCCCAAGTTAGTAGCCCAAACGGTCATCAAGTTAATAGCCCTTGCCCATAAAGATAACAACTTGGTGATCCACCAAAACCAGTAACTTTATTTAAAAAAAGGAGGTTCAAAAATTCATGAAAGCGACTGGAGTAGTGCGAAAGATAGATCAATTGGGGCGTATCGTCATCCCCAAGGAA
Organism: uncultured Syntrophomonas sp.; assembly: GCA_964580805.1. GTDB lineage: Bacteria > Bacillota > Syntrophomonadia > Syntrophomonadales > Syntrophomonadaceae > PHAA01. Next base: position 2,428 of record CAZOMS010000186.1, on the reverse strand, counting down.
GTGCGGACCGCTATGGCCATGGGTGAGAACGACCCCATCGAATTCTTCGTGGCCGACAACCAGGTCATCCTGCAGCGCTACGAGCCGGGCTGCATCTTCTGCGGCAGCGGGGAGCGGGTGCTGAGGCACAAAGGCCTGCGAGTCTGCACCCGCTGCATGAGCGAGATGTCCAAGAAATCAGCCCAATAATAATCGAGATCACGCTTCCCCCAGCCGGCAGGGCACTGAGCCGGGGGAAGGTTGGTTTCGCCGGCAGCCCCGCAGTTACGTAAAAATGCCTGCATTGACGGGATTCGACCGGCTTCGACAGGTCGGTATGGTACGCTTAATCTAAAGATTCAATAAATATCGGGGGCGGATGGGATTGAATAGTCTGATCAACGAATCCGAAGACCCGGCTCAACAGCTCGTTCAGCTGCGCCAACGGGTGGCTGAGCTGGAATTGGCCTTACAGGAGGAACAGGCCCGGCACCGGGAGGCGGAGGCCTGGTTTGGGCAAACCCAGCAGAAATACATGGAGATACTGGAGAGCTCGACATTAGGAACCGCCTTGGCGGAGAGCGAAAGAAAGTACTACGATCTTTTCAACTCGATCGACGAAGGGTTTTGCATTGTTGAGGTCCTGTTTGACGACAATGATCACCCCCTTGACTACCGCTTCCTGGAGGTGAACCAGGCCTTTGAACGGCAAACGGGGTTGGTTGCAGCGGCCGGCCGCTGTATGCGGGAAATGGCTCCCCGGCACGAACAGCATTGGTTTGACATTTACGGGCGTATCGCTCTTACCGGCGAACCGGCCCGATTTTGTAACCCAGCCCAAGCCCTCGGTTTCATCTACGATGTATACGCCTTCCGGGTCGGGCAGCCCGAGCAGCGGCGGGTGGCCATTCTTTTCAAGGATATTAAAGAAATTAAGGAGGCCATGGAGGCACTGCGGAAAAGCGAGGAGAAATACCGCACCCTGTTTGAGAGCTCTGTTTTCGGTTTCGTGGTAATCGAGCCCCTGTTCGATGAGAACGGAAAGGTTAACGATCTGCGATATTTGCAGGTCAACCCCGCCTTCCAGGAAGTGACCGGACTCAGGACAGTCGATTTTTTAGGCAAAAGACTGAGGGAAGCGTTTCCGGGAATGGAGCCGGAATGGCTGGAGGTATTTGAGCAAGTGGTGAAAACTGGCCGGCCGGAGCGCTTCGAGGACTACAGCCGCGGCAGCGGCCAATGGTATGAGATAGCTGTCTTCCCCCATTCCAATGGATTGCTGGGACAGCAGCTTATCAATATCACCCGGCGCAAACAGGCCGAAGAGGAAGTGAGGCAAGCCCGAGACTACTTGGAGGAGAAGGTTGCGGAAAGAACAGCGCAACTTTCACTGGAACGCCAGCGGCTATTTGACGTCCTGGAGACTTTGCCCGCCAACATATTCCTTCTATCCTCGGATTACAAAGTTCAATTCGCGAATCGTGCTTACCTGGAAAGATACGGGGAGCCTAATGGCCGCTGTTGCTATGATTTCATTTTCGGGCTGGATAACCCGTGTGAGCAATGCGAGACTTTACGCCCGCTTGAAACCGGACAGCCGCATAACTGGATATTTACTGCCCCTAATGGCAACATATCCGAGATCCATAATTTCCCCTTCACCGATGTTGATGGCCAGTCAATGGTCCTGGATATGAATGTTGATATTACCGACAAGCAGAGGACTGAACGGGAACTGGCCCGTCTGGACCGCCTTAACCTGATCGGGCAGATGGCGGCGGGAATTGGCCATGAGATACGCAATCCGATGACCACGGTACGGGGCTTCCTGCAGATGCTGGGGGACAAGCCCGAGTATGCGGAAGATCGGGACTTTTTCGAGCTGATGATCGAAGAGCTGGACCGGGCCAACGGTATCATCAGTGAATTCCTGGGTCTGGCCAGGGACAAGAAGGTCGACCTCCAGCCGGGCAGTCTGAAAAGAGTGGTGAAACCGTTATATCCGATGATCAGGTCCGATGCCAACCTGCAGGAGATCGATGTGAAGCTGGATCTGCACAGCGCCCCCCAAGTACTGATCGATAAAAACGAGATCCGTCAGCTGATCTTGAACCTATCCCGCAACGCCATGGAGGCCATGTCATCCCACGGGACTCTAACCATCGGCACCCGAGCGGAAGGTAATGAGGCGGTCCTCTACATTCGCGATGAGGGGAGCGGCATGGATCCGGAGACCATCGACAAGTTGGGCACGCCCTTCCATACCACCAAGGATAAGGGGACCGGGCTGGGCCTGGCGGTCTGTTACAGCATCGCTGCCCGCCATAATGCCAGGATCGATTTTGAGACCGGCCCGGAGGGGACCACGTTTTATGTACGGTTCCCGCTGGCTGTCGGTCTGGCCGCGGACCAAATGGAAATAAGTGGACGGGGGGGGGGGGGGGGGGAA
>CAZOMS010000185.1:1672-4554 GCA_964580805.1 uncultured Syntrophomonas sp. | reverse complement strand
TGTTTTTCAGCTGGGCTTCCGCCTGGCTCTTCAGCGCAGCCACGCTGCGTTCCCGTACCGGCCGGTATACAGTCCCGGCATGACAGAAGCGGCAAGCCCGCTGGCAACCCCGCATGACTTCCAGGACCGCCCGGTCATGCACGATTTCCATATAGGGAACAATGGGTTTGTCCGGATAATAGGCCGTGTCCAGATCGCTTACCAAACGTTTGCGGACCCGGACCGGGAAGTCCGCCGATACCGGCGCCATGCCGGACAGGCTCCCATCTGCCTTATATTCCACCTGGTATCCGGACGGTACATAAACCCCTTCAATAGCGGCAGCCCGGGTCAATCTTTCCCTCCGCTCCAGCGCCCGGTTATTGTACAGGCAGGACAGGAATTCCAGCAGTAATTCTTCACCTTCTCCGATCAGCAGGGCATCGAAGAAATCAGCAAAGGGCTCTGGATTGAAGGCTACCGGGCCGCCCCCGATTATCAGGGGATGCCCTTCCCCCCGCTGACTGGCCAGCAGAGGAATTCCGGCCAGATCAAGCATATTCAAAACATTGGTGATCGATAATTCATACTGCAGCGAGAAACCAATCACATCAAACTGCCGCAGCGGGGTGAACGATTCCAGGGAGAAAAGTTCCACCCCTTCTTGGCGCATTATTTGCTCCAGATCCGGCCAGGGGGCAAATACCCGTTCCAGCAGATGAGGGCTTTTTTCATTCACCAGGCCGTAGAGAATCTTGCTGCCGATATGGGCCATGCCAATTTCATAAACATCAGGGAAGGCCAGGGCCATCTTGACCTGGCTCTGGTTCCAGTCTTTCTTGATAGCGTTAAGCTCCCCGCCCACATAGCGGATCGGTTTGGCCACCCGGGGCAGAATGTCGCGGAAAAGCTTGTCCTTCATTGAGGTCCTCCATACGAAAAAATAACCTCTATTATATTATCATAAATCCGGCCCGCAAATTCATATGGCGGCCCTAACCGAAGCGCATGTCCATAATCAGCAATCCCGCAGGCGGGCGCCGGGCCCCTTGTCGAAAAAGCATTCGATCAATTCCGCTTCAGAGCGCATGCCCACCAGATTGTCGTTTTGGTCCATGGCCAATACCACCATGTAAAAATTGGGACGAGCCGCTTCCAGAATTACTTTGAGCAAGGTATCCTCGCGGCTCACCATCTGCTGGGCGGGCAGCAACCCGCGTTTGGCCAGCTCGCTTTTCTTGTTAACCAGGTAACGCATAAAAGCATACGCCAACAAACGGCCTTCCCGGTGGGCAGCCCACATCAGCAAAACCCCGACTACGATAAAATTTATCCCGCTTTGCTGGTAATAAAGCTGATAGCCGCCCCAGCCCATGAGACCCAGGGCGATGATTTTTCCCAGGGTGGCGGTACGCGAGGTAGCTCGTTTATAGCCGATGAATTTGGACAGTACGGCCCGCAAAATGTGTCCTCCATCCATGGGCAGTCCCGGGCAGAGGTTAAAAAGGCCGAGAAAAAGGTTGATGTTGATGAACATGGGCAGGTAGGGAGAAATAATCTGCTCCTGCAGAAAATAAAAAATCCCGGCTGCCGAGAGACTGGCCGCCGGCCCGGCCAAAGCCAGGTAGATATCCTGTTCCGGGTCCAGCCCGGTGTAATCCTCCATTTTGGCCTGACCGCCAAACGGCAGCAGGTCGACTTCCGCCACCCGGATCCCCAGCAGCCGGGCCATGATGACATGGGCGATCTCGTGGATGAGGACAGCGGCCAATATAAGCAGGATCTCCACTGCCAGACCAAGATACGCGTACAGCCCGCCCAGCAGCAACACCAACAGGTTGATCCGGATGCGGATGCCGCCGATTTTTCCTACCAGCATGATTATTCAAATAAACTATGGGGATTTACCGGTCCGTCCTGGCTTCTGATTTCAAAATATAGGGTGGCCCCGCTTTTCCCCAGAACATCGCCTGGTGCTACTGTTTGGCCCGGTTCCACATCGGTTTGCAGTAATCCGCCGTAAAATGAATAGAATTCGCCCGCGTGTTTGACCAATACCGAACCCTGCCCGGCCGCGGTATTTGTTTCCAGCACCTGACCCCCTACAATAGGATTCACTGCAGTGCCGGCATTGACCTCCAGAACCACTCCCGAGCTGAATTTCTGCTTTTTCTCGGTTTTGTCCCAGTACCATCCATAGTTGCGCTGAATGGAGGCGATCTGGCAGGGAGGCTGCAGCACCTGACCTCCGGTTACCGGCAGGAGCCCGAATGCCTCGTTGGTGCCGGGGATATGCACGTATTGGGAAATAAACGCCCCCACGTCATATTGGTCATACATAATATATTTCAGGACTGGTTCCACTACCTGCCGGCTGGCCTGACCAGACTGCATGATGAAACCGACCACCGCCACCAGCGCGATAACCACCAGGAATTTTATTTTGAACCTTTGCAGCATGTCAACACCCGCCCCGGCTTTTCTTAAAATATATAGTTTTCCAGCGGGTTTTATTACTGACCAATGGAGATAAAAAAAGGAAGGCGGTCAGCCTTCCACTTTGAGTGTCTACAGGTATATATCGTTATCCGGGCAGATCGATTTATAAAGATATTCCGTATCAACACCGCTATCAGCCCTTTTACGGAATACCGATTAAAAAAGGCTTAGCGCAAGGCAATAGGAAGGCCCGCGATGAGGCGTACTTGAGGGTACGTCGATTCCACCGGCCTTCCGTATTAACGCAGCTATCAGCCCGTTTTTAACGGTCTTATTTAAATTCGTAATCAGCATCCACAGTGTCGGCCCGGGCTTTCTTCACTACCTTATAATAAATTCCGTCCGGCAATATATAACGGGTAAACTCCAGGATCCGGTCGATAGACAGCAACAAGTCTACCGGC
>CAZOMS010000185.1:0-1572 GCA_964580805.1 uncultured Syntrophomonas sp. | reverse complement strand
TATATAACGGGTAAACTCCAGGATCCGGTCGATAGACAGCAACAAGTCTACCGGCCCGTCCCAATGCGATAGGAGGATATAACGGTCCACACTGTTAAGGAATCGCTTCAAGACCAGGGCGGCCAGCAGCAGATCGTCCACCTGGCCCAGCAAAGGAATGACATCGGGCAAAAAATCCAGAGGATATAGCATATACCCGATTGTCCCCAGCAATATCGCCTTTTCACTGGCCTGAACCCTCTTGTCAGCTACCAGCCGATACAGGAGTTTGATGAAGTTGGGTATCAACAACAACGCGTTGCGGGCCATCTCTTGCATGGATTCATCCTGGTTGCGGGTTTTCATGGCGACACCCCTTTCCACTCTGTTTAAAACACCAGCTTCTTGCCTCTGATATTTACCCCCAATATCAGACCTACGGCGATCATATTGGTCAACATGTTGCTGCCCCCATAGCTAACAAACGGCAGCGGTATACCGGTTACCGGCATCAGCCCGATACACATGCCGATGTTTTCAAAGATATGAAACAACCACATGGCGATTATCCCTGACACGATCAAGGTACCGTACATCTCCCGTGACTTGCTGCTGATTATCAGCGCTCGGAATAATAGCAGGGCATACAGGATCAACAACAACGAGGCCCCCAGGAAGCCCAACTCCTCTCCGATCACGGCATAGATGAAATCGGTATGGTGTTCGGGCAGGAAGTTCAACTGCACCTGGGTCCCATTGAACAATCCACTGCCGGCAAGGCCGCCGGCGCCGATAGCTATAAGGGATTGGATGGTATTCCAGCCGGCCCCCCGGCCGCCCTTCCCGTCTTGATAGGGATCGATGAACACCACCAGTCGTTTGATCTGGTAGTCATCCAGGGGCAGCCACACTCCGTATTGGAAATGAAGGAACAGCCATAGCGCAATCAAGCCCACCCCTCCGATAATGAGGCCCCCCAGCAAACGGGGATTGGCCCCGGCCATATACATCATGACCACCGTAACCACCAGATAAACCAAAGCTGTCCCCAGATCAGGCTGCATCATAATCAGGATGAACGGCAAGCCCATATAAGCGAAACAGGGCAGTAACTGGCCCAGTGAGTTCAGTTCACCCTTACGCCGGCTCAGAAAATCGGCAAACCCGATGATGAGCAGAATCTTGGTGAATTCGGCCGGCTGCAGCGGGGGCAATCCCCCAATCGAGATCCACCCGGTGGTACCCCTGACCTCGGTCCCAAATATCAGTACCATAATCAGCATCAGAATCGCCGCCCCGTAAATATGGAGGCTGTATTGCTGTAGCACGGTGTAATCAAAGTATAAGATGAACACTGCCAGGGCAATGCCGATCACCATGAAAAAGGCCTGCTTCTTCAGATAATAATAGGGGTCACTGGTTATGCCGAAGCTGGCACTGGTCATTATCAATAATCCAAACGCCAGGATAAGTACCAAAACGCCCACGAAGTATCTATCTATAAGCTTTATGCGTTTGTCATTCATGGGTAAACCCTCCGGGTTTCATTATAAGGGCAGCCAATTTGTTATGTCCAGAGGGCAAAAACAGGAG
>CAZOMS010000184.1:2101-4575 GCA_964580805.1 uncultured Syntrophomonas sp. | reverse complement strand
TGCCTGGGCTCTCCGTAAGCCACCGGACATATGTGAAACCCTTCCGCATATATCCTGCCCAAATTGGCATAACTCTCACCCTGCAGTTTAACAGCATCAATCAGCGCGGGTTCCTTGGCGGCTCCAGTAAAGGATGTTTCATCTTCCAACCGGGCTACCCTATCTTTAAGATCCCCCAGCTCCAATATCAGATCCCTTATCAGATTCTGCAATTCTTGGATTGTTTTTTCCACCTTTTTTCCCCTCCGGTTTCTTGGAATCATACATCTCCGATTCATACTTTAGGCAGCACATTAGTCTGCCGCAGGTGCCCGAGATTTTTGCCGGGTTAAGGGAAAGATGTTGTTCCTTGGCCATCCGGATAGAAACCGGGGCAAATTCCCCCAGGAAATTATTACAGCACAGTATGCGCCCGCAAGTACCTATACCGCCCAGCATCTTGGCTTCGTCCCGTACTCCGATCTGCCTCAATTCGATCCGGGTCCGGAATATGGCGGCCAGGTCTTTTACCAGTTCGCGGAAATCCACCCGGCTCTCAGCCGTAAAATAGAAGATTATTTTGCCCATGTCGAAAGTATATTCAACGTCGATAAGGCGCATTGGCAGGTTATGGGTTCGCACCTTTTCCTTACAAATTTCCAGCGCCTCAGCTTCCTTGGCCTTATTTTGGCGGTACGATGCCTCGTCTTCCTCGCTAGCTTTGCGAATAACCTTTTTGAGTGGTAAGACTAGTTGGTCCTCGTTGACGTCCCGTTTATCAATTGCTACCAGACCGCGTTCAACTCCGCGGGCTGTCTCTACTATAACCGCTTCCCCGAGCTTCAAATCCAGGCCAGAATTGTCGAAATAGTACATCTTGCCGGCCGGTTTAAATCTGACCCCTACAACCAATGCCACAGATATGACCTCCCATAGTTTCAGTCCAATATTTCTATAAATGCTCTTCTTATTGTAAAGCATCCCGTAATTGATATGAAATATTAATGCTAAGCAGAAATGATCGAATTGGTCCCCGATATTTATTTCTGAGTTCTTCGATGTGAGACAGAGAATCCAACACCCGCTTCCCATTCAGGGATTGAAATGCCTCATAGGTGGAAGCATTCTCCTTTACCACCAGCAACTCCAGTTTATGGGTGCTTTGAAAAACAAATGCGTCCCTTAAGAGGGTGGTAAGCAGGATAGTCATTATTTCGGGCTGCTTATCCATTTCTTCAGCGCAATTAAATACTGCAATCTCACCGCCAGCAGCCAGCTGGCTGATCAATTCCCACGCCTTTTGCCATTGTTGCTCCAGCCTGTCGGTATCAGCCAACTGAATGGCGGTTGCCAGACATCCCTGCGCTAATCTCGCCAAGTACGAAGCCCGTTCACTCTCCAAATCCTTTTGTCTAAGAAAATCCCCCAGGTCTTTTTCGGACAGCAGCCCAAACCTTAAGCGCTGGCATCGAGACACAATGGTCTCTAATAGCATCATCTCATCAGCAACCAGAATTATGACCGCATAAGGGGGTGGCTCTTCCAATGTCTTTAGCAGCGCATTGGCAGCGGGAAGGCTTAGCAGATGGGCTTCATTTATGATTATCACCCGGTGGGCGGCGCGAAATGCTTTCACTGCCAGCCACGGTTCCATTTCGCGGTTGATCTGTTCTATACTGATTTGGGTCTTTTTCTCCAGTCTCTCGATATTCATGAAATCGGGATGAACACCTTCTCTTAGATAGGCTTCACCCTGGGGATCATCATTTAGTATTATGCCCCGGGCAAAAGCGCGGGCAGCGGTCCTTTTGCCAACCCCTCCAGGACCGATGAACAGATATGCGTGATGGAGGTTCCCTGAACTCAGGGCTTGGCGCAACACGGCAACTGCTCTTTCCTGGCCAATGATTCCTGTTAAATAATCCATCCGGCTCATCCTGTTCAAGTTTAAGTATTAATCGTGGTTTCTAGAAAGAAAGCCTGTATTGATCAAACCCAGGGCTTCATCAAGAATCTGCTGCCGGTCATGAGTGGCGTCCAACTGCTTGATCCGAGGCTCGGAGGCGGCCAAGGCAAGGTATCCTGCCCTAACCCGGGTTTGAAATCCCAAGCCTTCCTGCTCAAGGCGATCCGGTAGTTCGCCCTGGCGGCGGCGGTAGGCCTCCAACGGATCGATATCCAGATAGAAGGTAAGATCCGGGTACAAACCCCCGGTACAGATACGGTTAAGGTCAAGCAGGAATTGCAGATCAAGCCCCCGCCCATACCCCTGATACGCTATAGTGGAATCCAAATAGCGGTCAGCGACAACTATCTGTCCCCGGCTTAAAGCCGGCTTGATCACTTCTTCAACCACTTGGCTGCGGGCTGCCGCATAAAGCAAAGCCTCGGTCTTCCCCATTATACCACTATTCCTGGCATCCAATACCAAGTCCCGTATCTGCTCGGAGACCAACGTTCCGCCCGGTTCACGTATACCGACCACGGAGTGACTC
>CAZOMS010000184.1:0-2001 GCA_964580805.1 uncultured Syntrophomonas sp. | reverse complement strand
ACTACTGCGGCCGCCCCGTCCTGCAAGGCTGGATTGGGGTACTGGGGATGAAAAGGAAAATGCGCCCCATGAGCCTCATCGACCATCAACAGAATACCCCGCTCTTCGAGTAAACTGGAAATAGCGGCAACATCACAGCAAGTCCCATAATAAGATGGACTGGTTAACCAGACGACGGCAACTTGTTCATTGGCTGCGAGCACGTCAGCGATTGTTTCCGGTTGGACCGCCAAGGCTATGCCTAGCTCCGGCTCAACCTCAGCGGGTACCCACACCGGGGTGCTTCCCGCCAGCACCAAACCCCCAAAAAAAGCGCGATGGGAGTTGCGGGGTATGACCACCTTTTCCTGCTCTGCTCCGCTCATAAGCAAGGTATGAATACCTGAGGTGCTTCCATTGACCAGGATAAGGCTTTCCTGGGCCCCGCAAGCCCGGGCCAACAAGCGCTGCGCCTGGTCAATGATTCCCCGTGGTTCATGAAGGTCGTCCAATCCTGGCAGTTCAGTTAAATCCCACTCTGCCCAGGATTGGAAATCGGCGCCGATACGCCCCAATAAGCCGGCATGACCAGGCATATGCAACCGCAAGCGGGATTTCTCCATGCGCTCCTTGATTGAATTGTAAATGGGTGTGTGGTATGACAATGATGATGGCCTTTCATTATTTTCAGCAAAGGATAAATCCAGCGGTAATTCGTTCGCTGAGTATGTTTTTCCATATCATTGTAGCAGAGATTGGGGGACCGGCGGTTACCGAATTGGGAACCAGACAGCGGATAGTTTTTACAGCAGGATCTTCTTAAGCTTGTTGATCAATTTCTGGTATTGCCCAGAGGCTACATCGCTCTGTACAATAAGCCTTTCGCAGCCAGAACAGATAAATGCCTTTTTGAGCCTGATGCAATCACGAATACCGCCTGACGGTACCTGGTCACACACCGAACAGCGCGGCAGCACCAGGCATGACCGCATGGCAATGTCAGCCGAACCTGGTTGTTTTTTGAAAAGCATAGTGGTTTCTCCCTTTTCTATTTATTATGGACCTGAATATTTGCCATTATTCCCCTGCCCCCGCTTTTTGCATGCAGGTACTTATCGCCTTTTTGCCGGGGATTCTCACTGACCGCCTTTTTTATAGCTTATGTTTACCGCTTGCCGGGAGTTACTCGCCCCCTTGAATCAGTTTCTATTAGGCTAAATATTCCATATTAATCACTCGCGGCATATATTATAATGATATCAAGGAGATATAATATCAATATGAGGAGGCAGAGCAAATGCAAGAACGCAAAGCCTGGAAGGTAAACGGATTTTTGGCCATTTTCCTGGCATTAGTCTCTATCGGCGCGACTGTATACTACAGCATTCACTTTAATATTGCCATGATATTGGGGAGCTCATTACTAGCCCTGATAATCCTCAGTTCCCTGACAATTGTGCAGCCCAACCAAGCCCGGGTAGTCGTATTCTTTGGCCGCTATATGGGCAGCATCCGGGACAACGGTTTGTGGATGACTGTTCCTCTGACAGTTCGCACCATGGTCTCGCTGCGGGTGAGCAATTTCAACTGTAAAACCCTGAAAGTCAATGATGTGGAAGGCAATCCGGTAGAAATTGCTGCGGTGGTAGTTTTCCGGGTGATAGATTCCGCCCGGGCAATCTTTGACGTCACTAATTATGAGCAGTTTGTGGAAATCCAAAGCGAAACGGCCCTGCGCCATGTAGCTACCAAATACCCCTATGACAATTTTGGAGAAGAAGGTTTTTCCCTGCGTGGCAACGCCGAAGAAGTGGCAGCGGAATTGACCAGGGAACTACAGGAACGCCTGGCCCTGGCCGGGGTTGAGGTAATGGAGGCCCGTTTGACCCATCTGGCCTATGCCACCGAGATAGCCAGCGCCATGTTGCAAAGACAACAGGCAGCGGCCATCCTGGCAGCCCGTCAGATAATCGTTGATGGTGCGGTGGGCATGGTGCAGATGGCTTTGCTGCGGCTGGAGAA
>CAZOMS010000183.1:0-4593 GCA_964580805.1 uncultured Syntrophomonas sp. | reverse complement strand
GGCGAATCATTCCGGGAAGCCGATCTGGTTATTATCACCGATATATACTCAGCTGGGGAAGCCCCCATCGAGAATGTAACCGGGGAGCTGGTTTACCAGGCAGCAGTGGCAGCCGGATGCAATGCCATGTATATCCCCACCCTCAATGAAGCTGAGGTATACCTAAAAAGCAGTTTGAAAAACAATGACCTGCTGATAACCATGGGCGCCGGCGACGTGTGGAAGATGGGCGTTCATCTGGCCGAAGAACTGGAATAGGCCCGTGGTTTAACTGGAGGAATAATTATGGATAAATTACTGGTCAAGGGCGGCAAAGCCTTAAAAGGCCAGGTGGAAATCAGTGGTTCCAAGAACGCCATCCTCCCTATAATGGCTGCCAGCCTGATGTGTTGCGGCGAGGTGATCCTGAACCGGGTTCCGGAACTGGATGATATAAACGTCATGTCGGAGGTACTGGAACTGCTGGGCGCCAAAGTGAAAAGGGAAGGCGATGTTTTGATAATCGATGGCCGATCAGCGGGCAGCAACGAACTTCCCGAGAAGATCTCCAGGCGGATGAGAGCGTCCAACCTGGTCATGGGACCGCTGCTGGGCCGATTCAAGGACGCCCGGGTCGCATATCCGGGAGGCTGCGCGATAGGATCACGGCCCATGGACCTCCACATTAAGGGTTTCCGCCACATGGGTTACCAAATCGCGGAAGACCACGGGTTGATGATCGGTAAGGCGGATTCTGCCCAGGGTAAAGAAGTGATGCTGGATGTCCCTAGTGTCGGAGCTACAGAAAATATCATGATGGCGGCAGCCATGACACCTGGCAGCACCATAATCAGAAATGCAGCTCGTGAACCGGAGATCGTGGACCTGCAAAATTTTCTCAACCGCATGGGGGCGCGGGTAAAAGGGGCCGGCCTGGATACTATCCGTATTGAAGGCGTAAAGGCGCTGGGCAGTGTTGAGCACACCGTCATACCAGACCGTATAGAAGCGGGGACTTATATGGTGGCAGGAGCCATCAGCCGCGGGGATGTTTGGATCGAGAATGTGGTGACAGAGCACCTGCAGCCATTGATGGCCAAACTTACCGAGGTGGGAGTCGAAATAATTCCCTGGTCGGGAGGTATCCGGATAATGGGCAGCCCTCATTATCGTCCTACCGACGTCAAGACCATGCCATACCCTGGATTTCCGACTGATATGCAAGCCCAGATGATGGCCTTGCTGGCGACTATACCCGGAACCAGCGTAATCGTGGAAACCATTTTCGAAAACCGATTCATGCATGTGCCGGAACTGCGCCGTATGGGCGCTGATATCAAAGTTGAGGGGCGGGTAGCCATCATAAACGGCAAGAGCAATTGGGAAGGAGCAGCGGTTGAATCGTCCGACCTGCGGGCGGGGGCGGCTCTCATCCTGGCCGGTATTTATGCCCGGGGGGAAACCCGTATTGGCCGGCTCGAGCACATCGACCGGGGCTACGAGAAGATCCATGAGAAGCTGGCCCGGTTGGGTGCAGAGGTAGAAAGAATTTCTACTTCATGAGAAAGAAAACGGGGACAATAAAGTATAACTGATATAAAGTGGTTGGACCAGGCATTTGTCCACAACCACTTTTTTTATGGAGTCACCGTAAAACTATCCAAGAATACAAGAAAGCCGAGGCTCGGTTCACTTCAAAGTCAGAAGATTCTCTGTTATAATTTTCTCTATGAAATACTAAAGTTGTGATGGATGGAAGGGGAAGTTGTGGGCCGGAGGAAGTTTGCGCGAAGGTTCAGCCTGGTTCTGTTTGCATTTATTGCTTTACTGTCGGCGTACCTCTTCATGCACAGCGCTGTTTTTGATGTCACCCAGATCAGGGTGACCGGCAATGATAAGGTGACCCAGGAAGAGATACTGGCATTGTCCGGATTGGCTCCGGGCATGAATATTTTTTCGTTGGACGAGACATTGGCCGCCAAGTCCATCCAGGTTCACCCAATGATCAAAGGGGCGGAAATCAAGCGGCGCCTGCCCAGTCAGATTTCGATCGGCGTCATCGAGCGCCAGATATGGGCAGTCATCCCCTTTAATGAATTGTTTTTATGTATCGATGATACTGGGGTTTGTTTCGACAAACTCAATAATGTCCCGGTTGACAATCAACTAATCATTACACTGGAAACGGTTCCCGAATATGTGAACCTGGGGCAGACTATCAACGTCGAGGCCACGGATATGATAAAACAGGTGTGGCAAGCCCTGCCGAGCGAGCAGCAGGCCCGCATCTCGGATGTGCATTATCAAAATCAGGATGGCACTTTGAAAATTTACACTGTACAGGGGACCGAGGTCCGGTTTGGAGATCTGGACAGATTGGACGAGAAGATCAAGATGTTCAGTGAGGTTTTGGACATGGAAGAAGCAATGAGCGAAAAAGGCATCGATGAGTTGGAATACGTCGACCTCCGTTTCAAGGGGGAACCGGTTGTAAAAACCAGAGGGTAGGGGTAAAAACATGCATGACAAAACGGGCAAAATTGCAATAATGGCTATCTGTGTGATCGTGGGCATCATGTTGTCGGTTCAATACCGAACCTCCGAGAGTTATGGGACCAACTTACGCACCTCCAGGGTGGACGAGCTGACCGCTGCCAACAGCGCTCTGCTTAAAGAAAACCAAAACCTGTCAGAAGAGGTGGTCGAGCTGAGAGAAAAGTTGGCCAACGTGAGCAATGAAAGCCAGCTCAACCAAGACCTACAGGCAGAGCTGCGTAAATCCAACCTGGCGGCTGGTTTGACCGCGGTCACAGGTCCGGGCATCATAGTAACCCTGAATGATAATCCCCAGGCCCTGCAACCGGGAGAAGACCCCAATGCTTACTTGGTCCATGACAGCGATATTCTGAGTATTGTAAACGAAATCAAGGCGTCCGGAGCGGAAGCAATATCCGTCAATAACCAACGGATTATAGCCATGTCCGAGATCCGCTGTGCGGGTACCACCATATTGGTTAATTGGAATAAGATTGGCCCCCCCTTTGTGATCAAGGCCACCGGCAACCAGCAACTTCTGGAGAGCGGACTGACCATCAAGGGTGGTAAACTGGAAGAACTCAATACTTTCGGTTTACAGACTCAGCTGGCCCGAAGCGATAATATCGAGATACCTGCTTATACTGGCGCTCTCAAATTCCAATTTACTACGCCTAAACAAAAGTAAAGGGTGGATTGGTTGATATGTGGTGGATAACCCTGTTATGCCTGGCACTGGGCCTGTTCATAGGCTATCAGCTGCCGATTTTCCTGCCGGCCTCCATGGTGCAGTACGTATCTATTGGGGTATTGGCGGCATTGGATTCGGTATTGGGGGGTATCCGTGCTTTTATGGAGGATACCTTTGATACCACCATATTTATCACCGGCTTTTTTACCAATTCTCTGTTGGCATCGGCATTAGCTTATTTTGGCGATAAATTGGGATTGGAGTTGTACCTGGCTGCGGTTGTGGTGTTTGGGGTTCGGTTATTCCAGAATATGGGGATTATTCGTCGATATTTATTGAAAAAGTACTGATAAAAACAAAGTGCTAAAAAAGGAATATAGTTGCGTTTGTAGTATTTAGTTGGTAGAAACCGTGTGAGGAGTTGCTTTAAAATTATCAAACGCAGCATAGTGGTGGGTTTGGATGTCGGTACCTGCGAGGTGAAGGCCGCTTTAGGGGTGATCAACCATCTGCAGGATGTCAACGTTTTGGGTATGGCCCGAATTCCTTCAGTTGGGCTTCGTAAGGGAAACATTATCGATATCGAGAGCACATCACGTTCCATCGATAAGTGTCTGAATGAGTTGGAGAGGCTGACCGGCAGAGAGATTTTGAGTACGGTGACTGGTTTCTCCAGCATCAGCATTACTGCTGTCAATAACCGGGCGGTGATTGCGGTAGGTAACCCGGATAACGTGGTTGCCACTGAAGACAAGGAAAGGGTTTTGAGTTCAGCCACCAATATCTCGTTGGCTCCGGATAAGACCATTGTCCAGGTAATTGAGAGGCAATACATTATCGATGGCTATGATGGTGTCAGGGATCCGGTAGGGATGGTAGGGAATCGCCTGGAAGCTGAAGCCTTGGTGATTTACGCCGCGGCTGCGGCCATGCAGAATCTGCAGCGAAGCGCCCAGCGAATCAACCTTTCCATTGAGGAAACCGTATATAATCAATTGCTGATAGCCGAATCCGTCTTATTACCGGCCGAGAAAGAGATGGGGGTAGTCTTGATAGATATGGGCGCCGGGACTACGGAAATCAGCATATTCAGCCAAGGCACAATTCGGTCAACGGCAGTGCTGCCTATCGGCGGCGACTATATTACCAAAGACCTGGCCATTGTCCTTAGGACGTCGATAGAGGAAGGAACCCGCATCAAGGAACAATTCGGCTTAGCCACAACCGAGTTAGCCTCAGACGAGGTGATGATAGAAATTCACAATATCCAGGGAAATGAAACCAAGCAGGTGCCCCAAAAATTGGTTGCGGAAATAATTTCTGCACGGGTTTTGGAAATGATGGAAATGATTTATACTGAATTACAGCAGTCGGGTGACCTGAACAAA
>CAZOMS010000182.1:0-4612 GCA_964580805.1 uncultured Syntrophomonas sp. | reverse complement strand
CGACCTGCATCGGCATCGTGCGCGGGTTTGACAACTGGTACGGGGACCAGTTCCACAGCGTGCGGCGGGTGCTGCCCGACAGCGCGTTTAAGTCTACCACCAAGATTACCGACAAAGGGCCGGTGATCCCTGCCAAATATCAGATCAAGCCCACCCGGACCATCGTTATGCCCAGCAAACTGAAAACCGGCTTCTGATGCCGGGCCGTTAGAAAAGCAGCGTCTCCACTGCCAAGCCCTTCCCAACCGCGGGAAGGGCTTTATTTCGGTGCCTGGAACGAATGGCAGATTGAATGGATCATCATTGTGTTTTCAGTTGCTTATCCTCAGGCAGCGCTCTCCCGTCGGAACCAGGTCCAGGTGAGATAGAACATGGGAATGGCCAATAGCTGCATGGTCACCGAGAAGACCACCAGCCATATCGGGGCGATGTCGTAAAGAGCTCCCATCAGCCAACTGCCCAGGAACCAGGAGATGCCGAAGGCAGTCTCAAACACCCCGAAACCGGTGGCCCGGCTGTCTTTGGGGACGATTGTGCTGACTACTGATTTGAGGATCGATTCCTGGGCCCCCATGCCGATGCCCCACATGATGATGCCGATCATGGCCGCGTAGAGGGCGTTGGCGCTGAAGATGAATACCGCAAAGGTGGATGAAATGGCGGTAGAGATCATCAACACCCGGATCCCCCATTTGTCAAACAGCCAGCCGAAGAACAGGGCGGCCAGGGCGTCGGCCAGCATGGCCCCTGAATAGAGCAAGGGAAGCACTTCCGAGGCGACCAGTTGCTGACGGAATACGTGCAAGGTAATGAGCGGGAAATCGGCGAAGCCCAGAGCCAGCAGACTGGCCGCCGCCATATAGATGACAAAAGTCGTGCGCAGTTCTTTGCCACCGCTTTTTTCAGGGGACACATCGAAGCTCTCCGGGGTGGGGAATTTCGACCTGGCGGTAAGCAGGGCGACCATGGTGAGGAGGGCCGGGATCCCCAGGATAGCGAAACACAGGGCATAGTCGGCGAAGGAGTTGGCCCCGTTGTTCTTACTCAGGTAAAGGGTGATAAACAAAATGACCGGCCCCAGGAATGCGCCCAGCTGGTCCAGGAATTCCTGGATGGCGAAACTTTTGCCGTGTCCCACCTGGCTGGCGGCAAAGGAGACCAGGGTGTTCTTGGCCGGGTAGCGGATAGCTTTTCCCATCCGTTCGATGATAATCAAGCCGCAGGCCAAGACCCAGCCGTTTTCCGGGATCAGGGCCAGGGCCGGGATGGCGGCCATATTGAAAAGGTAACCGAGGATGGTCATGAACCAGTAATTCTTTTTGCGGTCGGTAATGTGACCAGCCACCAGCCGGAAGGCATAGCCCACGAACTCCCCGAACCCGGTGGCAAAACCGATGGCCGCCGCAGAGGCCCCTGCCATGGAGAGGTAGACCCCGTAGATGCTTTTGGCTCCTTCATGGGTCATATCGGCAAACATACTGACGAAGCCCATCAGGAAGATGAAGGCCAGGGCTGGTGTGAGCGGGCGACCAAGTATGCCTGTCCGGCTGGGTCCAGCTTGCTGGCCGTACTCGTTCTGCTGATGAGTTTCTTCCTGTCCGGTGAGCTTTTCCTGCTGGTCCGTGCTGTGGATGTGCGGTCTCGATTCGTCCGGTTGGTTGGGTTTATCCTGCTCCATCCTATTCGCCTTCTTTTCATCACCGCAGACTGAACATTTCCTAATAGAGATTTTAACACTTTCGCGGGTAAATATTTGAGCACAAATGGATACCGCCAGCAGATTCATGACTCGGGCGATGTATAACCTTAAGTAATTAGTCATGTTATGACCCTTGTGATACCATGACAGGGAAAATGTCGATAAGGTCCAGGTGAATGATACGACGGTCATAATAAACGGGGATGAAGAGCATGATAAGCGTTGGAATTGATATTGGCTCAGTAGCTACCAAGGGGGTAATGGTCCAGGGGGAATCCCGCTGGTGCACTATGCTGCCAACCGGCTGGAGCCCCCGCGATGCCGGCCGGGAAACCATCAGGCAGTTGCTGGATTTGAGCCGGGTGGAGCGGCACCAGGTGGAGCGGATCATTGCCACTGGCTACGGTCGGGTGGCTTTTGAGGACGCTGACAAAACCATTACCGAAATAAAGTGTCACGCCCGGGGTGTGGCTGAATTGCATCCGGAGGTCCGGACCATTATCGACATCGGCGGCCAAGATAGCAAAGTGATCCGGGTGGGGCCAGGGGGCCAGGTGCTGGATTTTGCCATGAACGATAAGTGCGCGGCTGGAACCGGCCGGTTTCTGCAGGTGATGGCGGTCACTCTGGGGTTGGATGTAAGCGAGCTGGGTGCGGCTGAAGATCCCGACCAGGCACTGGAAATCACCAGCATGTGTACGGTTTTTGCCGAGTCCGAAATCATCGGACTGTTGGCCCGGGGTATTTCCAAAGCGGGGATAATCGCGGGCTTGCATAATTCGGTGGGCAAGCGGGTGGCGCCTATGGTGAAGCGCATAGGGGTTAACCGGGAGGTAGTCTTTACCGGAGGGGTGGCCATCAATCCTGGAGTAAGAAGAGCCCTGGAAAAGGAATTGGGCTGTCCGTTGATTATGGCTGATTCCTGCCAGTACACCGGAGCCCTGGGTGCAGCGCTGTGGGCCCGGGAACAATAAAAGGCTGCCAATCTGTAGATGTTTTATAAGGAAGAAGAGGAGGAATTGTAAATGGCTGATTATCGCCAGATGTGGTCTGATTTGGGGATGGACCTGGAAAAGCATGACGTTTTGTGCGAGGTCCTGCCCGACGCTTTCGGCGGGGTGTTTCTCTCGCAGCAGAACCGTCCGGCCGGAATGGACTTCTATGATTTCGTGGTCTCCGAGATCCATGGGGTGAGACCGTCTGAACTGATCGAACACCGGCAGAAAGGCGGCAAGGTGTTCGGTACCTTCTGTGTGTATGTGCCTGATGAAGTGGTCTTCGCGGCCGGGGGTATTGCCGCCGGCCTGTGCGGTGGTTCCCAGTTTTGGGTGTCGGGAGGCGAAAAAGTGCTGCCCATCAATACCTGCCCGCTGATCAAAGCTTCGGTCGGGGCCAGACTGGACAAGACATGCCCGTTTTTCCTGATTGCAGATATGTATGTGGGTGAAACCACCTGTGACGGCAAAAAGAAAGCCTGGGAGATATTATCGCAGGAAGTGCCGCTGCATGTCATCGATGTGCCCCAGATGAAACGCGATAAGGATATCGCGGCCTTTGAGGGCGAGATCAGAGATTTTATCCAGGTAGTGGAAGGCGTCACCGGCAACAAGGTGACCCCGGAGAAATTGGGGGAAGCCATCAAACTCATCAACAACAAGCGACGTGCCCTGCAGCGACTGTATAATGCCCGCAAGGCCTCGCGAGTACCGATCAGCGGCAAGGATGCCCTGCTGGTGACCCAGATTGCCTTTTACGATGATCCCGCTCGTTGTGCCCAGATGGCCAACCGGCTGGCGGAAGAACTGGAAGAACGGATCAACAAGGGTGAAGGGGTATTTCCCGCCGACGCCCCGCGGATAATGATCAGCGGGACCCCTATGGCGATCCCCAACTGGAAACTCCATCATATCGTGGAGACGACCGGAGCCGCGGTGGTAGTGGAGGAATCCTGCACCGGCACCCGCTATTTCGAACACTTGGTGGATGAAAGCGGGCAGACCATGGAGGAACAGATCAGAGCCCTGGCCGAGCGCTACATGCAGACCAACTGTGCCTGCTTCACCCCCAACCCGGGCAGAATAGAAGATATCGTTCGGCTGGCGGATGAGTACAAGGTGGATGGGATTATCGACGTGAACCTGCAGTTCTGCAACCTTTATTCCACCGAGAGTTATTTGGTCAAACAGGCCTTGGCAGAGCACAACATTCCTGTCATGCACATAGAGACCGATTACAGCGAGCAGGATTATGAGCAGCTGCGGACCAGGATCGAAGCATTTCTGGAGATGGTGCGGAAGTAGGCAAACACTATGGACCAGATTGCATACCGTTGGTATATTCTCTTTCCCAACCACCACCAAGGGTTGCAGCTCAACCGTGAATTGAAAAAGGCCAATATCCGGAACCAGATTTCCCCCACCCCCCGGGAGGCCAGCTCCTGCTGCGGGATATCGTTGATTGTAGAACCGGACGATTTGGAAAGGATCCAGGAGATCATCGAGGAATGCGGTATTACTATTGAAAAGATCGTCAAGTTGCCGGTCAAGACCGATTGGCAGTATCGCGGCATTTGACAATAATAATATTGTCATCATACAGATATAAAGCCCCGTTCCACGGTTCCCCGTGCAACGGGTTTTTTTAAGGAAGGGTAAATAGTTGCCTTATTCCTCCGATTTATGTATTGGAACCAGGTTTGAATTTGTCGAGCAGAGCATAAGCGCACTGTTCCGCTTCAGCCAGAAGCTGGGAGTAAGTCCATCTGCGTCTCTTGGCGGCATCGGGTTGTCCATCTACCAGGGCGACCTTTACAATTTCCGGGCCAACTTCAGCGTTCCGCGGCTCCCACCACCGTGGCCAAAAAGGCAAACGCTACCTGGAAGCCAACGACGGCGCCGGCAACACCTTTAAAGC
>CAZOMS010000181.1:0-4649 GCA_964580805.1 uncultured Syntrophomonas sp. | reverse complement strand
GGGTACCGACCAGGCGCCGGTTATCCTTGGTGAAGGCCACTACCGACGGTGTTACCCGGTCCCCTTCTGCGTTGACAATGATGGCTGGTTTGCCCGCTTCCACTACCGCTACCGCTGAGTTGGTGGTCCCAAGATCTATGCCTACCGCTTTTCCCATCTAAATACACCTCCCAATTATTCTTCCCGATATTTTTTAACCGTGGTCATTTACACCAATCCTCGAACTTGAAGTCCAGTCTTTGCTCCAAAGTAAAAATCAGTTTGACACCGGCCAGATTGAGACCCATTTCCTGAGTCATGACACGGATACGCAGACACAGTTCGATATCAGCATTGGAGAACAGTCTGGTATTTCCCCCGGTGCGAGCCGGGAAAATCAAACCGGTCTCTTCGTATATCCTCAGCGTGCGGGGATGAACCCCAACCAATTCCGCCGCCACACTGATGTTGTATACGGGCTGATTGCGGGACACGTCAACCACGGCATTCCCCCCTAACCATGTCTTGTTACATAGTATAAAATCTAACAATGGCGTTGTCAAGTTTTATGAATGGCACACATTTCACAATCTTACTTAATGAATCGATTCCGTCAGGTTGTCCTCCATCACCAAGGCTCTAGTCCACCTGACCCAGTAAACACCACCGTGAGGCACAGATAAACACTGCCCTCCCGGTGACATACCGGGTGCAATTCTCTTATAATATTATTGTCAAATCCGGTCTCTTCCATCAGGGCAAGACTAAAAATGAAACTCATTGGGGAAGGTGTTTGGTGTTGATCCATGCAAAGCAGAGATTTTTCTATTGTCCCAAATGCGGGGGTGAGCTCAGCTACCGGCGGGATGCCGAGCGGCAGCGCCTCACCTGCCAGGCATGCACCTACATCTATTATGAAAACCCTATCGTGGGGGTGGCCGCGATTGTCATGAACGAAGCCGGCCATCTCTTGCTGGGGCGCAGAAAAGGGGGCGCCTATAAGGATCTGTGGTGCATCCCCTGCGGATACCTGGAATATAGCGAAGATGTGTATGTTGGTATCAGACGTGAGTTTAAGGAAGAAACCAATCTGGACATAGAAATCAAACGGGTTTTCACCGTCCAATCGAATTTCCACGATCCCAACTGTCATACGGTCGGGATTTGGTTTCTGGCTGACGTTTGCGGAGGAGAGATGCAGGCTGGTGACGACCTGGGCGAACTGGCCTTCTTCCCGCTGCAATCGGTGCCCGGGCTGGCTTTCCCAACCGATCAGACGGTTATCGATTTATTGGCTCAGGAAGTTCGCCACGGCGCCCCATGAATAATCGCCGCCGGGAGACTTTGGGAGTACAATGATCACATCGTTAGTCCGCTGTAGATGAAATAAAACCCCATACCCACCAGGAATATGCCACATCCGGTCAGGATTACCTGATAAACCCGAGGATTAATGAAACGACGCCCTCCGCTCACAGCGATGGTCACCAGGGAATACCAAATCAGGTCGGCGCTGATGTGCCCGGTGAAAAAAGATGCCAACCCCAGCGAACCGCTGTTCATGGCCAGGGTAATATAACTCAGACCAATGGTGGCCCACCATAACCACCAGTAAGGATTGGCCATGCTGATCGTCACCCCGGCCACAGCAGGATGCATACTCGGCCGGCGCCCGGATGGGGCAGCCTCCATTTCCAGGGTGAGTTTGCTCTGAATCGCATCCCGGCTCATGGTCCCACCCAGAAAAATCAAGAATACTCCGCCTGCCAAGGCGATGACCAGAGTCACCCCCGGTTGAGCCAGGAACCCGGCTAGTCCGGCCACCAGCGCCATTATTAAGACGATTTCCAGGATCCCGTGCCCCAGGATCATATAGGGTCCGACCCGCCACCCCCCCTTCAGGCTCTGAGCCACCGCGGCAGAAAGCAGCGGTCCCGGCATCATCGCTCCGGATAAGGCCACTATGAAGGCGGTCACAAATATTAATCCCAGATCCATGTTATCACCTCTATGGTTTATCAAGGCCGCCGCTGATAAAAGCTTGGCGGTCCAGGGATTTCCATGTTCTTAATAAACGGAGGGGGCCCAGGAGCTTCCTCCGGTCTTGTACATCATCAAGCTTAAACACCCGCTGGAAAATCTAAACCAGCAGGACAAGCAGGCAACATGGACATTTTCTTGCATAATAGAAACGCCGCCGGATATATAGGTCTGACCAAAATCTGCAGACAGCAATAAAGGGCAGCTTTCCGGCATCCAATAGCCCATTAAAAATAATCCCGCCCCGCACCACATTAATTATGGCACGGGAGCGGGAAATGTGACAAGATAATTACCAACCCGGAGGGCTTACCGACAGCCTAGCCGTGTATCAAGCGCGGCAGGCAGCGGGTGCACACCCATTGCGAATCCCCTCGGTGCTTGACCGGCAGCAGGTACGCTTCATCTTCGGAGATGCGGCAAAAATTGCAGTGCTGGGCGATGTAGTGCCGGGGCGCGGATTTCTTTATCTCCTCTACAGCCTGTTCGGAGAACGATTCCGTTTCCCTGATTTCCAGGGAAAGAGCCCCCAGCGGGCAAACTCCCATGCAGAATCCGGCTCCATCGCACAGCTCATCCCGGATGACCTTGGCTTTGCCATCCACCAGGGCCAGAGCCCCCTCGGCACAAGGTGATATACAGGCTCCACATCCGTTGCATAATTCTTCATCTATTTTTACGATACTACGCAAAACCATAATACACTCGCCTCCCTAAGGGTACCTGCCCTGAACCGGTTGCGCCTGATAGGATGGATTCCCTATGATTAGGTCATTATCAGCTGCAACTTGAAATTAGCCTACTATCGCCGCCAGGTCTTCCTCCACGGTTCCAATCGGTTTGATCCCGAATTTCTCAACCAGAACATTTAGCACGTTGGGTGATACGAAAGCCGGCAAACTGGGACCCAACCGGATATTCTTAATATCCAGGTATAACAGTGTCAAGAGAATCGATACCGCCTTCTGCTCATACCAGGACAAGACCATCGACAGGGGCAGATCATTCACTCCACACTCGAATGCATTGGCCAGGGCCACCGCAATCTGGATCGCTGAATAAGCATCGTTGCACTGTCCCACATCCAACAGGCGCGGTATTCCGCCAATATCACCCAATTTGTGGTCAAAGAACCGGAACTTGCCGCAGGCCAGGGTCAAGACTACCGTATCCTCGGGCAGACGATCCACCAGTTCAGTGTAATAATTGCGTCCTGACTTCGCTCCGTCACAGCCACCCACCAAAACAAACCTCTTGATGGCCCCGCTCTTCACGGCCTCGACAACCTGTCCGGCTACCCCCAACACGGCATTGCGGGCAAATCCCGTCAGAACCGAACCATTATCGACATCATCGGTAAATCCCGGCAATTCCAGGGCCTTGGCAATAACCGCCCCGAAATCGTTGTCGGACACATGTATAGTTCCCGGCCATCCTACCGCTCCGCTGGTAAATATGCTGGCCGCGTAATTAGCCGCCGGTTCCTGGATACAATTGGTGGTCATCAGTATGGCCCCGGGGAACTGGGCAAATTCCTTCTTCTGATTCTGCCAGGCGGTCCCATAGTGACCAACCAGATGGGCATGTTTCTTCAACTCCGGATATCCATGGGCGGGCAGCATCTCGCCGTGGGTATAGATGTTGATACCCTTGCCCTCGGTCTGTTCCAGCAGATCCTTGAGATCCTTGAGGTCATGGCCGGATACCAGTATGCACTGGCCGGCTTTATGGCCCAATTGGACCTCCGTGGGCTCAGGATGGCCAAAGGTCTGAGTATTACCAGCATCCAACAGTTCCATGGCCCGCAGGTTAATCTCCCCGCATTTAAGAACCAGTCCCAGCCACTCTTCCATAGGTTTATCCAGTCCGGTCAGGTTGGCCATGCCTTCGTGGATGAAGGCATAGACCTGCTCATCCTCCTGCCCTAGAATGGCCGCATGGTGCGCATAAGCTGCTACACCTTTTAATCCGTACAATAATAATTCTTTCAGGGACCGGATATCCGCATCCTTTTCCTGGCTGCCGGGATAGCCGAGTTCCTCACCCTGCTTAACCAATCCGTCCACATCACTGGCCAGCTTAATTACAAAGCTGGTGTCGATTCCGGCCTTGGCCGCTATCTCGTCGATCTTGGCCGCTGCGTCACGAATATACTTTTCTATGGCCGCCGGATCGAAATTGACATTGGTCAGGGTCACGAACAGGGCGGAGGCGGTCAGATGATTCAATTCAGGATCCACCACACCTTTACTCCTGGCCTGGCGGGCCACTTCCGACAGCTGGCTGACCCAATAAGTAAGCAGGTCCAACATAGCGGCTACTTCTGGTTTCTTGCCGCACACCCCGATGGTCACGCAGCCGGTGCCTTTTGACGTCTGTTCACATTGATTGCAAAACATTAAGATTCCTCCTCCTAATATGTTTTAATGATAATTTGCCTAGTGCAGATACTATTTCAACCCTTGGTCTTAGGCTTTCCTATTTCCTGTGCGGCTATCTCTGCTTCCTGAGCAGCTATCTCCGCCAGGCTGGTCTTCCTCAGTTCCTTTACCATGGCTTTCTGGGCTCGGGCCAGGGTCTTCCTGACCTGGCAGGTGGCCGAATTTTCGCATTGGTATCCCGGGCTCAGG
>CAZOMS010000180.1:0-4687 GCA_964580805.1 uncultured Syntrophomonas sp. | reverse complement strand
TGGGTATATTCCTGGTGATTATGGGCGGGCTTTCGCTATTGGCCGTTGGTATGGGAATGATGGCCGACTCTGGTTTCGACAGTGCTGCCGGCATTATATTAGGGCTATTGACTGGTTCACTCTTCCTGGCGGCCGGGATCAAAATCATAAGAACCAAGAGATGATTACAGGGATCTGGTGATTGATTTCAGGAAATGGAGCAGAGCACATTGAAAAGTTTCGTAAGAAAACACAGAAAACAGGCCGTTGGATTGGCGGGCATATTATTGGCGGTACTGGTGGCCGCATTTCTGGCTATAAACCAGTATGTGGCCGGAGTCGGAGCCAGGTATACATATTCCGGGGTCGACGTCCCCGAAGCAGATGCCATCCTGGTGCTAGGTGCATATGTGCGGCCAGACGGCGCCATGTCGGACATGCTGAGAGACCGGGTGACGGTAGGATATGAACTGTACCTGAACCGCAAAGCCCCCAAGTTGATCGTCAGCGGTGACCATGGCCGCCACGATTACGATGAAGTGAATACCATGAAGGATTACCTGAAAGACCAGGGCATGGAAGGACAGGATATCTTCATGGACCATGCCGGATTCAGCACTTATGAGAGTCTGTACCGGGCCCGGGACATCTTTCAGGTCCGGAAGGTCATCATTGTGACCCAGGATTATCATCTCCGGCGGGCGATTTTCATAGCCCGGGAGCTGGGCCTGGACGCCTATGGAGTGGCCTCCGACGGCCGTGATTACGGTCTAATGGCCGTTAATGAGTTGCGGGAGATGGCCGCCCGCAATAAGGATTTCTGGCTGGCCAAGGTGTTTAAGCCTGAACCTACTTTCCTGGGTGATGCCATCCCGGTGTGGGGCGACGGCCGGGCCACCGACGATAGATAGAAGGAAGCCGGGGACAGTAGGACAGTTCGAGACCAGTGAAAAAGTCCATTTTGCTGGTAAAAGGTATGCATAAATATATTGGCTTCCACGCTGTCGCTTAACGTCCGCCAATATATTTATGCATACCTTATAGCCATTCCTAACTTCTTTAGTGGTTTCGGACAGTTCTTCCTGCGTCCTCAAGAAATTTTATGGGAAAGGGAAACTCCAAAACCATCCCCTGGATTCCCTCTCCCTGCTTCCTTATGAAAGTTACTTATGGTGAAATCGTAGAGATAGTAGAACTTTTGCAACTGTAAGATACATCAATCTCCCCTTCAGCTTTAGCCCGCCTCATCCGTGATGCCCGCCCATGCACGAACCGACTCCTAACTACCCACAATATTCCGGGTTGACGATTTCATTCTACAATTGTAGAATGATTCCATAATGGATTGTACATTTTGATGCATAATCTTTTTCAAGAGAATGGAGATGGGCATGTGGACTCGACCAAAAGGCTCCCCGACAGCGAGCTGGAGCTGATGATGATCATCTGGGCAGCGGGCCAGCCGGTCACTTCTGCTTACATCATGGACAAGCTGTCCGGCCGCCGCAGCTGGGCTCATACCACCGTTTTAAACTTTCTCTCCCGCCTGGTGGAGCGGGGGTTCCTGGAAACATCCCGACAAAGCCGATACAATTATTACCGCCCCCTGGTGGCGGAGCATGATTATCGGCAGCAGGAGAGCAAATCCTTCCTGGAGAAGATGCACCGGAGCTCGGTGACCAATCTGGTGGCATCGCTGTACGACGGCGACGCCCTCAGTCAGGAAGACCTGGAAGATTTAAAGCGATTTCTGGAAGGGGTTACGGAGTCATGAGTTGGTTTTCTCATATGCTTGCCGCAAGTATCAGTGTTACCCCTCTGATCCTGCTTCTGCTGTGGCTGGCGCCGCGCTTACAGAAAAGATATTCGGCCCGCTTTCGCACCCTGTTATGGTTGATCATCGCACTGCGCTTGCTGGTGCCGGTCTCCCTGCCGGAAAAAGCTCAGTTGGCGATCCCTGTCCCAATAGAAGCGGGAAAAATGATCCCGCCGCCGGCGGTCAATCTGGCGCCGAACTTGAATATCACCGATTATGCCGCATTAGGTACAGATCCGCTGACGGTCTTGTTGATGGTCTACCTGCTGGGGGTGGCGATCCTGCTGGCCCGCGAATCGTTTGCATATGTCAGCTTCCGGCGCGGGGTGCTGCGGTGGGCCAAAAGACCCCCTCCGGATTTGGAAAACCGCCTGCAGGACTTAAAGGCCGAACTGGGCATTCGCCGGTCGGTTTCCCTCCAAATCAGCAGCCAGGCTGCTTCTCCGATGGTGGTGGGCCTGCTGCGGCCAGTGCTGCTGCTCCCGGCCCAATCCTACCCCGCTGATGATCTCCGGTTGATCATGATCCATGAGTTGATCCATCTCAAGCACCATGATATCGGAGTCAAGCTGCTGCTGGCTTTGACCGCCGCCCTGCACTGGTTCAATCCAGCCGTACATATGATGGTAAAGGCGGGCCGCCGGGATATAGAGATGGCCTGCGATGATCAGGTCGTGAAATATAGCGGGCTCGATACGAAAAAACGCTATTGCAGCCTGCTCCTGGACCTGGCGGTACGAGCCCGCCATACCGGAAATTCAGTTCTGTCTACCGCAATCGGCAGCAGTAAAGAAATTCTGGAGACCCGGATAAAGGGGATATTTGATGGCAGCCGCAAGCGGCGCGGGATGGCGGAACTGACTATAGCCGCGCTGTTGGTGCTGGTGGGTGGGGCGACTGTGAATTGGAGCGGGACGGAAGAGTGGAATCCCCCACCGTCTTCCCTAAGCGTTAGGGGACTACCCGAAATGGCTGAGCCGCAGGTGGGCGCAGGGTTGGAAGAAATGACAGACGCAGAACCAGCTGCCGGCTCGGGATCAAACAACAGGCTTGGTTCCGAAATCCAAAGAAGCCCTGTGGCCACACCAACTTCCAACCAAGTTCCCATCACCGGAAAAACCGAACCAAGCCCCGGCCCGGGCCAGCAACAGGCCGGGAATATTACCGGCGATGCTGCGCCGCCGGCCAGTAACAGCGGGACCCAATCCAACCCCGGCGCGGAGATCGTGGTTATCGACCTAATGAAGCTGTCCGGCGAGGCAGGCGAGACCGGGGATGACAACCCAACCGTTCCCGCCCCTGTTGATACCACGGGGAGATAATCTAAATCCCCGCTGATACCGCGGCGAGATAAGCACCAAATCATTCCCAAACAACGGAGGGAGAATGTTCAAGCCCTGGTGATACGACAGAGAAGTAATAATTGCAGCCGCAAACCTATCTAAGCTTGTACAAAGGAGAGGCATTAATTTTCACCCCCAACCTATCCAAGGTAATACAAGGGAAAGGTAGTCACATTTATGAAGTATTCTGCCAACCGGACCATTATCGCACTCGGATGTTTGCTGGCCCTGCTGATGGCGGCTATCGGCCCCCACCAGCCGGGGTACACTCCGCCGTCTACCATCACCTCCGCCGCTACCGGCATCTATTGGGTGGAGGAGGCCAGCAAGGATGAAAACCGCTTCGTCAACCAAGTGGACGGCTATTCCATCACCATCCCCAAACAGATGAATGCCGTAGATATGAGTATCCCCGCCATAAGGTCGGTGCTGGAGGACGAACACCGGCGGGTGGAGATATATAAAGAGACCACTGGCCCGGACTTATCCGCCGCCACTTACATGGAATACTCCAACCGCTGTCTCGACAATCAAGTCGACCACTGGCAGTTGCGCACCGAGCAGCTGACTTTGAACGGCCTCTCTGCCCAAGTTACCCATGGTCGCGGGAGAAATTGCCGCGGATCGAAAATGACCGCAATTATTACACCTGCATCGACATCCTGGGGACCGACGCGGTATACACCTTTTTCATCAAGTCGGACCTGCCCCAGGAGCAATGCGGCGGATACCTGGACATAATCAAGGATTTTCGCACCTTCCCGCCCAGCCGGCAGACGGAGACCGCCCGTTTCAAACACACTGGGACCCGAGCCTGGAATGATGAGACCCGCCAGGCCTTCGACCGTTTTTTCAGCCCCACCAGCAAGATGACCTGGGGGATCTTCGAACCGACCGCGCCCCAGCAAATGGGCCGCCTGCAGACCCTGGAGCAGCAGATGGACTATGAATTCCCCATCATCCTGATGTATTCCCATATCAAGGAATACCCGCCCGGCTATGTGGGACAGGCCCTGGAAAAAGCCTATGGAGCCGGCAAACTGGTGGAGCTTACCCTGCAGAGCAAAGACGCGGCTCCGGGCGAGCCTAACATGGTCTATTCCATCCTGAAGGGGGAACAGGACCAATTCCTGCGCAGCTATGCCCAAGAAGTCGCTGATTTCGGCCATCCGGTGCTGTTCCGGCCCTTCAACGAGATGAATGGCGACTGGTGCGCCTACTCGGGCTATCATACCTCCCGGGACCCGGAGATATTCAAGGAGCTCTACCAATACATATACCGGATATTTACGGAGGCCGGCGCAGACAACGTGATCTGGATCTGGAACCCCAATGAGAGGGCCTTCCCGGATTTCAAGTGGAACAACGAGGTCATGTATTACCCCGGCAACCGCTATGTCGACGTGGTAGGACTGACCGGATACAATACCGGCACCTATTATCCCGGCGAGACCTGGCGCAGCTTCGCTGCCATCTATGATCTGCTCTGGACCAAGGCGGCGGCCTGGTATGACAAACCCATGATGATCACCGAATTCGCCAGCAGCAG
>CAZOMS010000179.1:0-4703 GCA_964580805.1 uncultured Syntrophomonas sp. | reverse complement strand
AAAATCATAGCCACCAGGCATTTGTCATAATCCCCGCTGAACAGGAGGATATTCAGGTGCTGTTTTTTGTCATTCTCCATAATTGCACTCCTTCCCGGTGTCATTTTACGTTAATACTAGATTATCCCTTCGCCGGTTTTCTATGCGATGGCACCGGATTGCAGCCGCCACCGACTATTTCTCTGCCGGTCAAGAAATGGGCGATACAAGCTTGATGAAGCTTTGGTAATACCGGTGGAGAAGACTGCCATGACCTGCCGCACCTACATGCTTACAACAGATTCAAGAGTATTGAGCCTGAATTTCGACATTAACACCGAAAACCGGGCATAATTTCCAAGCACCAACCGAGGGGGGATTTTTGTTATCGTTGGGCAAGTATTATACTAAGCCAAGAGGCAAACCATGTGCGTTTTTTCACAATAAAAATCGATTTTGGATTTGTCAAAAATCAATGGAGTCAGGAGGTGTAACAAATGAGAAAATCAATAGGGGTTCTCAGTGATTGGTGCGATGCCTATCTGGACGTGCTGGCTGGTCTGTACGGGACGATGGAATTGGAACCATTGTCCCTGGTTGAGGTTGATGAGGAATGGCAACGAGTTTTCGGGGCGATGGCCAAGAACCAACCCGAAACAGGCCTCTTCCTGGGAGGCAGTGATGCCTATACAGCCGACCTGGAAGAACTGCAGGGGGAATGGGATCTGCATCCCGCCCTGTCTGTTCAGGAAAGATGTGACGAATGGCAGCGGTGTTTCGGCACCAGTATCTCCCTACAGGTGCGGAACAAACCCACTGAGGGAGAACGACTGGGGTCGCTGGCATCAGCATCGTAAAACAACTTTGCAGTTACGACAACATGGTTAAAAAGAATACTGCCTATTGCAAACCCGGCCAGGATGGCCGGGTTTTGTCATGGCTGAATGAGGGACCATGTTGCCTATATAACGGAACCATAATGATGATAATCGGAGATAATAGCAATTGCTTGATACCAGCGGGCCAATCCAGGCAGGAATGGGCGCAAACCTCGCCAAGTAGTTCCTTGGCCCCGCTGCACCAGAAATGATATAATAACACCCTAGAAACCAACAGCAAAAGGTTGCAGTATTCTAGTCAGCTCTGCCAATTTTGAAGACGGGCCTAAAAATCCATCAAGGGCACATCGATGAAGCTTCTGGTAGCGGCTTGCGACGCCCAGTCGGGGGTCGTTGCTGGGAGTTAAGGGTGATGGGGCAATCCGCAATGGCATGCGGGCATGACCCCACATTCGTGGAGGCCCAGGTTTGCCAGGCAAGCTTGGGAAAACCTGCATTCCGGGATAACTGGGTGCAGTGTAGCCTGCCTTGAGTGACAGCAGCGGATAAGCGTAATGGGGGGGTGATGCTTTGGCCGAAGTATCATCGTCCGCTTTGAAATTGCGGTTGCAAAAGAGGCTAGAAGTTGGTGGGAGTTGTTGAGGAAAACTCCTAGACTGTATGCGCCATAGCATGGTTTATCAAGGATTAAAGTGTGTACTTAGTGGTAATCCAACAAACATGTACGGCAACGACATGTAGCAGGCATAAAGGGAAACCGCCCATTTGGCAACAAAGGGGAGACCTGCGGGGAAAACCTGCTGGACCTATGTCACAACGTTTACTTGATAAACGACCTTTTGCTTTATTTTACATCATCAGGGTGGAAGATATTTTGACAGGACATACCAGGGGAACTTTGATATCCAGTTTGATCGTAACATTTCTGACCTTTTTCATAGCGCTGATAGTAAGTATTGGATCTGAAGCCCTGGTGAGGGCTGTCAACAATACCCTGATCGCGTTCGTTTTGTTGTTATTGATCATCCTGTCGGGAATAATATTCGATATAATAGGGACCGCTGCCACGGCAGCACAATTGCCGCCCTTCAATGCCAAGGCGGCAAAAAGAGTTTTTGGGGCCGCCCAGGCGGTGAAGATAACCAAGAACGCCAGTATAGTAGCTAATTATACCGCTGATGTGGTAGGTGATATTGCTGGTACTCTGAGCGGTGCGGTGGGGGCCGGAATAGTCTATAATTGGACCCAGATGTTCGCCATCCAGGATCTGGTCCTGACCGGGGCAGCCATGACCAGTTTCATCGCCGCCCTGACCGTTGGCGGCAAGGCGATCGGAAAAAGCATTGCTATTCGCAATGCCAATTCCATAATATTTAAGGTAGCAGTATTATTAGGTTGGTGGGAGAAGTTTACCGGCCTGGAATTATTTCGGGAAAGGAGGTGACCTTAGTGGAGGATCAGGTGTTGGACCGGGTTAATTGGCCGCTTGATTTGAAAAAGCTTTCCATTGCGGAGATGTACGATTTGGCGGCAGAAATAAGACAGGTGCTGATCAAGAGCGTAGCCGCCTGCGGGGGTCACCTGGCCGCTAATTTAGGGGTAGTGGAACTGACCATAGCCCTCCATTATGTGTTTGATGCTCCCCGGGATAAAATCATCTGGGATGTGGGGCATCAGAGCTACACCCACAAAATCCTGACCGGGCGCAAGGACCGTATGACGGGGCTGCGGCAGTTTGGTGGGATCAGCGGATTCCCCAAATATGAAGAGTCTCCGTACGACGCATTCAACACCGGCCATAGCAGCACATCAATATCTGCTGCTTTGGGTCTGGCCTTGGCCCGCGACATTCAGCAACAGGACTATGCCGTGATTGCGGTCACCGGGGACGGGGCCATGACCGGGGGAATGACATATGAAGCCTTAAACCATGGCGGCCAGCAGGGCAGTGATCTGATCGTCATTTTGAATGACAACGAAATGTCGATCTCCAAAAATGTAGGGGCCATGTCCAGCTATCTGAACCGCCTCCGCACCGATCCCAATTACAACCGAACCAAAGAAGAGGTTGAGAGTATGCTTTCCCGCATCCCGGGTATAGGTCCGAATATCGCCAGGGCGGCAGGACGGCTGAAAGATACGGTCAAATACTTGATGGTACCGGGTATGTGGTTTGAGGAATTGGGGTTCCACTATATCGGACCGGTCAATGGGCACGAACTGGAGTCCCTGGTCCAGGTCCTGGGGAATGCCCGCCGCATGAAGGGTCCGGTGCTGATACATACGATTACGGAAAAAGGCCGGGGCTATGAACCAGCCCGCCAGAATCCCGATGTCTTTCACGGGGTGGGGCCATTCAATCCTGATACCGGTCTGCAGTTCCGTAAGAGCTTGAAAACCTATACCGAAGTTTTCGGTGAATATATGTGTGAAGCTGGCAGCCGTGACCAAAGGGTGGTGGCAATAACCGCCGCCATGACCAGCGGGACCGGGCTGAGCAAATTTGCCCGTTCCTATCCTGACCGTTTCTTTGACGTTGGTATCTGCGAAGAACACGCGGTGACCCTAGCCGCGGGTATGGCCCGGGCCGGTCTCAAACCGGTGGTAAGCATATACTCCACTTTTCTGCAAAGGGCTTATGATCAGGTTATCCACGATGTAGCCCTGCAGAACCTGCCGGTGGTTTTCGCCATAGACCGGGCCGGTTTGGTCGGTGAAGACGGCCCCACTCACCATGGGGTATTCGACCTGTCTTATTTGCGTCCCATACCCAACTTGACTATTATGGCCCCCAGCAATGAAAATGAATTGGCCGATATGTTGCATACCGCTCTGGCGCTTGACTCTCCGGCAGCGGTCAGGTATCCGCGGGGAGCGGGTGAGGGTATGGCGGTAAATCCAAAACGGTCTATTTTACCAATCGGGCAGCCGCAAGTCCTTTCCGCCGGTTCCGACCTGGCCATCATAGCGGTGGGGCGGGCGGTAGAGCTGGCCCGGGAAGCGACTGGTTTGCTGACCGAACGCGGACTAAGTGCGGAATTGATCAATGCCCGCTTTGTCAAGCCTATAGACAACGGTTTCATACATAATATTGCCAGCCGTTTCACCCGGGTGGTAGCCCTGGAGGATAATGTCGTCTCCGGGGGGTTCGGCAGCGCGCTATTGGAATTACTTGGCCAGCAATCCTTTAACGGCGATGTGCTCTGCATTGGCATTCCCGATGAGTTTGTCGAGCAGGGGCGGGTGGAAATACTATTGGAATTACTTAATATGGAAGCAGAATCGATAGTTGAACGGATCTTCGCCCGCTGGCCGGAGCTAGCCAGCCGTATTACATTGGAGTTGCGAAAATTTGGCCAAAGTTAGATTGGATAATCTGGTGTACAGCCGGGGATTGGCCAATAGCCGTGAGAAAGCCCGGGCCATGATCATTGCCGGAGAAGTAGCCATGGCTGGAGAGACGGTCCTTAAACCAGGCACCCAGGTGGATGAGAGTGCAGAAATTACTATCGAGCTGCGGCGCTCAAAGTATGTAAGCCGGGGAGGGTATAAGCTCGAAGGGGCCATCCAAGAGTTCGGGCTTGATTTCAACGGTAAGGTGGTCCTGGATGTAGGCGCCTCAACTGGAGGTTACAGCGATTGTGCTCTTCAAAACGGGGCTGCCCGGATTTTTGCCCTGGATGTAGGTTACGGGCAGCTGGACTGGAACCTGCGCAACGACCCCCGGGTGGTGGTCCTGGAGAGAACCAATATCCGCTATTTTGATCCCGCCCAGTTGGGGGGGCCGGTTGATATCATCACAATGGATGTATCTTTTATATCCACTCGGCTGATTTTCCCGGTCTTGGCTGATATGCTTAAAGACGGCGGCGAGGTGGTAAGCCT
>CAZOMS010000178.1:0-4704 GCA_964580805.1 uncultured Syntrophomonas sp. | reverse complement strand
CAATGAGAATATACCCGGTCCTGATAACCAAGCACCAATTGTTCGAATGCATCCAAATTATTCTGCTGGGCCTTGGTAATCAGGTCCATCATATCAGTCAAGAAATACACTCCCTGACTAACCCGGACCAACTTGCCAGGTTAGCTGTTAGACACCTGATGGCAAAAAAAAGTTCCCGGGTGAAATAATTATTTTTTGCACAAGGTACGTCAATTAATTTTAACATGCGTCCTTATAAACAACAATTTCCAACAAAAGGCCGAGGCTGTCTTTAAATCCTAAGCAGGAAAATGTTCGCCGGTGTGGAAAGACAAATCAACCGACAAAGATTTTGCCATTATTAATGGAGTTACACTGAGCGTAACCCGCATTCCTGTCATTCCAAGCACAGCGTTTGGGCAATCCGAGCGCAGCGAGGAATATCGATCTGCGAAGAGACTCTTCACTACGTTCAGATTGACATAGAACCGCTCAGATTGATAGTGTCCCCGAAGGAGGATGGTATAGATTATGATAATCAGGATCAACGGCCAGCAACGCAATTGTCTGTTTGTCATCATACTGGGACTGGCATTGGCTGTGGTAATCTATGCTTTGCTTGCCGGTCACCGGCAGGACCAGGCTTTCCAAGCCAATTACCAGCTGTATCAACAGGCCATTGCCTTGATGGGCGAGGGGCAATATGATCAGGCTTTGAAGAAATTCCAGGGGTTGGATGCGGACAGCCAGGCCACCTTCCAGGTGCTCTATATGTCAGCCTTCTGCGAATCCCAAATCGGGGATTATGCAACCGCTGCCTCGTATATGCAGATGGCGCGGGAAGCCCGTCCGGCCCTGGTCCAAGATGCTAAATACTTGCAAAGATACGGGGTCATCCTATTTAAGCTGGGCCAGCGTGAAGAGGCTTCTCTGTATTTAAAAGAGAGTTTGAAATATACAAGCGACCCGGCGGCTGTGCAGGAAGCAGAAAAATACCTGGCCGAACTCCACAATAGATCTGGCCGGGGAGGTGAAGCCGATGGCTAAAAAGAAACGCCGATCTCAGACTGCCTTCGACCACTCAAACCAGCCTGCTCCAGTCGCTGCTTCTTCCGGAAGAATTACGAATGCCCCCCCGGCTAAGCCGTCATGGGCACATCCGGTCGACTCTATCAGTATGGTCATATTCATTCTGCTGCTGAGTATAGTACCACTGGCGGTCAGGGCCAAAGTTCTCGATTTTACCGCTCCCCGCATCATCAATCCGATTGTAGACACCGGATTGCAGGTAGGCCTGTTCGCTTACTACAAATGGCTATTGGTCATCGTTGGCGCCTTGATTATACTGGCTCTTCTCCTCTTTAACATAGGGGTGGAAAAATACCGGTTGCGACCATCCTATTTAAATGCGCCTCTGTTGATCCTGGCACTGCTGATCCTTGCTTCTGTAATGGCAGCCGAATATAAGAGCATAGCTCTATTTGGGCTATACAACCAGCGAGATGGAGCCTTGTTGCTCCTGGCTTATCTGGGTCTGTGCCTGGCAGCTGCCAATATAGTTTACAAACCCTGGTTCAAAAGCGGGGTGGATATAGCCCTGATGCTGTTTGTAGCCATCAATACCATCATCATGTTACTTGATTTTACCGGTCACAAGCTGATGCAGGCGGACATCATCAGAGCGATCCTGGCTCCGGCCGAGTTGAGAAGCAGTTTAACCGGCAGCGTTGGAAACACCATGGGCAACGTCAATTATATCAGTGGTCTGGCTGCGGCTATGTTCGCTTATTTTTCTGCCGTGACCCTGTTGGATAAGGATATCAAAAAACGATTGGTAGCCGCTGTAGCAGCCCTGGCCGCCTTTGTGATGGTTTTGCTCTCCTTTTCCAGCAGCGGTTTTGTTACCCTGGTTTTGCTTGCTCCCTTCTTTTTGCTGGTGCTTTGGCGCAGTAAGGACCGGCGTCGCAGTCTTATTAGCGGAGGCAGTCTGCTCACCGCTTGCTTGCTGGCATTTGTAGTCTTGAATAGTATCAATCCTTCTATATATAAGGAAACCGTTGGTCTCTTCCTGCCCCAGGCCACCAACGTCCAGGAAATATCATTTGCCCCAAAACCATCGATGCCTCCACCTGCTCCCGAGTTCCAGCTGCCCCAGTCCGGCTGGTCACCGGGTACGGGCCGGACCTATATCTGGAGTGAAACCCTGGCGTTGACCGCTCAGCGTCCGTGGCTGGGATATGGTTATGGGACCCTGCCCTGGTACTTTCCTCAGGATGACATCAACAAGGTGGCTAATCTGCAAGATTATAACCGCTTGATTACCAAGCCCCACAGTATGTATATGGGGGTGGCGTTTGGCCTGGGTATCCCCGCTCTCCTGGTCCTGTTATTATTGTTCGGATTGCATTTTTACTATACCGGCCGAAACTTGTGGTCCCGACGTTTAGGTACCAATAGCATCTTTGCTGCCTCCTTGTTCCTGTTCTTTTCTGCCTTCATTATTCAGGCACTCTTCAACGACCCGGTGGTGGATGCCGGTGCCATCTTCTGGATCCTCCTCGGGGTGTCCGTTTCCTTGAACAAGGAAGTGGACCAGCCTTCACCAGACAGTATTATATAAGGAAGGAAAAACTTTTTTTCCCGTCCCGGGAACTTTTTTGGAGTTTATGCTGTCTAATCAAGAAGTCAGCCTGACAGACATGTCCTAAAACCACTCATTGCCAGGTTGCCAACACAGCCGCAAAAGAACATTACATAGGCGGTTAAAAAAGGAGGGAAGAGGAGAGAAACACACAGATAGTGTCCGTTTTAGGATGGATGATCACCTGTTTGTTGGGGGAAATCCCTGATCACCTTAGGAACTCATAATTATTTTAAAAAGGAGGAAATGATTCTTGATTAAAATCAGAAACAAAAGAATCGCGCTGTTGCTGGTCCTGACTATGCTGGCCACCATGTTTGTCGGCGTAGGCACTGCCAGTGCAGCCTCGAACTTTATCCAGGTCGATTCCAGCTGGACCTTTGTAGAGGCCGGGGATTCCGACCAGCCTACGGGCGACATCGATATCAAAGTTAAAGATGCCTGGCCCGCAGGTATTACCAGCGTTGGATATGTAGTGACCCTGAAGACCGAAGGGGTAAGTTTCTCTGCCAATGGCAGCAGCGAAGTCGCCGTTCTGGGTGGACTAAGCGAAGCTGATTTCCCATTAAACTTAGATGGCGACTCTGACTTGCTGCTTGACATCGACGATGAAGTCACCGGTTCCATCACCGTTGACGTTCGCGTTTACGGCAAAATCGATGCAGCGTATGCCTTCGATGAGACCGAAACCCAGACCATAGCCAAAGTAGATAGCGGAGCTACCGCTGTTTCCGTTGGCGCCAAGAAGACCGTTCAAGCTGGTGAAGATAATCAGCTGGGCAGCACCATCACCATCAAAGAGGGTGGCCCTACTGCTTTTGACGCTGACGAGACGGTTACCTTCTCCATTCTGACCTCCGGTGTAGAATGGGATGGATGGGGTTGGAATGATGCCCTTGGTTACCTCACTCCTTATGATTGGGACGATACCGACAAGAAGATCGTAGCCGACTTCAGTACCAATACAGCCGGCACTGAGAGGATCTCTTTAGTACCTTATTTCGTGGTTTCTCCCAAGGTGAAGGATGGGACCGAAATCAAGATCAAGGTATCCGGCGATGAGATCGACACTACCGAAGTGGTTGTGGCCGTGGTTGGTTCCACCGATATAGTGGTTAAAGTATCCGATGCCGACAAGGACTTCGTCTATCGTGGTCAGGCCGCCACCTTTGATGATGTATCCGTCAAGCTGAATCCCGGCGGCAAACTCGACGCCGAATGGGATGAGCAGGATTGGTTCAGCATCACCCTGCCGGAAGGCGTGAAATGGGCAACTTACTATGACGATCAGGATGGGGTATATGATTATGTGCCGGTAACCGTGGGCGACCCGGATATCGCTTTCTTCGAAGACTTTGAAGACAGCGGCCAGACCGCCTGGTTCAACGTCGATGACTGGGCCGATGACACCTTGAAACTGACCAACTTTGCCGTGGTAGCCGATGCCAATGCGAAGGTGGGCGACCTGGAAGTAACCTTTGACGGGTGTGTTGAAGGCAGCTACAAGATCGGTTCCATCAAGAACGCTTTCACCATCGAGACCGTTACCTTTGCCCTGACCAGTGGCGCTACCGGTGTCCAGGGAGCCAAGATCATTATTACCGAGACCGATGACGAGGCTCTGAAACCTACGTATTATGACTGGGATGACGATGCCGCCGAAGACGAATATTCATACCGCGATTATAAGGGTGATTGGCATTCCTATGATCCCTTTGATATCGAATTACCGGCTGGGATAACCTTTGCAGGCCAGCCCGAGATCGATGTTACCGACGGCGACATTGATGTCGATTGGAGCGACGTCGACGACTGGGGCGATTACCGCACCCTCTATTTCGATATCGACGATGTCAGCAGCCAGAAGAGCACCATCGAGATCACCAATTTGGAATACTCCGTACTGAGCCAGCCCGGCCTTGGTGACATAAAAGCCTTGGTTGGACAGGACTACAACATTGCCAGCCAAAAGGCTCTTGAGACCCTGGTGCTCGGCGCTGTTGCCACCAACCCGACTGCGGTTTATGTAATCGGCGCTCCCACCTTCACCGTCAACGGTGCGGTACAGAGCGTAGTAACTCCTT
>CAZOMS010000177.1:0-4788 GCA_964580805.1 uncultured Syntrophomonas sp. | reverse complement strand
AGGAGCGACAAGGCCAGGATACTGGTAATCATGAAGACCAGCAGGGCAACAACCATAATGCTGCCCTTTTCTGATTCTAAGTGCTTCCTGATTGTCATTCTTATTATCGTCTCCCTAGCTGAATCAAGTTGATACTGTCCGATGCCATGATGAAGGACGCGGTGGGCTCCTCCCTACCTATGTCATGTTTATAGACGAGGGTTCACAGCAGTACTCAGGGTGCGCACACAGTTTCCGGTATCAATGCTCAGGGTCATATAAACCAGCTCGTCTCCGCCGCTGAAATACACTCCGCCCACATTTTCGGCAATCGGGACGGCGGTGGTGCCCCGGCTGGTGCTAACGTGGCGGTATAATCTGGCATTTTGAGCATAGAATTTGATTTCCTGGTCGGTCGAGGTCAGGACCAAAACCAAGCCATCTTCGAATATCTCCGCCATGGTAGCGCTGTAAATGTCACTTCTCATCTGTTCTATGGCACTGCGCGCGGTATATTGGCAATCCGCCGCCGATGCCAGACTGGCCCAGCATTGGGACGCAGAATCATAGAGCGTCACCATGCCGGTCACCAAAAAGGATGCTATAGCTAAAGCAGCCACTGTCTCAACCAGCGTCGTTCCTTGTTCATACCGGCAAATATCTCTAATCCCCTTCCTTGCGCATTAGGGTGTCCAGCCGCACGTTCTTGATAGATGCCCCCTGCTCCCATTGTACGATCACAGATACCTGGTATAAATGGGGACAGTCGGCCAACGGGCTGATCTCAATGACATCACTAACCTCACCACTCCCCGCCGGATCCCAGGCAAGGCCCAGTTCCTCGGCCGAGCATCCCGTGTTGGCCTCATCCAGCAGACCGGGCTGGGCCCTCAGGCTTTCCACAATTGCATAGGCCCAATTGCCAGCGTAGGTTTCCTGCCAGGACAACCTGATCCAGGCCGCCACCGGTGTATAGACAGCCATGATGCTTCCCGCTATCAATGCCATGATTACCATGACCGCCAGAACCTCGAGCAGGGACTGGCCATGCTCCCTTCGAACCAGTGCCAGGATATACATTTTTCATACCTTTCATTGTGACGGTATTTACTGATATGGAGTTTGGACACTTAAGGCGTTTCTATCGAAGGAAAATGTGCTAATAAGCAAGTTTGATAGCCACCAAACTCGCAGGGGACGGCAGGCGAATGCGATACCGAAATACTCAAAACAGGGACAGGTAGAGATCTATCAGCTGCTGGCCGTAGACCAGAACCAGCCAGGCGCCCAAGGACAGGAAAGGTCCGAATTTGATAGCCGTCTTGCGAGTAGCTTTTTTAACGATCAACAAGACTGCGGCCCATACGCCTCCCAGCAGGGAGGATAGAAACAGGGCCAGCAAGGATGCCGGAAAGCCGAGGAAAGCCCCGATGGCGCCCGCCATCTTCACATCTCCTCCCCCCATCCCTCCCCGGGATATGAGGGCGGTCACCAGCAAAAACGAACCATAAACCAACAAGCCGATGAGCGAGGATTTGATTCCGATAGTAAAGATCGATAAGGCCAAGCCGGC
Organism: uncultured Syntrophomonas sp.; assembly: GCA_964580805.1. GTDB lineage: Bacteria > Bacillota > Syntrophomonadia > Syntrophomonadales > Syntrophomonadaceae > PHAA01. The sequence continues at coordinate 3,236 of CAZOMS010000177.1, read as the reverse complement.
AAGCATGCCCGGATAGGTTAGCCTATCCGGGATGATGCCGTTCTCGATATCAATAAAGGCGGCGGTTATCAAGAAACCGGTAAAAATCCAACCGGCCATGGTCTGCCAACTGGCTCCCCATTTAAGGTATATTAGCAAAAAACAAACCGCTGTCATGAGCTCAATCAGCGGGTAGCGCAGGCGGATAGGATCTCCGCAGTAACGGCACCGGCCGCCCAGCCGGAGGTAACTTGCCAAAGGGATCAGGTCCCGGGCGGTGAGCCGATGTCCGCACTGGGGACAGTGACTCGCCGGCCACAGCAGCGATTCCTTCCTGGGCAACCTATGTATCACCACATTTAGAAAAGACCCGATCAGCAAAGCTGCGATCAAAACCAGTATCTTTATAATCATGCCAACCTCTTGATGTCCTAATAGAATCGGACTGCCATTTAAGGAACAAGGGGCTCCGTACTACTGAGCACAAACACTGTCCCTTCGGTAAGGGTCTGCGCAATGCCGCTGTACTTGCCTACGTCAGGAGTCCAGGTCACCTCGTAGGCTTCGTTCCCACCGCCCCCTAGGAGAAATGCTCCTCCGGAAGTAGGTGTTTTACCCGGCTCAAAGTAGTCTTCACTTATATCTCCCAATGCCGCTACCGGGTTACCGGAACTGGTCTCCTGTATCCGGGCCGCACTCACTATGCCAGCCGCCGTCACCCCGTCGGACTTGACCTTGGACTCGTTCAATACCCCATTATACCTTGGTATAGCAATTGCTGCCAATACCACCAGGACGGCCATTACAATGACCAACTCCACCAGTGTGAAGCCCTTCTGCCTGCCTGATTCCCGTTTCGATTCGCTTTCCCTCACTTTTTGCCTCCTCTTCGTCCAAAATTACAACGAGCCTCCGTCACACAAGCATCTGCACCACCTCCTTAACGGTAATCCTTGCCTGTATTCCTTGAAACCAATGGATCCAGCGCGGCCAACCCGTTTCGCCCCAAACTATGCGGTCACACCCCTACCATGCTGACCATATTCATCATGGGCAACAGCAAAGCAATAACAATGCCGCCTACAATGGTCGCCACCAACAAAATCAACAGGGGTTCAGTCATCCGGGTCAGATTCTCCAGGCTGTCGGTCAATTCACCTTCACAATATCGCGCTAATTGACCCAGCACGATATCGAGGCTGCCGGTGGCCTCACCTACTGCGATCATATCGGTGAGCATGGGTGGAAATATCCCGCTCCGGGCCAGGGGAGCAGCCAGGCTCTCGCCGGAACTGATACTGCGGATCGCGCTCTGCAGGACCGCCCTTCCCTTCCCATTGGTCATGGTCCTGGCAGCCACTTGCATCGCCTGCAGTATCGGCACTCCGGCCTGGAGCAGCATCCCCAGGGTGCCGGTTATGGCGACCATCATTTTCTTTCTCTCCAGGCTGCCCACAACCGGCAGCTTCAGTTTCAGAGCATCCATCGATATGTGGCCTCCCTCGGTTCCGGTTGAGTATTTGAGCATAAGAAACACAAATCCGACCAGACCCAGAAGGAAAGGCGCTGCCTGCCGCATCCCGGTGCCGGCGTTCAGCAATACCCTGGTAGGCCAGGGCAGTTGTATACCAGAAGCCTCAAATATGGAGACAAATCTCGGTATCACGAAGGTCATCATCAATACCAGGATTACCACCGCCAGCAGGGTCGTAAAAACCGGATAGGCGGAGGCAGACTTCAGTTTGCGGCTGAACTCTTCCTTTTTTTGAAGATGACTGCTCAGTTGCTGGAACACCGTGTCAAGGGTTCCGCTGGTTTCCCCCGCCTTGACAGTATTGACATACACCAGCGGGAATACCTGGGGGTAATGGCTGAGGGCATCTCCCAAACCTGAACCGGAGCGGACTTCGGCCCCTACCTGGTCAAGGATTTCTTTCAACTGGGTTCCACGAGTCTGCTGTTGCAGGAGCTGCAGGCAATGCATCAGCGGCAGGCCGGCCGCCAACATGAATGCCAGCTGACGCGTAAATGCTGCCAATTCCCGATCGTCTACCCGGACGGGCCGGCGCAATTCTCGTCCGGATTGGTTTGAATCCACCTCCCGCAGGGCTATAATGGCATATCCCTGCTGCAAAAGCTCGGTTATCATGGCTTTTTTGTGTTCGGCGTCCAGAATCCCACTGATGGCCAACCCGCCAGCATCCCTGATCCGGTACCTGAATTTCATCTTATAATCCCCCGCATCCATAACCGCTGGGCTGCTCCGCCACCAGGAAAGCGGTTTGCTCCGATATCTTGTTCTGTTCCAGCAGCTTATGCACGGCTGCTTTCATGCTTACCATCCCTTGGGTCGCCCCTGTCTGCAGCGCCGACTGGATCAAGTGCATTTTATTGCTCCGCACCATATTTCTGATAGCTGGTGTCATAACCAAGACCTCCGCAGCCAGAACCCGGCCATTACCGTCGCGGCTCGGAAACAGCTTCTGGTGTATGATCCCTGTCAACGCTTGGGCGGCCTGGCTGCGAATCTGCTGTTGTTGATGGGGTGGGAACACGTCGATTATTCGTTCCAGGGTTTGCACAGCGCTGCCGGAGTGGACCGAGGCCAATACCAGGTGACCGGTTTCAGCGGCGGTCAAAACAATGGAGATATCCTCCAGGTCCCTCATCTCCCCTACCATAATGATGTCCGGATCCTGGCGCAGAGCGGCCCGCAGACCTTGCGCAAATGTCTCGATATCCCGGCCTACCTCACGCTGGTTTATTATGGCCTGGGCATTTTGGTGCAGATATTCCACTGGTTCTTCCAGGGTGATGATATGGCAGGGCTGCTCGCGGTTAACATAATTAACGAGGGAAGCCAGAGTTGTCGATTTGCCGCTCCCACTGGTCCCGCTAACCAGTAACAGCCCTGCATTCCCGGCTATCATCTTTTTCACTGCTTCCGGCAGTCCCAACGCCTCCAGAGGCGGTACCTCCTGGGGTAGTATTCTTATAGCCGCCGCCCAGCTTTCGCAGTATGTATATACATTCAGTCGGGCTCGGTTGGCATCAGGCAATGATATAGAGAAATCAGCCTGACCGTGCTTTACCATTTCCCGAGCTGCTGCCAGTCCTGGCACTATGGTGCGGATAAAAACCAACATATCCGGCTCCCTGATCGGTTCATCCTGCGGCCGACTGACCAAACTGCCGTTGATGCGGTAAACCGGCGGGGAGTCCACCATTACATGTATGTCGGATGCTCCCATACGGGC
>CAZOMS010000176.1:0-4789 GCA_964580805.1 uncultured Syntrophomonas sp. | reverse complement strand
GTAGCTCAGTCGCACTGCGCGTTTCTTGAATTCTTCATCGTACTTTCTGCGTTTTGTTGACATTTTGATAAGCTCCTTCTTTCTTTACCGTATCTTATCAAACTGTCCGAAATTATATCACCCACCCGTGTGCCATTGTGCGAGGACTGCTACAAGTTCGATCTGTTCGGCCATGGATGTGGATGTGTTGTACCCCTCTACATGTGTCCTACATGTATAAACGACCCGCGCGAGAACCCTTATACCACTGGAAATATGTGACCCAACGAGGCATGGGGACGGTTCTTTTGCCTCACTTTTGGACAAAAACAAAATCCCCGGGGCTTTGCCAACCCCGGGATCCTTTTTGCCATACTTGACCCCCAATAACTTGGGGACAGTCCCCAAGTTATTTTGGGCGAAAACACCATCTAACGCTGGACTAATGGGCTTTTGGCCACTCCGAAAACTGCAATAACTTGGAACCCAAAGTTACTCTTCGACCATGGGAAAGTAAACCATGAACGTGGTTCCGATAGGCCCGGTCTGGAAGTCTATCCTTGCATTGTGCCGGGCAGCTATACTGTAGCAAACCGCCAGCCCCAGGCCGGTGCCCCTATCCTTGGTGGTCAGAAACGGGGTCCCCAGTTTTTCGATAATGGCCGGATCCAGGCCGGAGCCCTGATCCCGCACATATAGGACGATCTCGGTGCCGATCTGGCAGGTGCCGAGGGTCAGAGTCCCCCCTTCCGCCATGGCTTCGATCCCATTGTTGGCCAGGTTCAGTATCATTTGTCTGATTTCCTTTTCGTCGATGACCGGCATAGGCGGCTTGCCCAGTTCCAACACCACATTAATGCCTTTATAAATCGCACTGGCCTCGATGATCGGCGAAATAGCCTTTACCACCTGGTCCAGGTACTGGGGCTGCAGGTTAACGATCTTGTTGCTGGCCATGCTGAGGTATTCGGAAATAATACCATTGGCCCGGTCCAACTCCTCGATCATCACGTCAAAGAAGGCCTGGTCCTTGGCGTAGCACTCCTGCTCGTTGAGCATCTGAATGAAACCCCGCACCGCCGTCATGGGATTGCGTATCTCATGACCGATGCTGGCCGCCATCTGGCCGATCAGGTTCAGGCGATCCAGCCGGGCAATATCCTTTTCCATCTGCTTCCTCTCCTTGATGTCCAGGAACAATATCACCAGGCAATCTTCCCCGTTTATTTCGATCCATTCCATGGACATCTGTACCAGCCGCTCCTGCCCGTCTTTGGTAAAAATATTTCCTACCACATCCTTGATGACTTTCCCGGCCCGCAGGTCCTGCACCAGCTGTTGGCGGATTTCCAGACTCGGCCAAATGTTGGTTTCATGCACCGATACTCCTATTAACTCCTCGCGCTGGTAGCCGGTCGATTCCAGGAAGGCGTCGTTGACATCCATGAAAACGCCGTCCTTCATGGTGGAAATGACCAGGGGCGTAGGACTGGAGCGAAAGGCTTTGCTGAACCGTTCCTCCGCCAGCCGCAGGCCTTCCTCGGCCACCTTGCGATCGGAAATATCCCGGATCGACTGCACTGCGCCGTACAAGTTGCCCTCCCGGTCATACAGCCTGGAAGCATAACCCCACAGGTACGCCCCCCGGCCGCCGTAGGTTTTCGGCACGTATACCTCCCCGGACAGAGTGCCCTCCTCCCGGCCGCTAAAATCGTATTTATCGATCAATTCCTGTTCTTTGTCCTCGTTGAGGGCGATGTCGATGAGGATGGGCCGCCGCTCTCCATAAAACGGGATGGCATATTCAAAGTCGCCCTTACCGATCATCTGGCTCTTGGGCACATTGGTCATATCCTCCATGGCCTTGTTCCAAAAGACGACCTCTCCCTGCAGATTGATCACCAGCATGGCATCCGGCAGCAGTTCGATAATCTGCTCCAGGCGCTGCTGCGCTTCGATCATCTCCTGCAATAAATTGCCGTCTGGGCTTTGTTGTTGGGCGGCAGTTGGCAAAAGCCTCTTCAGTTCATTGTTAAAAGCTGTGACGTACTGATTCTTATCCTTCATAATTATATTCACCTCATCCAGATCAGGGACGGTTCTGTTGGTCGCCACGGTGTCAGGGGAACGCCTCCCGAGTGAGGCACGGGGACGGTTCTTTTGCCTCACTTTCTTTCCTTTTCCCTGATACTTGGGGGTCAATAACTTGGGGACAGTCCCCAAGTTATTATCGATGAAAGCCCACTCAAACGCTGGCACGATGGACCTTTGGGACCTCTCTGAAACCACAACAACTTGGGCACGATTCCCAAGTTATTAGCGGGGTTTATCTTCCGCAATATGCCAGTCGAATTGTATGCCTGACTCCCCTGACACCTGAAATCCGAATTCCCGGCGCAAGCCTTCGAAATCTTTGGCATATCTTTTGAGACGTTTGGCGTCGGCGGTCGAATTCAATAACGGCCGGCGTCGGCCCACCACCATGCAGTCTTTGCCATCGATCGCGCTGCCCAGATGAATGTAGGGCGCGAATTTGTCACAGCGGGTGTTTTGCAGCCGCACGGACAGCATTGCATATTCCCGAGTCGGGAACACGTTGGGCAGCACCAACTCCTCCAAATTGGTCAAGGACGCCAGGGGAAACAATCCATCTTCGATTACTCGTATATTTGATAAATAAAGCCTTTGCAGGCGGATCAAATTGCTTAGTGGCGCCAGGTTCTGCACTCGCATCGGCTTCTCTTCTCCCCCGTCCAACTCCAGCGCCTCAACCGAGGTGGCATCCCGCAAATCCCCGAGTGTTGTGAGTTTGGGAAAATTGGAAATGGAGAGTTCCCGAAGGGCATAATTTCGATTCAAGTCCCAGAGACGCTTGGCCTTGGTATTAGAACCCAGAGCAAGGGTCTTGACGTTATGAAGCAGTTCCAGGGCCGACAGATCAGTCACCTTCATGCTCCTGAAACATATAGATTCAAACGCTGACCCGTAGTGGTTCACCAGGTAGTTGAACTCCGGTTGCTGTATCTTGAGTACGTAGAGGTGTTTGACTCCATCCACTTTGGCCAGATTAAATACACTTCGCCGGTCACCGCTTATGGTCAGGCGGGTGCCGGTTTGTTCGTTGACGGCCGGCTGATTTTTCAGTAAATCTGCAATCATTATTCCAATCCCTTGTCCATGTAATGAGGCACGCGAGGCACAGGGACGGTTCTTTTGCCTCGCTTACTACTCCACCAAAGGTTCCAAAGGTACGAGGAACGGGGACGGTCCTCCTTTTGCTTCACGTTCTTTCTCCTAAAAGTGTCAAAGGTTTCAATGGGACTGTCGACTGTTCTCGTGACACTTTTGAGGCTAAATCGTGGTTATCGCGCGGAATGAGATTCTTCCCCGCTGCCCCAGGCCCTCCATCCAGTTGCCATCCGGCCAAAAATAAATGTGGGTTTCCCGAGTCATTCCAGCCGCACCTCAATACTTTGCCCCCAATAACTTGAGGATAGGTCCCAGGTTATTTTCCCCAAACCACTTTATCGATGATTTTAGCATAACTCTGGATGATCTTGACCACCTTGACGGAAACGTTGGTGTCGAGGTAGTCAGGCGGCAGGGCCACCGGTTCCTGGTTGCTGCGCATGGCCACGGCCAACCCGATGGCGGCCCCGATATCCTCGCCGGTTATGCCGCCGATAACCATGGCGCCCTTGTCCAGTACCTCGGGCCGCTCGGTGGAGGTGCGGATCAACACCCCGGCAAAGCCCAGGATGGCGCTCTCCTCGGACAGGGTTCCGCTGTCGGACAACACGCAAAAAGCGTTCTTCTGCAGCTTGTTGTAATCGTAGAAGCCAAAGGGTGTCAGACTCTGCACCAGGGGGTGGAAAACGAACCCACGTTGTTCAATGAATTTGCGGCTGCGGGGGTGAGTGGAGTAGACCACCGGCATCCCGTAGCGTTCCGCCATGTTGTTGATGGCGTTCATCAACGAGGAGAAATTAGCTTCATTATCAATGTTTTCTTCCCGGTGGGCGGAGACCAGGATGTATCGGCCGGCGTTGAGGTTAAGCCGCTCCAGCACCTGGCTGCTCTCGATTTGTTCCCGGTATTGCCCCAGTACTTCCGGCATGGGCGAGCCGGTCACAAAGATGTGCTCCCGGCGGTACCCCTCTGCCAGCAGATAGCGGCGGCTGTGCTCGGTGTACGGCAGGTTGACATCGCTGATGTGGTCCACCAGTTTGCGGTTGATCTCCTCCGGGACGTTTTGGTCGAAACAACGGTTACCGGCCTCCATATGGAAGATGGGAACCTTTAGCCGTTTGGCCGAAATAGCCGCCAGAGCGGAATTGGTGTCCCCCAGGATGAGCAAGGCATCAGGCTGGTCCTGCTGCAAGACCGCGTAGGATTTGGCGATGATGTTGCCCATGGTCTCGCCCAGGTTGGCCCCGGCACTGTCCAGATAATGATCGGGCGGCCGCAGGCCCAGTTCCTCGAAAAATATCTGGTTCAGGGTATAGTCCCAATTCTGGCCGGTATGGACCAGCACATGGTCGAAATACCGGTCGCAAGCCTTGATAGTGGCCGAAAGCCGGATGATCTCCGGCCGGGTGCCCAGTATTGTCATGAGTTTAAGCTTCTGCATCGTTTAAAAAACCTCCGTCTAGTGAGGCACGGGGACGGTCCTTTTGCTTCGCTTTGTTTCCTTTCCCCCTACTACAGCCTCCAATATTGGTAACCGGCCGCTTCGTATTCCTTGCGGTTGAGCAACCCTTTGACATCGATCACAACTTTACATTGGTTGGGCACGTCTTTGAAAAAACCG
>CAZOMS010000175.1:2902-4797 GCA_964580805.1 uncultured Syntrophomonas sp. | reverse complement strand
ACTTCGTACATCATCCGGCGCAATTTGAACCACAGGTAGCGGATGTTGAAATCTGAAAAGCTGTAGCCGATAAATAAAAGGCTTTTACCCAGGCTGTCGGCCCGCAGTTTTATATCGATGGGAGTGACGAATTCCAGCCGTTTGTAATAGTCTGACTCGGTCAGAACCAGAGAATCATCAACTTCCAAAGAGCCATGAAACTTTACTATTTGGACCTCGCTGCAGCCGGTGGTCTGAATAATGTCAGCCGTGGTCACTATTGATTTATAGGGCATAGCGAGTTCGGCAAAACTCCTCTCCAGCAAACGGTCATAATTGGTTGTATAGATGATGGAGACTCCTAACTGGGCCAAAAGCTGATGGGGCGTCGATAAAGCCACATCCTGGTCAGGCAGGCAGGAGCGTAGTCTATCCAGCACTGGTGTTAATGAACCGCCATGGATGATCTTCAGGTATTCACTCAGATGCAGCAGGTCTGTCTCCGTACGCATTTGCTCATCCAGATCGAGACCGAAGTGTTCCAAGAGTTGGCGGGTCAGCGCCCGGGTTGAAGGGAGTCCGGCATTTTCGGAAAAACCGGCTCCAATGAAAGGAATAAGCTTATGGTTTTTGATCAATTGTCGCAATGCAATGGTTTCTGACGTCATAGCATCTCTCCAGGCAGGTCTAGACTCTTCACGGGATGCCAAGGGGAAGGTTCTCTTGACACCTCCTTCCCAGTCGCATGGTAATTTCAAGTACAGCGTTTTTGCCCATTTTGAGCGGCAACTTTCACGTCTTTTAGGACGCAGCTTAGAGTTTTGTCCAATCGCATATAGACTCTACGCTACGCTCAGAGTGACACCAATGTCATACTGAGCGTAGCGAAGGATCTCACACAAGTGGCGAGGCTCCACTGCATTCAGAGTGACACCAGTGTTATTCTAAGCTGAGCGAAGGATCTCAACCAAGCGCCCGCCCAACTTCCAAATAGCTTGCACAGAAAGGCTGTAATAAATACGTGTTCCGAACGTCGACAGATCAGCCATGTAGAGGTTAGGAAACCGCGCCCGTTCCGTAAACCCCTGTACAGGCGTAAGGTAAGAGTATTTGCGGATATGATGACGAACAACACGGTAAATGTCCTTGATAAGGCGGAGGCGCTGAGCTATAGTGACAGTATAATTGCGTGAATACTCTATTTTGCATGGATTGGGTGACAACTTCACAGTCTGCTTTGGTACTTCGTAGCCGTTGAGTCAGAATTATGACTGGAGAGAAAAAACAATGGGTTTGATTAATCCGCAAGCAGCATCATTCTTAGTAACCGGATCTAAAGATACCGCCTGTATGTTTATTCATGGATTTACGGCTTCGCCTTCCGAGGTTTATACAGTAGCCCGGATCGTTTATGCGGAAACCGGAATAACGGTCAGCGGCCCGCTCCTGCCCGGGCATGGCTGTTCTCCGCAGGAAATGAATCAAACCAGCTGGGAGGATTGGTATGGCCGGGTCGAACAGGAGATCAGATATCTTAAGAAAAAACACCGTCGCGTCTATATCACCGGATTGTCGATGGGAGCCCTGCTCGGTCTACACGCCGCCAGCGAAACGAAGGAGATCAACGGGATCATTGTCATCAATACCCCTATCTACACTACCTCCCCGCGTCTGATGAGCCTGGCGCCGCTGCTGCGCTATGTTAAACCCTACTATCCCAAAAAGCATCAGGGGGATGTGGTGGAACTGGCCCAACAGGGGCGGTTTGCCTATGATGTGATGCCGCTCAAAGCCCTGCGAAGCATGCATGTTTTGCGGGATAAGGTGATCAAGGAACTGCCCGCTCTGGACTTGCCGATTTTATTGATGCAGTCACGCTGGGACGAAACCGTCGATCCCCGCAGCGCCCGCTTCAT
>CAZOMS010000175.1:0-2802 GCA_964580805.1 uncultured Syntrophomonas sp. | reverse complement strand
GGGTATACTGATAGAGTAATACCAACTGGAAATGGAAGGGGTGGGATATTGCTTAACCGCGAGGATATCCTCAACCACATGCAACAGGAAAGCTACCGGCCTTTGTCGTACCAGGAACTGGCCAACACTTTTCATATCGAAGACAAAGACCAAGTTCAGTTTGCCAAGATAATCGGCCGCCTGCAAAAAGACGGCGAGATTCTTAAGACCCGTAAGGACAAATACGGTTTGCCGGAGAAGATGAACACCTACCGCGGGGTGATAAAACTCAGCCAACGGGGCTATGGAGTCTTCACTCCCGAAGATGCCGACCTGGGCGAGGTCTTCATTTATGGCCGCAATTTGAATGGAGCCATGCACGAAGACCGGGTGCTGGTGCGAATCAACCAGCGGGGCGGCGGTGACCAGCGCCCTGAAGGCGAGGTCATCCGGGCCATAACCAGAGCTCACAAGGAACTAGTGGGCACTTTTCGGAAAAATCGCCAGACAGCCCAAGTAGTCCCGGACGATTCCCGCCAAATCTATCCGGTTTATGTAAAGGTCAATGACAAGACCAAGGTGCGCAATGGCGACAAGGTCCTGGTCAGAATTAACACCTGGCCGGACAAGGACCGTTACCCTGACGGAGAGATTATAGAGGTTTTCGGCCGGAAGGGGCAGCCGGGAGTGGACCTGCAAATTGTGATAAAAAAACACGCCTTGCGGGACCGTTTTCCCAACTCGGTACTGGAAGAAGCCCGGCGGGTGGCGCGCCCAGGAGCAGATGCCGATTTGTCCGAGAGGCGCGATCTGCGTGAGTGGCGGATGGTAACCATCGACGGGGAAGATGCCAAGGACCTGGATGATGCGGTTTCGATAGAGAGAAAAAAGGGCGGCTACCAGTTGGGAGTGCACATCGCCGACGTGTCCCATTATGTGAAAGAAGACAGCAAGCTGGATAAGGAAGCCTGCGAGCGCGGCACCAGCGTTTATCTGATTGACAAGGTCCTGCCCATGCTGCCACCGGAACTGTCCAATGGTATCTGCAGCTTGAACGCGGGGGAGGATCGCCTGGCCATGAGTTGTATCATGGACATCGATGGATCCGGCAAGGTGCGCAAATATGAGATCGTCCCGTCGGTCATCCATATCGATCAACGCATGACCTACACCGCCGTCAACCTCATTCTGGAAAAGAACGATGCCGATGCCGCTGCCTCCTACCAGCACCTGGTGGATGATTTCCGGCTGATGAAGGAATTGGCCGACATACTCCGCAGCGAGAGGATGAAGCGGGGAGCATTGGATTTCGACTTCCCCGAGCCTAAAGTAATAGTAAACGAGCAGGGATTTCCGCTGGAAATAAAAGTGCGAGAGAGCGGCGCGGGCGAAATGCTCATTGAAGATTTCATGATCAAAGCCAACGAAGTAGTAGCCGAGCACCTGATTAAAAAAGAGGCTCCGGCCCTTTACCGGGTACATGAAAAACCGCAAGGGGACTCATTGCTGCGACTGAACAATGTGCTGGGCGTGTTCGGGCATAAACTCCCCGAGAACCGGATCAATCCCAAGGCATTCCAGAAGATCCTCAATGAGATTAAAGGCAGCCCCGGAGAAAAGACCATCTCCCTGATGCTGTTGCGGTCAATGAAACATGCCCGCTACGCACCCCAGCCGTTAGGGCATTTTGGCCTGGCATCCCAATATTATTGCCACTTCACCAGTCCCATCCGCCGGTACCCGGACCTGATCGTGCACCGGGCTCTGAAATTGCTGCTGGCCGGGGGAATGAAGGGCTCCCAAAAAGCCCAGCTGGAAAAGAAAATGGGCTATTATGGGGAACACTCCACTATCCAGGAGATCAAGGCCGAGGAAGCGGAGCGTGATTTGGTGGCCATCAAAAAATGTCAGTACATGCAGCAGTTTATTGGCGAGGAGTTCGATGCCACCATATCATCGGTGCTGGCCTTCGGGTTCTTTGTGGAATTGCCCAATACGGTTGAGGGTCTGGTTCACATATCCAGCATCCACGACGATTATTATCAGTTCAATGACCGCAACTATACGCTGACCGGCAACTACAGCGGCAAGACTTATGCTATTGGGGACCAGGTACGGGTCCTGCTGGTTAGAGTAGATGTAGATGATGTAAAGATCGATTTCGAACTGGTCTGCTAATGTGGGGATTTCGACCCTTTACGGGGGTGGAACACATTGACTGGCCGGACCGCCCTCCTATATAATAAAGAAGCATTGTTCAGCCAACCCTGGCCCGGGCGCTAAACTCCCGGTGCGAGGGTTTATTTATCGAAGCCGCGGGTATAATTCAAGCCCAACTGGAGAAAACCGATGAAAAAAAAGAAAGGCCTGCCGGCTGCAGTTGAGAACCGGAAGGCCAGACACGAATATCATATAGAGGATACCTATGAAGCCGGCCTGGTGCTGGTTGGCACCGAGGTTAAATCCTTGCGGGCGGGCAAAGCCAATCTCCAGGATGCCTATGCGGCCGTCAAGGATGGGGAAGCGTGGGTGTACAACTTCCACATCAGTCCTTATGAGCAAGGCAATCAGTTCAACCATGACCCCAAGCGGCCCAAGAAACTCCTCCTGCACAAGAGTGAAATAAGACGCCTGTTGGCTATGCAGAGAGAAAAAGGCTACACTTTGGTACCTCTGAAGGTATACTTCAAACAGGGCAAGGCCAAGATGAACTTGGCGGTAGCGGTGGGCAAGAAACTGTATGACAAACGCCAGGATATTGCCGAGCGGTCCGCCCGCCGGGATATAGAAAGAGCCATCAAGGAAAAGGGGCGGGGCGAATAG
>CAZOMS010000174.1:0-4862 GCA_964580805.1 uncultured Syntrophomonas sp. | reverse complement strand
ATATATCGACCCCAAGGATTGATGGGCAACAAAGAGTTCGGCCGGCAGACCTTGGACAGGATTTGGGGTGGGCGCAAATGACCATTTTGAGTATTAACAAATTATATAAATCCTTTGGCGGGTTAAGCGCCGTTATGAATTTCAATTTCCAAATGGAACAGGATGAGCTGGTAGGGCTAATTGGCCCCAACGGGGCTGGTAAAACCACGGTTTTCAATCTTATTACCGGGGTGTACAGACCTGATCAGGGGCAGATTATCTTCCAGGGACAGGATTTGGTGGGCATGACCCCCTATAATATTTGCGCTCAGGGCGTGGCCCGGACTTTCCAAAATATACGGCTCTTTAATGAGCTTTCCGTGCTGGACAACGTCAAAATAGCTTGCCATAAATACGTGCCGTACAGCGTATTAGGGGCGTTATTGCGGACCCCGGCCTTTTTTAAAGGGGAGGCCAAGATCGAGCAAGATGCGCTCAAGTACCTGGAAGTCTTTAAACTAGAAAACAAGCGGGATGAGCTGGCCAAGAACCTTCCTTATGGTGAACAGCGTCGCCTGGAAATATCCCGGGCACTGGCCACCCAGCCTAAATTGCTGATTCTGGATGAGCCAGCGGCGGGGATGAACCCCCAGGAAACCAATAATTTGATGCAGATGATACAGATGATCCGCCAGGAATTCGGTTTGGCAATATTACTTATAGAACACGATATGTCCCTGGTAATGGGGGTCTGTGAAAGGATCTATGTTTTGGATTACGGCCAGATAATCGCCGAAGGTTTGCCGCAAGAGATCAGGAACAACAAGCAGGTGATCGAGGCTTATCTAGGAGAGGAGCTTAACTAATGCTGCAGATAAAAGACATCGATGTTTATTATGGCTCTATCCACGCCCTAAAAAAATTGTCCCTGGAAGTCGAACAAGGTAGCATTGTAACCCTGATTGGAGCTAACGGAGCGGGAAAAACGACCACCCTTAACACCATTTCCGGCATTCTTCGCCCCAGGAACGGAACTATAATATATAAGGGGACAGATATTACCAAGGTGGCCCCAGAAAAGATAGTAGGGCTGGGGATCTCCCAGGTACCTGAAGGACGACGGGTTTTCTCGACCATGACCGTGGTGGAGAACCTTGAAATGGGCGCTTATCTGCGTCGGGACAAGAAAGAAATACAGGCTGACATGGAAACGGTTTATTCCCGATTTCCCCGCTTAAAGGAGCGCCGCAAACAGCTGGCGGGGACCCTGAGCGGCGGTGAACAGCAGATGCTGGCCATCGGAAGGGCGCTCATGGCCCGGCCAGAACTGATGTTGATGGACGAGCCGTCGATGGGTTTGGCGCCGTTGTTGGTCAAGGAGATATTTTCTATAATCAAGGACATCAATGAGCGTGGCACCACCATCCTGCTGGTAGAGCAGAATGCCAATATGGCTCTTTCAATAGCCCATAAAGCCTTTGTCATTGAGACCGGAGAGATCGTGCTGCAAGGTACTGCGGAACAGTTGCTTAAGAGTGAAGACGTTAAGAAGGCATATCTGGGGGGTTAGGCTTCGTATAGTCTATTAACAGTTTTGTGAAGGAGGACAGATGCATGAAAGTGAAGGAGAGGATGAGTCTCAAAGTAGTCACCGTCCATAAGGATACGAGCATAAGTGAGGCATTTTCCTTGATGAAAGAAAACAATATCCGCCGCTTACCGGTAATGGACAAAGGAGCGGTAGTTGGGATTGTAACCTTAAGCGATCTGAATCAGGCCGCGCCATCGACGGCCACCAGTTTGAGCATACACGAACTAAATTATCTGCTGGCCAAAACCAAGATCAAGGATATCCTCCCCAAGAAACAGGAAGTAATTACTATCAGTCCAGAAACTTATATAGAAACGGCCGCCAAAAAGATGCGCGTCCATCGTGTCAGTGGTTTGCCGGTGATAGATGGGGGCAGGTTGGTGGGAATCGTAACTGAGACTGATATTTTCGATGCCTTCATAGACATTTTGGGGGTTAGAAAGAAACATAGCCGTATTGACCTTTATGTTGACGACCGGCCCGGGACTATTGCCAAAATAACCGGGCTAATAGCGGCGGCGGGCAAGAATATTCTTAATACAGTAGCCTATTACGATAGGCAACGGGATAAATATAAGATGATTATTCGGATTGAGGAACTGGATTGCGATGATGTAGTCCAGAAGTTGAAAGAAAGCGGTTACGAGGTGGAATCGGTAATCGAGTCGCCAGAAGCAAGTGCCTGAAAATTCGAAGCCGCAGAGGGTTCGGAGCTATTTGAGACTTTTGCATAATTCAAAAAAATAATGTTAACCGGGCAATCGAAGATTGCTGCTTGAATAAGCAATAACAATTATTACCGGATCAGCCCAGCTAAAACGGTCAAATTACGGTGGTTGCGGTAATAAAGGCATACTATCCCCCTTCAAGGTGTTTAGTTTTTTTAAAACCCCTACAAATTCGAGTTATGCAGCCAGAGACTTGGGACTGCTAGCTTGGTTAACTGCTATTAAAGATGCGATCATAGTTATTGCACAAAGGTAAGCGTGGGTTTCAACTTTATTGATTTTTCTTACGTTCAACCCAGTTTCTAAACCCAGGTTCTCCTTGAAGCGGCTGAAACACCGCTCTGAATAGGTACGCATATTGTAAAGCTTCTGCCAGTTCATGGAACCCCGGTGGGGAGTTGAAAACAATCTGGGATCATCCTTAACTCTAGTTTTTATTACCATCCCATAGTTGCTGTCGGAACACCAGGCAGAGCCAAAAGGACAGCTGCATTTGCTCATAACATGGGGGCACCGGAATTTATTGACCCCCTTGCAAGAACCCCAGTATACCATTCTAAAACCGGCAGAGCAGATAGGGGTTCCATCCCAGTCAAATCCAGCTTGGGGCTGTTTGGCACCCCGCTTATTCAGGGCAATGATAGCCTGGGCATGGTATTTATCTCTGATCAAGGAGTATATTGCGTTATGGTCATAGCCAGCGTCCATTAGGAAATATTCTATTGGGGTATGAGTGTTTAAACAACACTGATCCACTAAATCCAAGGCTACGCTGGAATCGGAACAATTGGCCGGTGTTACTTTAATTGCTATGGGAAGTCCTGACTTTACATCGGTGCCAATATGGAGTTTGTAGCCAAACCACTTGATGGGGTTGCCGTTGGTATCGCTCTTAATGCCCCAATCAGCGGATTTGCCATCCTGAACGATATTCTTGCGGGGAACGGACTTTTCATAGGCATCTACCTTGGTAGCATCAATTGCCACGGCAGTAAGATCGAGAAGACCCATTTCCTCTGCTTGCTTAACCAGAGAAGAAAACAATTCTTCCAAGCCACCGCTCTCAGTAAGTTTGGCGTAAAACCGGCTGAAACAGGATTTGCTAGGCGCGGTACCAAAAGGTTCGAAGCCACAAACATACCTTAGATGAGGATCGTGAGTAAGCCGTTCAAACAGTTGGGTAAACGTCGTCATATTCTCCAGCCGCATAGCAATCAGGGCATTCAGCATAGCATAGGCAGGGTATGGTTTGGGTCCGGCTTTTTTATCATCAGGTTTATTTAATTTGGCAATAACTGGCTGTAAATCGAGGGTGTCAATTACTTTTTCAAGCCTGGATTTTGGTTGCATTTTCAAGGCGTCTTCAAAGGAGAAAATGCAGTTCTGTCGAATATTCATAAGTGACTTTGCCTCCTTCGAGTAATTTGTTTGGTCACTTATTAATTCGACAAAATGGGGGGTGAAGTCCTTTTTCTGTGCCTCCAAAACCCCATTATTTTCGGGCTTGGCTAATGTGCAAAAATCTCATTTGACAAAGAGCGTTGCTGATAATATAATCAATAGGCGCGCATGAGGAGGCGGATCGGTCCTGGTGGGCCGCCCGGACTTCAAATCCGGTTTGCGTCGTGGCGATCCCACGGTGGGTGTGTTCGATTCGCACACGCCTCCGCCAGTTAAATAGGCGGTTACAACGCTTTAGCTGAGACATTTTGTTTCAGCTTTTTTGTTCTAAATTTTCCTTTGACCCACATTTTGACCCCTGCAACTATCCATCGATTTTTTCAACAATATGAACAACGGGGCTGAAAAATATAACCAACCGTGTCGGGGCAGCATATATTGTAGTAGATTATTTTGGTAATTCTTCAGGGAGTGGTAAAGGTGTTGAGACTAGTTCCCGATAGACAATTTTATGAAGGAGACCTGGTAACCGTTAAGAATTCCCGCAACCAGGGACCATATTGCATCTTAGGTTTTAAGGAAAACGACGATAAACAGAAAATCGCCATACTGAAGGCGTTGTTTAACGATACCGATATAATCGAAAAGCCCGAATCGGAGCTAAAAAGCTTCTTGATCAAGGGATTGCTGTGAAGCTTCGGGCTGGCGATTGGGTATTGAAAAACAAAGGGAAAAAGACAGGTTCCTGGCGGGGACCCATTCAATTTGTAAACATCGGCCGAACGGAAAAATGTTAACAGGTACTTACGGACAACCCTTTGTGTAATGATAGAGCAAAGCGCCAACAATAGGCCAGGGAAACCAATTTGGCCGTATAGGCCTCTAAGAGCCGATGTAGACCGAGATGCATTGGAGAGATATCCAGACATTAATGCACTACATTTTTTTGCTCATACGAGCCAGGTTTTTAATCAGGTTTTCCGGGCATATTTATGACAGGGCCGCGTTGTAATATTTTCGAGCCAGATACCATCCGATTATCAGAATGACCAGTGCCAGGGCCAGTATGAAAAGGGCCGACTTGACATCACGGGCATTGAACACAGCCAAGCCTAACCCGGTATATAAGACTGCCGTAGGAATCTTGCCAATGGCCGATGAGC
>CAZOMS010000173.1:0-4866 GCA_964580805.1 uncultured Syntrophomonas sp. | reverse complement strand
TCCACCGAGCCCAGGCAGGTGGGGTAGGGTTAGAGCAGGTGATCATCGATCCCGGCCTGGGATTTGGCAAAACCACCGCCCAGAACCTTACCTTGCTCAGGCGTCTGCAGGATTTCCGCAGTCTGGGCCGGCCCATACTGGTCGGGGTCTCCCGCAAAAGTTTCATTGGGGAAGTCCTGGGCCTTGAAGTGGAACAGCGCCTGGAAGGCAGTTTGGCAGCGGCGGTTATGGCAGTTATGAATGGAGCCGGTATTCTCCGTGTGCATGATGTCAGGGAAACCAGACTGGCAGTCCAGATGGCGGATGAGATGAGGAAGGCCCATGGATAGCATAATAGCCCGCGGCTTGACCTTCCGGGCCTATCATGGCCTGTATGAGCAGGAGAAACAGCAGGGTCAGGATTTCCGGGTGGATCTGGAGATGTTTGCGGAACTGTCCAAAGCCGGGCAGTGCGACCAGATTGAAGACACTATCGATTATGCCCGGGTCTTCAGAATAGTGGAGGGAATTGTTAGTGCTCCCCGCTGCAATCTTATTGAAGCTCTGGCCGAGAATATCGCCCAGGCCCTATTATCATCATTTCCACTTATGAAGGCTATCGAGGTGACGGTTTACAAACCCGAGGCCCCGGTGTCCGGCGATTTTGAATATTTTGCCGTAAGAATATTTCGGAGCCGGGAATAAAAGCTTGCTCTCCCGGTGCGAGTATGCTAGTTTATAGGTGAAAAAAATGTATACCAAAGCGTACATCGGGCTGGGCTCGAATATGGGTGATAAAAAAGCCAACCTGGCCCGGGCCCGTTTTCTTATTGAAGGTCTTAAGGATGTTAGAATAAGCAAGCAATCATCACTTTATGAAACCGCCCCTTGGGGTAAAATGGACCAGGATGATTTTATCAACCAGGTCATTGAGATAGAGACTAAATTAAGCCCCCTGGATTTGCTGCACCAACTGCAAAGCATCGAAATTAAATTGGGACGCCGGAGACAAGTGCACTGGGGTCCCCGGAATATAGATCTGGATGTCCTCCTGTACGGTAGGGAGATCATCGACCTTGAGGAATTGAAGGTTCCTCACCCATTCCTGATACAACGGTTGTTCGTCCTGATCCCGCTCGCGGAAATTGACTCCGAACTGGTCTTTCCGGATGGGTCGAAGATAGGGGAGGTATTGGCAAGGTTAACAAAAAGCGCTGATACGGGCGACTTACGAAAACTTTAGAGAAATCGGATGTCCTCGACGCCCCTGTTGAGGAACTGCTTATATCTCATCAGAGAACAAGACGGGGAATGACAGGGAGGGTCGAAGATTTTTGCGTCCCTTTTTTTAAGTGAGGAGGGATATCCTTGACCAAGAAGATAGGTATTATTGGGGCAGGAGTGGTTGGCACCGCTATTGGGGTGATTCTGAACCAGCAGGGCTATGATATAGCCGGGGTTTATGATGTAAATACGGAATCAACTACCCAATTGGTGGATAAAACCGGCTGTCGGATATTTTCAGATCCCGGCCAGTTATCCGGTTCTGCAGAAATACTGTTCATTACCGTCAATGACAGTGCTATTGGTCAGGTGGCAGATGCTCTGGCCGACAGCGGCTCGTTTCAAAATGGGCAGATCGTGATCCACATGAGTGGGGCCTATTCAGCGGAGATATTGGGTAAGGCCAGGGAATTTGAAGCTCGGGTGCTATCGGTTCACCCCTTGCAATCTTTTGCGAACCTGGAGGGTGCTATAAAAAGCCTGCCTGATTCGGTGTTTAGCATACAGGGGGATGAGGCAGCATACAATACCGCGACCCAACTGGTGGAAGCCTTGGGCGGTGAATATTTTTTTATCGCCGGGGAGGCCAAACCGTTGTATCATGCCGGGGCTTGCGTGGTGTCCAACTATCTGGTAACCCTGATCGACCTGGGGGCGAGGTTATTGGAAGCAACCGGTATTCCAGCCGGTCAGTCCAGCCGGGCTTTGATGCCCTTGGTGCGGGGCACGCTGAGTAATATCGAACGAGTGGGCATACCCACCGCCCTAACCGGTCCAATAGCCCGGGGTGATATGGCCACGGTGACCAAACACCTGGAATGCATGCGGGAGTTGGCTGGAGACATGGTTGAATTGTACCGGGTATTGGGATTCCACACCGCTCCCATAGCAAGGGCTAAAGGCACTATAGATGAAGCCAGAATGGCTCAATTTCAGAATTTGCTCGGACCCAATGCTGATGGGGATGATAAATAGAACCAAAGCAATTTCAAAAGGGGGTTAAATTGTGGCTAGAGTTACTACTGCTACAATACGGGATAAAAAGGCGAGAAATGAGAAGATTACCATGCTGACGGCTTACGATTATGGTTTGGCGGTCTTTGTGGACCAGGCTGGGATAGACATGATTTTGGTGGGGGATTCGGTCGGCAATGTGCAGTTGGGGTATGAAAACACACTCGCGGTTACAATGGATGATATGGTTCATCATACCCGGGCAGTGGTCAGGGGCTCCAAGAATGCCATGGTAGTGGCCGACATGCCGTTTTTGTCCTATCATATTTCGATTGAAGAGGCTGTGCGCAACGCCGGGCGTTTGATCCAGGAAGGCGGGGCCCAGGCGGTTAAGTTGGAGGGCGGCGAGGAGAGACTTCCCGTGGTGAAAGCTATCCTCAACGCGGAAATACCAATTGTTGCCCACATCGGCCTTACCCCCCAGTCGGTGAATCAATTCGGGGGTTTCAAGGTTCAGGGCAAAGATCTGGAGACAGCCCGCAAGCTAATAAAGGATGCCAAGCTTCTGGAAGAAGCAGGGGTTTTTTCAATAGTTCTCGAGGGGGTCCCCGCCCCGCTGGCAGCCAAGGTCACTGCAGCGGCCACGGTACCTACGATTGGCATCGGAGCAGGTAAGGACTGCGATGGCCAGGTTCTGGTTATAAATGATATGTTGGGAATCAACCAGGGACATATCCCGAAATTCGTAAAACGGTTCGCTGATTTGGGTCCCGCCATATTGGAAGCGCTGGGCGATTATAAAAACGAAGTGGAAGCGGGGACATTTCCGGGTCCCGAACACAGTTACACGATAAAAGATGATGTACTGGAAAGGTTGTATTAGGGGGCAGGGGGGCAATATGCTGACATTCAACACTATTAATGATATTCAGAACTGGTGCCGGGACCAGAAAGGAAAAGGCAAAACCATCGGTCTGGTACCGACCATGGGGTACCTACATGCGGGACATCTGGCTCTGGCTGCGGAGGCACGTTCCCGTTGTGACATTGTAGTAGTATCAATTTTTGTCAACCCAATCCAATTTGGTGTAGGGGAGGATTTTGAAGATTATCCCCGTGATTTGCACAAGGATAGTAGTTTACTGGAACAGGCAGGGGTTGATGCCTTGTTCGCCCCATTTGTCCGGGAGATGTATCCGGTCGGGTATGGTAGCTATGTAGAAGTCACTGGCGAAATTACCGAGAAGCTGTGCGGCAGTTCCCGCCCTGGCCATTTCCGGGGGGTGACTACGGTGGTGAGTAAATTGTTCAATATATGCCTGCCGGACCTGGCCTTTTTTGGCCAAAAGGATGCCCAGCAGGCCATGGTGATCGAAAAGATGGTCCGGGAGCTGAACTTTCCGCTGCAGATAATCAGGCTGCCGATCGTCCGCGAGGCGGACGGACTGGCCATGAGTTCCCGCAACGTTTACCTTAATCCCGAACAGAGGAGCCAGGCCCTGGTCTTGAGCCAGTCGCTGCAGAATGCCCGGGAGGCCATCATGGCCGGAGAAAGAGATACCGACAGGGTCAAGAACCTGTTGCAGGCAACCATCGAAACCAGTCCCGAAGCCAATATTGACTATGCCGAAATCTTTGACGCCACTACCCTGGCGGATGTGCAAGAGATCGATGGAAGTATCTTGATCGCTCTGGCCGTCCGGTTCGGAACCACCAGATTGATCGATAACCTGATTGTGGAGGTGCGGTAAATATGATGCGTTACATGCTGAAATCCAAAATTCACCGGGCGATAGTGACTGAAGCTGACCTCAATTACGTGGGCAGCATCACCATAGACAAGGACTTCATGGATGCGGCCGATATCATAGAAAATGAAAAAGTGACGATAGTCAATAACAATAATGGAGCCCGGTTTGAGACATATGTTATTGAAGGTGCACGCGGATCTGGTATAATCTGTCTTAACGGAGCTGCTGCCCGGCTTGCCGTGCGCGGGGATGTAATTATTATCCTTAGTTATACTATCATGAATGATGAAGAGTGCCTGACCCATAAGCCCAAATTAGTGTTTATGGATGAGAAGAACAATTTCAAGCAGACATGTGAAGGTAAATACGAATAACCTGTGTGATGGGCAAGAGGTTACAATTATGTCCGGATCGCTTATCCTTGAATCTATCCAGCCGGGGAAAGGGAATAATATGCCCTGACCATTTACTATGGGCAATGAAGGTGAAAAATGATTACCACGAGATATATAGGGGAGTTGGAGTCAAACGCTCCCCTATTCTTCACTGATTTTCTAATTGTCGGCAGCGGTATTGCTGGACTTTTTACGGCATTGAAGGCCTCTGAACATGGTCGGGTGGTGGTCTTGACCAAGAAAACCCTCAAAGACTCCAATACCGGACTTGCCCAGGGGGGCATTGCGGCGGCGGTACACGAAGAGGACTCGCCGTTTCTGCACCTGGAAGACACATTGGAGGCCGGAGCGGGATTGTGTGACATCGCCGCCGTGAATGTGTTGGTCAGTGAAGGACCGGCCCGGGTCAGAGAACTAATGGAGATCGGGGCGTCTTTTGATATGAAGGACGGCAATATCTCCTTTACCCGCGAAGGGGCGCACGGCCGGGCTCGCATCCTGCA
>CAZOMS010000172.1:0-4898 GCA_964580805.1 uncultured Syntrophomonas sp. | reverse complement strand
TCGTAGGCCCCAACGGCTGCGGCAAGAGCAACATCGTGGATGCAGTCCGCTGGGTGTTGGGAGAAGCCAACGTTCGTTCCCTGCGGGGACACAAGAACGAGGACGTTATTTTTAATGGTACCGACAAGAAAAGGGGCTTGGGCATGGCCCAGGTGGATTTAACTGTCGACAACACCGAAGGGCTCCTGCCCATCGAATATAACGAGGTTACCGTCAGTCGGAGGATATATCGCTCCGGCGAGAGTGAGTTCTACCTGAACAAGACCAGAGTCCGCATGAAGGATGTGGCTCAGTTGTATATGGATACCGGTCTGGGCAAAAGGGGCTATTCAATCATTGGTCAGGGTGAACTGGAGCGGGTCTTGAACGGCCAGCCTTTTGACCGCCGCCTGATGTTGGAGGAAGCAGCTGGTACTATTCGATATCGCCAGCACAAGGATGAGGTTCAACAGCGCATATTGGCTACATCGCACGATTTGCTGCGGGTGGAAGACATCCTCAACGAGCTGCGCAGCCGAAAAAACGAACTGCAGCGCAAATCTGACAAGGCCCGCAGCTATTTACAGCTGAGGGAAGAGTTTATTAGTCTGGATATGCAGGTGATGGCCCATCAAGCCGAGCAGCTGGAAAGCAAACTAGGTTCCGAACTGCAGGAATTACAGCAAAACAACTCCGAATACAGCCGATTAGGCATCTGCCAGGAGGAATTCAGCCAGCAGCGGGACGAGGCGGCGGGGCGCCAGGAGGAGCGCCGGGCCAGGCTGAACCAGGTCAAGGATAGGAAGTATGAACTGGAACATTCCATCAGCAAGATGAACTCCGAGGTCAAATTGAGCCAGGAGCGGATCAAGAATCACCGCGAGCGCGTTCAGGCTGCCCACCAGGATTATGAAAAGTACACGGTAATGATGGGAAAACTGGAGCAGGATCTCGAACAGAAATCGGCCGCATTTGAGCGGGAGCGTCTTCAGTATGAAGCCAGACAGCATGAACTGGAAGGGCTGGAGATGGAGATCAGAGAAATCGAGGCCTCTCTGGCGGCTTGCGAGGAGGCCCTGGCCGGCAATAACCAGCAGTTATTCGAGAGGGCCAATCGGGAAACGCAGCTTAAGAACGCCGTGGTGGATGGAGAGGATAACCTTAAAAAGGCGCGGGAGCGCCGGGACAGGCTTTCGATAAGAGTCGATGAAAGTGATGTTGCCTTGAAATCAGCGGGCAAGGTGATGGAAGAGCTGCGGCAAAGAAAACAAACGGCTGCAGCGGCGGGGGAGACATTGATACAATCGCTGCGGGAAATCGAACAAGAACTGCATACATACGAAAAGGGCCGGGCCGGCCTGGAAGCGGAGTACAAGTCCCTATCCAGTCAGCGGGCGGCGTTGGAACGCAAGTTGTCGGTTTGGCAGGAGGTAGAAAAGAGCCGGGCCAGTTATTCGGAAGGAGTGCGGGGGCTGCTCCTGGCCCGGGACCGGGGAGAAATCGAGATAACCGGTTTCCGGGGACTGGTGTCGGAGCTAATCGAGGTTCCAGCTCAATTGGGACTGGCAATTGGTACTGCACTGGGCGGGGGTATGGAAAATATCGTGGTTGAGACCAGCCATAGCGCCCGACGGGCCATCGAACTGCTGAAAAAGAAACGCTGGGGGCGGATAACGTTTCTGCCTCTGGATAATTTGCGCTATACGGGGATTCCGGATCGGGTCAGGCAGGAACTAAAGAGGGCAACAGGCGTAGCCGGCTGGGCGGATGAGCTGATTAAGTACGAATCGACCGATGAGCTGGCGGTCAAATACCTGTTGGGGCGGGTTTTGGTGGTGGATGATATGACCACCGGTTTCAGGGTTTTCCGCCAATACAATCTGCCATTCCGGGTAGTAACCATGGAAGGCGAGATTATCAACGCCAGCGGGGCCATTACCGGGGGAACCCGCGGCCAGCGACAGCCCAACATGCTGGAGCGGCGGCAGGAGGATAAAATCCTGCGCCAGCAGCTGCAGGAACTTGTCCAGGCGGAGGAAGACAACCGGGGAAGGGCGGAAGAGGTCACCAATCAAACCAATGCAGTCGAGATGCGGCTGGCGGATTTGAGAAGGGCCGGCGCAGAACAGGATTTTCAGTTGCAGATGGTTAATCAAGAGGAGACACGGGTGCTGGAGCTGACAGTCAAGAACAAGGCCGCAAGGGATCAGTATAGCCGGGAGAAGAGTGAACTGGACGTTATGATCAGGGAGATACAGACGCAGTTGGAGACGCTGGTCGAAGAATATCAGGATCATCGCGCCCATAATACACTGATGGACGACCAGAGTGAAAATGTCAAGATGAAGCTGGAAAACATCCGCCGTGAATGGGAGGTTAAGAAAGAGAGATATTCCTCCTGCCAAGAGCAATTAACCATGAAAAAGAGGGAGCTGGAAAACGACTCCAGGAATATCGACCAGTTTATCCAGGTCCGCAATTCCTATCGACAATCGGCAACCGAGGCCAATGACTTGCAGACGCGTCTCCAACAGGAGGTAAGCACTCATCTCGAGAGAATCGAAACCTCACTGGACGGGATAAACCAGCTGCAGCAGGAGCTGGAAGAGGTGATAGCGGCCATTGGGACAGGCCGCCGGGAAGATGAGCAAGAGCTGCAGCGGCTGACTGAGCTTGAAATGGAAATGATCCAAACCAAGCGGCAGATAGAACAGGTCCAGGAACGGGTGAGGATGTATGAACTCCGCATAGCCCGTATGGAAACAGAGCTGGCCGGATTGCAGGCACAGTGGCGGGGAAAGTATCCAGCCCAGAGCATGGAGGCAGTCCGTGGTTCACTCACCCTCCGCCAGCTGCGAGAGGCCCGCAAGCGGATCGAGGAGTTGAGCAGCGCAATAGAAGGGCTGGGCTCGATTGATATTGAATCGATAAAGGAATATGATGATTTAAGGGAAAGATATGATTTCCTGAGCCAACAGACGGAGGACCTTAGCGTCGCCAAGGCATCCCTGGAAAGCCTGCTCCGGGAAACCGAAAAAATCATGGCCACCAACTTCAGTGAGTTTATGGCCAGAGCGGATGCCAGCTTTCGCCACACCTTCCAGGAGATCTTTGATGGCGGAGATGCCAGCCTGGAGATAGAGTCGGCAGATGACCTGGCGGCAGGAGTTGATCTGGTGGTCAAGATGCCGGGCAAACGCAGTCAGTCATTAAACCTGCTGTCAGGCGGGGAACGAGCCCTCACCTGTATAGCATTCATATTTGCTTTGTTACGGATCAAGCCATCCCCATTCTGTCTCCTGGACGAAATCGATGCATCTCTGGACGAAGCGAATTTGCAGCGATTTGCCGGTTTCCTGAGCCGCATGGCCCAGAATACTCAATTCATCGTGATAACCCATCGACCCGCGACCATAGAAGCGGGCGGCAACATTTACGGCATCACCATGCCCCAGGAAGGGATATCGTCGGTTTTGTCCATACAATACGAGGATGCCCGCAGCATGGCGGTCTGAACCCGATAACGGGATTATTTGTTTTAGGCAGGTGAAATGGTGGCACTTTTTGATAAATTCAAGCGCTCCAGGAAGGAAGAAGGTGAGGCCAGCGCGCCGGTTGAGAATTTGGAGGCCGGCAGCGAGCACGACACCGAGGGAAATGAACCGATTCCTGAAGACGGTTCCCCGACTTCTTTTTTCGATAAATTCAAGAGGAGCAAAAAGGAAGAGAGTAATGAAGCCGGGGGACCTGAGATCCCTAACCAGGAACCGGATGAACCGGAACCCATCGATGATGACACGGAGGAGGCCGGGGCAACCGAAAGCCATCGCCCTTCCATTTTCAATAAGCTCATACCGGGCTGGAAGGAAACCCCGGAGCCCATTGAAGTTGAATCTGAATCCGAGGCCGGACAGGATGAGGAGGTCCAAGAGGGATCCCGGAAGGCCAAAGTCAGCCTGATGGATAGGTTTAAGCTGGGGCTGACCAAAACCCGTAAAAACATTGGGGACAAAATCGACAACCTGATCAAAAACTCCCGCAAATTGGACGACGAGTTCTGGGAGGAGCTGGAGGACATCCTGATTCAAGCCGACGTGGGCATGAACACTTCCCTGGAACTGGTTGATAAGATAAGGACGGCAGCAGCCAAGCAGAAGATCAAGGAGCCGGAAGAAGTAACCGGGCTGATCAAGAACGAAATCACCCAGTTGCTGGGAGCCCACCCCGAACCCCTGCAGATCACCGGGGCTAAACCGGCGGTCATATTGGTGGTGGGGGTCAATGGAGCCGGCAAGACTACTTCCATAGCCAAAATGGCTTACCGCTTAAAAAGCAAAAACCAGCAGGTCATGCTGGCGGCTGGTGACACCTTCAGGGCAGCGGCCATCGACCAGTTGCAGATCTGGGCGGACCGGGTCGGGGTGGAGCTGATCAGGCACCAGGAAGGTTCCGACCCGGGAGCGGTAGTCTTTGACGCCATCAGCGCGGCCCGGGCCCGCCAAGCCGACGTATTGATAGTCGACACCGCCGGACGCCTGCAGAACAAGACCAATCTTATGAAAGAGATCGGCAAAGTGAGGCGGGTCATAGAAAGGGAGCTGCCGGAGGCGCCTCAGGAGGTACTGCTGGTCCTGGACGCTACCACCGGCCAGAATGCCATCAGCCAGGCCAAGATATTTAGAGAAGCCACTGGGGTTACCGGGATCGTCCTGACCAAATTGGATGGCACCGCTAAAGGCGGCATAGTGCTGGCCGTAGCCAAGGAACTGGATATCCCGGTCAAAATGGTGGGTATCGGGGAGACCCTTGAGGATCTGCGGGATTTCTCCCCGGAGGTTTTTGCCCAGGCCTTGTTTGAAAAATAATAGACTCCTGAAAGTGAGGTAATAATACATGCCCAGAATTGGTTTAATAGGGGG
>CAZOMS010000171.1:0-4928 GCA_964580805.1 uncultured Syntrophomonas sp. | reverse complement strand
CACTTCGTGGATCCCTGGAACAAACAGGATCACCGGCATCGCTGGCAGGTGAAGGTGCAGGTCGAGGTTCCCAGAGATGAGGCAGTTGCCTACAGCCAGCTGCTGTCGGCGGTAACCTCCACTCTGCTGAAATATGATGATGTTTTGCTCAACGAGGTCTACCCCTTCGACCATATCGATCCCAGTCATGAAAACGTAGCCGGTTATTTTTTCAATTGCCTGGAAGACATGGTGGCGGTTAACGGGCTGCGGATGGTGGAGGTCGGCCTGTGGGAAAAGCAGAACCTGGTCCTGCAGGTGCATGGCCGCAATGGGGATATCGACGCGGTTCTGCGGGGCGAGAATGATTTGAATCAGATCAGGGAGAGCCTTTACCATGAGTCTTCAGCCGATTCGGAAACGTCTTTTCGAAAGATGCTGGGGATGATGTTCAAGAACAGGATTTAGAAGCAGGCAGCCGGGCGAATGGCGCCCGGTCCCGATCGCGGATGGAGGAGAAACCATGGAACTGGATGTATTTATTGACTCCCGGCATTGCCAGAGTTTTGGAAATATTACCGTGCCGGTACATAAACACCGCTGGCAGGTGCGGATGAAAGTGGCCGAACCGGAGGCTGATTCCCCTGCGGTGGTGCGCTACAGCAAAGTGCTGGCGGCGGTTACGTCCACCCTACAGCCCTTCGATAGGGTGATATTGAATGAGATTTATCCCTTTAACATAATCATCGAGCCTACTCATGACAACATCGCCATGTATTTTTTTAACATCCTGGAAGATACCCTGGCCATGATGGACCTCAAGCTGTTGGAGATGAGCATGTGGGAAGACCAGGACCTGGTCAAGCTGATAACCCAGCGCAATACCAGCTTGGGCGAGTTGCTCCGCGACGAGGACATCCTGAAGGCCATGCGGCACGACCTGCCCGAAACGGTGAAGGTCAAGCGCAATCCCATCAAGAGCAAACTGGGCAAGATTATTGGCAACGCCACCCGCCCCATCTAGCGGGGCATGGGGACGGTTCTTTTGCCTTGTTTTCAAGGCCTGGGATCTTAATCCCTCAACTCAGGGTTATCTCCATACCACTGAATAAGGGAGCCGGGAAAGTAAACAGAATAGCCTCAGAGCTTAAAAACGTAACGCAGTCAAAATCGCCAATTAGAGGCAAAAGAACCGTCCCCATGCCCCGAGTGCCCCGCTATTTCTTGATCAGGCTTTCATCCCGGGGCAGGGGATTGGTCAGGTCCACATGCCCGGCCAGGGAATCCAGGCTCGCCCCGTTGATCTGGATCTGTACCTGCTTTATTTCCGGCACCTCGGTCAGGCTGTTGACCAGCGAATACAGGGTCATCAGTTCGCCGCTGCTTCCCCCCGGATGTTTACTGCGCAGTTCCTCACTGAAATCCACCGTGGCCAGGCCATCGGCTACCTCCACACCCAGCAGTTGCGTCTCCTTCGGTATGGTGGCGATAAGTCCAGGACCTTTGGGTCCGGCGATCAGTTCCTTGACGATCCCTCCAGCCTCGCTGGCTGCCATCTGGATGGACGGATTGATGGTAATCTCGCGGGTCTCCCCGACCAGGTACATGGCCTGATCATCGCTGAAATAGAGAGTGACCGTCTTGGTGGTCGGCCGGTTCACAGGTTGGGTGGTTTCCACCGCTTGCTGGCAGCCGCTCAAAGCCAGCATGGCGGCCATTATTACCAGCAGGGCCAGGCCCAGCAGTTTCTTGTGCCTCATAAGCACCATCCTTTCTTGCTCCAACTTCTCATAGACTCTGTTTCTACTGATTATATAATATTAGTCAATGTTAGGCCCAAACTTGCACCCCGATTAATGGAATGAGCGGTATTAGGGAGACGGTTTGAGACCACAGGAAATAAAAAATTGCTCTAGGGTATGCATAATATACGGGCCTACGTTAAGCGATAGCGTGGAAGCCAGTATATTAACCATACCTGATATCTGCCAAATGGACTTTTCAATGGTCTCGAACGGTTGTGATGATACCACGCTTTACCGGCCGTAGGTGGCCTGCCATCGGATTGCCATAAAGTTGACAGGGCGGGAAAGCTTTGCTAATATCTAGGTGATAAATCGAATATATGCGAGAAACGCGAAAGTGTGTCTAGGGTTCCGCATGGATTCTACCGTGGGCCGGTCCGAGTGACACAGGCGCCGTGGCGCTACACCGTATAGGGATAAAAGCCCAGGCGGATAGGTTTCGTTTATGAACCTGTTCTAACTGGGCTTAATCTGTTTTTTTGTGGAAATATAATTCAACCGAAGGAGCGTGGACCAGGATGCCCGTTATAGGGATTATCATGGGCAGCGATTCGGACCTGCCGATCATGAAGGAAGCTGCCGATATTTTGCAGGAGTTTGGAGTCGAGTACGAGGTGACGGTGTGTTCGGCCCACCGTCTGCCCCAGGAGACGGCTGATTATGCCCGGGAGGCCAAGGCCCGGGGCGTGCGGGTGATCATTGCCGGGGCGGGGGGGGCGGCCCACCTGCCGGGAGTTATCGCTGCCTATACCACCCTGCCGGTGATCGGCGTGCCGATAAAAACCAGCACCCTTTCCGGAGTCGATTCCCTTTATTCCATAGTGCAGATGCCCAAAGGCATCCCGGTGGCCACGGTAGCCATCAACGGCAGTGCCAATGCCGGCTTGCTGGCGGTGCAGATACTGGCCTTGGGCGATGCGGCTTTGGACGAGAAGATGGCCGATTACCGGACGCGGATGGCAGCCGGGGTCTTGGCCAAGGATCGGCAATTGAAACAACTCGGGATTGAAGGCTACCTGAGTCAAAGCAAGGGGGAGCAGTAATGATCGCGAGATATACCCTGCCCGAAATGGGGGCCATCTGGTCGGAGGAAAACAAGCTGCGCAACTGGCTGAAAATAGAGGTGGCCGCCTGTGAAGGGTGGGCGCGAGCAGGCCGGTTACCGGCAGAGGCGGTGGCCGCGATCCGGGAAAAGGCGGATTTCAACGTGGAACGGGTGAAAGAGATCGAGAATGAAGTCCGCCATGACGTCATTGCTTTCCTCACCAACGTAGGCGAGTATGTGGGCGAAGAGTCCAAATATATTCACCTGGGCATGACATCTTCGGATATCCTGGATACCGGTCTGGCCCTGCAGATGCGGGACGCGGCCGACCTGATCAAAACCAAGCTGGAGACATTGAAGAATATTATTGGCGGCCTGGCAAAAAGATATAAATACACTCTGTGCATAGGACGTACTCACGGAGTGCACGGGGAACCCACCACTTTCGGGCTCAAGATGGCGGTCTGGTACGCCGAGATCGGCCGTAACCTGACCAGGCTGCAGCAGGCCCGCGCGGTGGTGGCCTGCGGGGCGGTTTCCGGTGCGGTGGGGAATTTTGCCCACCTGGACCCGGTGGTGGAGGAATACGTGTGTGAGAAACTGGGGCTGGAGATATGCCCGGTATCCACCCAGGTCATCCAACGCGATCGCCATGCCCAGTTGATGACCACCCTGGCGGTCATCGCCAGTTCCCTGGAGAAGATGGCCACTGAGATCCGCAACTTGCAGCGCACCGAGATATTGGAGGTGGAGGAGCCTTTCCAGAAGGGCCAGAAGGGTTCTTCGGCTATGCCCCACAAACGCAATCCCATGATGAGCGAGCGGGTGGCCGGATTATCTCGGGTAGTGCGGGGAAATTCCCTGGCCGCCCTGGAAAATGTGGCCCTGTGGCATGAACGCGATCTGACCCATTCCTCGGTGGAACGGGTCATTATCCCCGACAGCTGCATCCTGCTCGATTATATGCTGCAGAAATTCATCGGGGTCATGCAGGGACTGGTGGTATATGAGGACAACATGGCCCGCAACCTGGAGAAAACCCTGGGACTGGTCTTTTCGCAGCAGTTGATGCTGGCTCTGGTACGCAAAGGGATGCTGCGGGAAGAGGCCTATCACCTGGTCCAAGACACTGCCATGCAGAGTTGGACGGAACGAACTGGATTCAAGGATCTGGTTTTGGATAATCCCATGATAATGAAGGAATTCACCCTGGATGAGATAAACACCATTTTTAATTATGGCATTTATACCGCCCAGGCAGATACCATATTCAAACGCTGCGGACTTGATTAGCGGTGGGGAGGCCGGGGAAAGTGGCAACCGGGGAACTATTATATGAAGGCAAGGCCAAGCAGATCTATTCAACCGGCAGCGACCGGGAATATCTGATTAAGTACAAGGACGACGCCACCGCCTTCGACGGCGCCAAAAAGGGCGTCATCGCCAACAAGGGTGTCGTCAACAACCGGGTTTCCAATCTGCTCTTTCAGATGCTGGAGAAAGAAGGCATCGAGACTCATTTGCTCCGGCCGGTGGACGAGCGTCATACCTTGGTCAAGAGTCTGCAGATAATACCGGTGGAAGTGGTCACCCGTAATGTGGTGGCAGGCAGCCTGGCCCAACGGATCGGCCGGGAAGAAGGATTCCGGCTGCCCCTGCCCATTATCGAGTTGTATTACAAGAACGACGCCCTGCATGATCCGATGATCAACGAATATCACGTCCGGGCCATGGGTTGGGCTGCCCAGGAGCAACTTGACTCCCTGCAAGCCCAGGCCTTAAAGATTAATGATATCTTGTCCCGGTTTTTTGATTCGATCGGCATAATACTGGTGGACTTCAAATTGGAATTCGGCCTTTATGAGGGCCGGGTGCTGCTGGGGGACGAGATAAGCCCCGATACCTGCCGACTTTGGGATAAGGAAAGCCTGGAGAAATTGGATAAGGATCGTTTTCGGCGGGACCTGGGGCAGGAGGCGGAAGCCTACCAGGAAGTAGTCCGCCGCATAGAGACTGCCTTGGGTTAGTCAACAAATATGCGCGCCGCGCTCAGGGGGTATGGGAATGTTCAAGGCCAATGTATATGTAACCTTAAAAGA
>CAZOMS010000170.1:0-4954 GCA_964580805.1 uncultured Syntrophomonas sp. | reverse complement strand
TAAATCGATCCCTACTACTTTTGCCATTACCAGACACCTCCAAATATTATGAACTGACCTTAACCAGGCTGGGTCGGATTACTCTGTCATGCATTACATATCCGGTCTGAAATTGTTCCATGACCGTGTTTAGAGGATGGTGTTCGCTGGCCTCGACTGTCAGGGCTTCATGGTATTGAGGATCGAAGGGCTTGCCGACACACTCGATAGATGTGACCCCTTCTGTCTTTAATACCTCATTCAGCCGCTCGGCGATCATCTCTACGCCCTTCAGCATACCTTCATTATCCTTCGTCGAATGGGCTGCCGCGATGGCCCGTTGCAGGTCATCGATGATGGGGAGGATCTTTTTTACCATGCCCACATTGGCGTATTTGATATACTCTTCCCGGTCTCGAATACTGCGTTTTCTATTGTTCTCGACTTCGGCCAGGGCACGCAGATAATTATCATAATTCTTTTGGGCTTCTTCCTTATGTTTAAGTAGTTCCTCAGTAAGCCGTTCTTCCGACGTCTTCTCAATTGACCGGTTGGGTTCAGCTGCCTCAGCTGCCGTCACAGGGTTTCCGTTTACCTGTTCTTTATTATTTTCTGCCATGTCTTTACTCACCTCTATTCTAAAGAATCTTGTTTATTAAATTCCCCATCTTTCATCTTGATTATGGTATTGATCCTCAAAATTGCGGTGGCAACTTCTCCGGCCGTCTTCAATGCATGGATCTTGATCATGGCCGGGTCAACGATGCCGAAGGATAAGGCGTCGATCATGCTGCCATTATCGCAATCCAGGGTTATACCGCTGGAGCTGCTTTGGTTTTGTTCGGCAATCACCTGGCTTATTTTTTCCAAGGGATTGAAGCCGGCATTAGCGGCTATGCACGCAAAGGGCCTCAGCAATGCTTCTCTTACTGTTTGGATCCCATAAGCTGCCATCCCCTTTACCTCACCAGCCCGGCTTTCCAACTGGCGGGCTGTCCACACTTCTATTGCCCCCCCACCGGGCACGATACC
Source organism: uncultured Syntrophomonas sp. (assembly GCA_964580805.1). GTDB lineage: Bacteria > Bacillota > Syntrophomonadia > Syntrophomonadales > Syntrophomonadaceae > PHAA01. The sequence continues at coordinate 3,943 of CAZOMS010000170.1, read as the reverse complement.
TTTCTGGATGGCTGCCTGCACGGCTGCGGCTGCATCACGGGCGATGCGTTCCTTTTCATCAACTACTTCTTCAGTAGCCGCTCCCACCAATACCGTTGCCTGGGCATGACCGCCGCCCTCCAGCACTGAAATATTACCCAGCTTATCATCAACTTGAACCCGGGCGGCATGGCCGAGGTAACTATTAAGTTGCTCCTTGGGAAGGTTGAGAGCACTCCTTTTGAGTTTACGGGCCCCGCTATGCTTGCATAGGATATCAAGCTCGCGCCGCGACACTCTTTGAACCGCCATTACGTTGGCTTCGGTAAAGATCTGTTCGGCAATGTCATCGATACTGCGGTCCGCCAATACCATTGTTACGCCCATCCCGCATATCTTGCGCAGGTTGCTTTCATAGCGCTTCTTGTTCTCCATATAATGCAAAAATCCAGCTTCGGTATGCCGGGATTCATTATCTATATCTTCTGGAGCCAGAGCGTCATCTATCGCCAGTATCCTGACGTCCTCCAGCAATCTGGGCATATCTTTATTAAGCGGGGAGCGATTGACTATAGTCCCCGTAAATACCTTACTGGCGGCCCCTTCCCGGGCTACCACCGCATCGCAGAACCGGTAGTCCGGATCCAAAAGTTTTTGCTGCCCGACAATTCTCGCTCCATCGAGTACCAGGCTGGCGATATCCTTTTGCCCCCGGCCGGCTGTGACCGCTACATTGAATAGAAGCGGATCATCCATTGAATTGACACTGCGGCTGTGCTCCTCAACCTCCTGCACGCTCCACTCCACACCCAATCTGATCCCCTCGATTATCTGGGTGACCGGCACACCTTTAATTACCTGGTTGGCGCCTTCCGCCACCAGTGTCCCAGCCAGGATGGTGGCGGTGGTAGTCCCATCCCCAACCTGCTCCTGCTGAGCCCGGGCGGCATTAATAATCATCCGCGCCACCGGATGACTGACTGCCATCAATTTAAGGATGGTCACCCCGTCGTTGCTGATTACGACATCACCATGACTTCCTACCATCATAATGTCCAGCCCTTTGGGACCAATAGTGCCTTCTATGGTCTGGGCCAGTAAGCGGGCCGCATTGGCATTACTCAACAGGGCCTGGATTTTCTCATCCGTTTCACCTTTATGAATATTACTGTCAGACATCATAACTCCTTGTCACATCAGAGGTTCGCGATTCTATCTTATTTCAGTCCCCGGCTGTTCAACAATTGATCTATGATCCGGCTGACCGATTCCACCGTCCCGGCTGCTTTCCAGTACTCCATCCGCACCGGACCGATTACTCCCATTTTACCCATTTCGCCCGCCGTCTTGTAGCCGGCAAAAACCAGGCTCATCCCTTTGATATCTTCGAATTTGTTCTCCCTGCCAATCCTGATGGTAACTTCTTTACTGATCTGGTCGGGCAGTATATCCTTGATCTGGCCGTCTTCTTCAAAGATGGTTAGAACTTTATGCAGTTTGTCCAGATCTTTGAATTCCGGTTCCTTTATGATGTTAAGAGCACCCGTAACCACCGCCCGGTCATCCTGGGAGTGGTCCAAAAGGTTATCGATGGCTTCAAGGGCCTTGTCTATAACCTGGCGCCGGTACCTCATTTCATCCCGCAGAACCATTAGGTCGCTCCTTTTGATTTCATGCAGGCTCTTTCCTCGCAAAGCCCGGTTGAACAAGTCGCTTATCTTTTTGAGTTCATCCGGTTGCATTGACGGCGGGATGGTGATCCGGCGGTGCAGGATTATCCCGATGTCGGTCACCACCAGCACAATAGCCTGCCCTTCCTGCATGGGAATGATCTGCAGACTGTGGAACTGACTCAGTTTAACGGCGGGCACAATAATAAAAGAGGCGTAATTGGTTACCTGGGACAAGAAATGCCCCACCCGCTGAACTACGTCGTTCCATTCCTGCATATGATCATCCAGAGCCTCATGGAGCAGACCCATCTCTTCGTCGCTGAGGGTTTCGTTTTCCATCATGAAGTCGACATAGTAGCGAAATCCCTTCTCGGATGGGATCCTTCCCGCTGAGGTATGGGGTTGCTCCAGGTACCCCATTTCCTCCAGGTCGGCCATCTCATTTCTGACCGTAGCGGCACTGATTTTAAGACCATGCTTTTTGACCACCGCCCTGGACCCAACCGGTTCAGCTGTGGAAACATAGTCCTTTATGATTGATTCGAGTATTCGTCTTTGTCTTTCTGTAAGTTCCATAAACTCACCCGATCTGTTAGCACTCTCCCTAATCGAGTGCTAAAATCAGTTTCTTAAAAAATATCATTTGCACCATCGCTTGTCAAGCCTCAGTATCAATCCACAAACTCTCTGAATACCGCATTGGAAACAAAGTAGTCCCGAGGAGGCAAATAGATCCGGTTCGCTTCGACGACCAGTAAATCCTGTGCTGCCAAGCGATCGACGATAATTTGAAAGGGCCGCCAGGTGTCCTCGCCGAAGCGACGGCACAGTACCTCCGGATCCATCCCCTCCACCAGCCGCAATCCCATTACCAGTGCCTCTGCCAGTTGCTCACGCCGGCTCATGGTTTCCAATATTTGCTGACGCGGCAAAACTGAATGGGACAATGCGGTCAGATAATCTTCCAAAGGGGGATTCATGCTGCGCTGCTGTCCATCGAAACTAACCGCTCCCGCTCCGACTCCCAAATAAGGACCGACTCCCCAATAGCCCATATTATGCCGGCATTGTCGCCCTCTCCGGGCATAATTGGATAACTCATAATGCCGGTAATCGGCTGCCAATAGATAATCGCGGGCCAGATAATATAGATCCGACTCTTCTTCATCAGTCAGCATCGCCAGTGCCCCTGAAGCGATCCGGCGGGCCAACGGCACCTCTGGTTCCAGTTGCAGCAGATAGGTGGAGATATGCTGCGGTTCATGATTCATCGCCTGAATCAGGTTGGCCAGCCAGCCTTCCTTACTCTGCCCGGGTATTCCATAGATCAAATCCAGGCTGACATTTTCAAAACCGGCCTCGTGAGACCAATCGATGCATTGACTGGCCTGCTGGCTGTCGTGCATTCTCCCTAGGATTTTCAATTCCCGGTCAATAAAACTCTGTACGCCTATCGATAGACGATTGATGCCCGCCCGGCGGAAATCCTCCAAATCCACCCGGTTCACGGTGGCCGGGTTTACTTCGAGGGTGATTTCGGGATCGCTTCCGGTTTTATAGCATTCATAGATGGTATTCATAATGCGCTCGATATGCTGGGGAGCGAGGAGGCTGGGGGTACCGCCGCCGAGATAAATGCTGGCGAAGGGGAGTTGATAATCGGCCGCCCGCCGGGTCAATTCCTCCACCAGGCAGCTGGAATATTGGTCGAACATCCCGGCATCGTCGATGGGGAGGGAGTAGAAATCGCAGTAACTGCATTTGCTCAGGCAGAACGGGATGTGCACATAGATCCCCATTGATTTAGGATTTCTTGTCACCGTCTATTTCCATTACTGACATGAAGGCATCCCGGGGGACTTCCACCCGCCCGATTTGCTTCATGCGTTTTTTGCCTTCCTTTTGTTTTTCCAGCAGTTTTTTCTTACGGGTGATATCCCCGCCATAGCATTTGGCCAGTACGTCTTTACGCATGGCTTTTACCGACTCCCGGGCAATGACCCGGTTGCCTATGGAGGCCTGGATGGCCACCTCGTACATTTGGCGGGGAATGATGCGGCGCAGTCTCTCCACCAGAGCCCGGGCCCGATAGTACGCCTTGTCCTTATGGCAAATGGTACTCAAGGCATCGACCGCCTCCCCATTCAGCATAATATCCAGTTTCACCAGATCCGATGCTTCATAGCCCCGCAGGTCATAGTCCAGAGAGGCATAACCCCTGGTTCTCGATTTCAGCCCGTCAAAAAAATCCACCAGGATTTCAGCCAGGGGCAGGCTATAACTAAGTACCA
>CAZOMS010000169.1:0-5032 GCA_964580805.1 uncultured Syntrophomonas sp. | reverse complement strand
AATTCTTTGAAGGAGAATAATTCCTATTCTATATATAACGGTTATTCGAATATTAGAGACTGGCAATTAGAATAAGTGGAAGGGAATCTGGCCATTTTATAGAGTGACTACAACGAATTCGGCCAATATATATTGGAAGGGGGACTCAAAAAACATTCTTATCCCAAATAAAGATATAGGGAGATGATGCCTAGGGGAAGTAATAATAATCTAGATGACTTTGAAAACAAATTTAAGGAGAGTGGAAGTATGTTTTGTGAAAAATTTGTGAACAAAAAAATGAATGTCTTTTTAGCCTGCTTACTTGCCATAGTGTTCTCTATTTCTGCCATAACACCAGCATTTGCACAAACTGGCCAATTAACAAAAGAACAAAAACTTGAAATTTTGTACACCCCGACCTTTTATACATGCGGAGTTGAAGACCCAGATAATAATCAAACAGATAACATCCAAGAAACTACGACTGAACGTGAGTCAGAGCTATTAGCAATGAGTGATAATGACTTTAAGAAGGAAATAAAAGAGAGAATACAATGGGCCATTGACCAAAAAGAGGCTGGTGCGCACTTATACTGGCATCCTACGGCACTTAAATCAATAGATATTGTTTCTCCTGAGTTGGGCTCTGTGGTGACTAAACAATTATCTACCCAACCTGATCAATTAAGGTCGGAATTAACCATGGTACAAACAACCGGAAATTTTACTCCGGGAAGCACTAGTGTAGTTTTCTGGATCATCAACTCATCTTTTGGCATCGATCTCTGGAAATTTAACATGAGAGTAAACTGGGCATGGGATACAACCAGAATAACAAGCCTCAGTTACAATTGTTTTGCAAACATTTATTCGGGTGGTGATCAGTACGGATGGACTTATCAGGGTATTAATGATCAGTATGGATATTATGTTGTTAACTATTATGCATATGATCAGTATTGTGAGGGATATTTTTCATGTCCTGCAGGGGGGGCCTACCCATACTTAGATGCTTTGGTCCAAGCAGATGGAATATATACATGGGATAGAGGTTTTAATTAACATTGTATTCCATAATGTTGTTTAACACATTTATAGAAGTTTACGATAAAATAAGCAAAAGCGGAGGTATTTGGATGAATGGTATAATGTTTGACCAATCAGGCCATACCGTGGCGAACCTCTATGTTCTTGTTTATTCTGTGCTAAGTATTGTAGGCCCAATTGCCATTGCAATAATATTTGTTTGGTATTTAATAATGCAGATTCGTTATAGGGAGCAATTATTAAACAAGTTGGATAGTTTGATACAGCTTATTCAACAAAAAGACACTCGCGACGAATAAACTTTTTTGGATAGATATTGTCAACTAAAAGCTATCCGATATGGCGCTTGCACAACAGAATATCTCAAACTCATTTTCCTGCATATGTGAAAGAGGCCAGCCCTTCGGGACAGCCTCTTTTCAATATGAAGACGAGGTCCAGTAGAGTTTCCGGAATTACGCTATATCCAATCAGGACACCGCATCCTAGCCCCGACCAAAGTGTTGGATTCACGATGTATTGGTGTCGTGCGTACAATGGGAGATAATAGGGAGTGCAGGGAGGTGAGCTTATGGCCAAGACTGCGAACATCAACATTCGCATTGACCCTGAAATAAAATGCACACTTCCTCTCTGCTGTTCAAGCAATTAAAACAAAACACCCAGGCACCTGAAAAATGCTGTAAATCATCCCCGACCACCAGGGACGGCCTGGCCTGACCACATATCGGCCTCGGGAAATGAAACCTGCACTCTGGTGCCTTCCCCTACTTTGCTGCTTATCTGGATAGTGCCGCCGTGACCTTCCACGATGGCCTTGGTGATGGCCAGACCGAGACCAGCGCCCCCTTCCCGGCGGTTACGGGAGGTGTCGCTGCGGTAGAAACGTTCGAAGATATGAGTAATATGCTCGGGACCGATGCCCGGACCATTATCCTGGATGACCAGTTGTATCTTTTCGTAGGCTTTGAGCAGTGATACCCGTATGGTTCCCTCAAACGGGTCGGTATGCTGCACTGCGTTCTGAAACAGGTTCAATACCACCTGCTTGATTTGATCGGGATTGTAGCGGTATTCCAAATCAGGCTGGATAGTGAGGACCAAACGGCGGTCTCCGGCCAGAATGCGCAGCTGCGCATCCATCTCCCGCAAGGTCTGGTCCAGGAACCCAACCTCCATCTCCGCGTTGGGAGTCCGGTCCAGTTTGTTGAGCAGGAGCAGGTCATGGACCAGTTTGTTAAGCCGGAGGGATTCGCTGTGCATACTCTGCAAGGCCGTTTCCAGCTGCTCCGGCTGGCTGGCCGCCCCCCTCTGCAGAACCTCCAGGAATCCAAGAATTGAAGTCAGCGGGGTGCGCAATTCGTGAGACGCATCGGCGATGAAACGCCGCATCTGCTCCTGGGTCTCCTTTTCTGCGGCAAAGGTAACCTCCAATCGGTGCAGCATCCCGTTGAAGGACTCCGCCAGGCGATCGACTTCCACCTGTCCCTGGTGGGTGGGAAAACGCCGATCCAGGTTGCCGGCGTCGATCTGGGCCGCCGTATCCACCATGTTGGACAAAGGAACCAGGGTCCTCCGCAGTACCGGCCGGAACGTCAGCAACCCTATGAGCAACGACCCCAAGGCCAGGGCCATAAACACCAGCATGTGGCGCAGGAGCAGTTCCTTAAGAGGTGCGGTGCGGGTGCTGATGATGGCGGTGCCCACTGGTTGACCGGATTCGCCGGCCACTGCCGCGGTCACTACCAGTTGCTCTTCGGCTCCGGTGTTATCGAGTAAATAGAACTGGCGGCTGCGCCGATCCATTAATTGACTTCTTTGTGCCGCGGTCAGAGACGGGGGCTGAAATCCGTGATCGCTGATAAGCAGGGTGTAATTTCCCTCTTGGTCGATCAAGGCCAGGCTGGTTCCCGGCATGAAAATGACCGGCGGCCTGGGTTCTTCCTCAGTCTCCGGGGCAGCACCGGTCAACAGTGTTGCCCATGTCGCCGGGGTAATGCTGCGAACCTGACCCTGGAGGCTGATGGCCATGTTCCTGTAGGTGTTGTCGCGCATGAAAATATACTGGATGATGCCGATAAATACCAACAGCACCGCCAGAATTATCAGCGAACGCGACAAGAGCTGAAATTTCAGGGAATCGAATCCCAGTCTTGCAGGGACGGGTTTATCGGTGGGAGCCGTTTTCATATATCCACCCGGTAGCCTGAACCACGCAGGGTGCGGATAAGGCGATGGTCTTTATCATTCAGCTTCTCCCGCAGGGAACGCACGTAGACTTCCACAATGTTGTCCTCCCCGCCGAAATCATAGCCCCACACCTTGTCCAGGATTAGCTTTTTACTCAGCACCAGACCATGGTTCAATACCATGTACTTGAGCAGTTCATATTCAGTAGGCGATAATTCCAGGATGCGATTATCCAGCTTAATCTCCCGGCGGCGGTCATCGATACTGAAGGGGCCCAGGATCACTTCCCCGAATAGGTGGGGAAACTGGTTGCGCAGGCGGGCATTTATCCGGGCCAGCAATTCCTCGAAACTGAAGGGTTTGACCATGTAGTCGTCCGCCCCTATCGAGAGGCCTTTCACCCGATCGTCGACCTCATCCCGGGCGGTCAGCATGATTACCGCCACATTATCCATCTTCTTGAGCTGCCGCACCACTTCAAATCCATCCATGCCGGGCATCATGACATCCAGGATCACCACCTGGGGCTTGAACTCTTCCATGGCTGTGATCGCTGCCAAGCCATGGTCGGCACAGCGAACGTCATAACCTTCGTTCTTAAGTCCCAGTTCCAGGAATTGCAATATATGAGGTTCGTCATCGACGGCCAGAATTCGGATCCCTTTTGATGGCTGCATAATCTTACCTCGTATTTCGGTCCATGTCCTTATAATAGCCACTGTTGGCCGGAGGTGTAAACCCCTGGACGGCTACTCGAAACGCAGGGCGTCGATGGGATTCATCCGGGCTGCTTTGTTGGCGGGGTAATAACCAAAAAACAAACCGATAGCGGTGGCGAATCCCAGGGACAGAAACACCAGCCAGGGCGCTATCTTCATGTTCAGATCGGTAAGGCTGGTGATCGCCAGACCTCCGGCCCATCCCAGAACCACTCCAATAATCCCCCCGATCAGGCACAATACCAAGGATTCGATCAGGAACTGGGTACGGATGGCTCCGCCAGTAGCGCCGATGGCCATGCGGATACCGATCTCCCGGGTCCGTTCCGTTACTGACACCAGCATAATATTCATGATGCCGATACCCCCGACCAATAATGAAACCGCCGCGATACCGCCCAGCAGGAAGGACAGCATGGCGGTGGTATCCTCTATCGTGGCCAGTAACTCGGTGGTATCCTGGATACGGAAATCGTCATCGGCAGTCTCCGCCAGGCGGTGCCGCTGGCGCAGCAGGGTGGTCAGGTATTCTTTCAAGGGATTCAAGGCTTCGGCACTGGTGGCCTGCACGCTGATGGAACGTACATTTTCGCCTCCAATCATACGCTGCTGCAGAGTGCTGAGCGGTATATAGATAATATCGTCCTGGTCGTTGCCCATGGTGCTGCCCTTGTCTGCGAGAACCCCGATAACGGTGAAGGAGATTCCATTGATCTTGATGGTTTCCCCCACCGGGGTCGCCACTCCCGGCAATAGATTTTCAGCCACGGTACTGCCCAGCACCGCCACCCGGTTGGATTTGCTGTCGTCTTCGGCGGTAAAAAAGGAACCCTGTACGGTATCCCATTCCTTGATGCTCATCAATTCCGGCCAGGTTCCATCCACGGTAGTCGACCAGGTAGCGCTGCCATATGAGATTGTACCGGAGGTACTCGACTCGACCGCCACGTTTTTCACCAGCGGCAGTTTCTTGATAGCTTCCGCATCGGTGTTGGTGAGCTGGGCGGTGGTTGCCCCCCGGATAGGGCCATAACCGCCCCCGGCTGAAACGGTGAGCAGATTGGCCCCCATACTGGAGATCCTGTCGGTAATGC
>CAZOMS010000168.1:0-5050 GCA_964580805.1 uncultured Syntrophomonas sp. | reverse complement strand
TGTACGGTTTCGGACAGATTCAAGGTATTGTTGCGGGGATCATAATTGTCGGTCAGATCGCCGGGGATCTGGTTAATGGCCACTTTGCCGCCCAAACCATTGCGCTGCAGCAACGCCGCGGCGGCATTGGCCCCGGTTGTTCCACGGCTGGACCTGATTTGGGAATATTTCTTGTAGGTTGATTTAATATTGAACTGAGCATACAGAGAGATCAGCAAGGCCGGGATAATAAATATCAAATATTCCATGTAATCATCCTCCTTTACAAATTGACTGCAGGGCAAGTTCCACATCTGCCACCACCACGTTGGTGTTGACGCAAGGGCCGTGGGGGCGGCGGTTCAAAACCCCGATGACCGGTACCTGGGCGGCGTCCTGAATGCCCATCGACAAATCCCTCTCGCAGGCCACCGCTATCACTCCGCGAGGTCTGGTTTCTTCCATGAACTTACGAGCCAGGGTCCCGCCGGTAGCGACTTTGACCACCGCGTGATACTTTTCCCCCAATTCTATCAGATCGGCTATAGAACATTTATGACAACGTTTGCAGTTGCTGATGTCCATGGTTATTTTATGCGGACATTTGGAATCTTGCAAGCAGTGAGGCAGCAATATCATCACCTGCGGACCTTCCAACAACAGTTTCCTGGACTTTACCAGGTAATTGTTGACCGCAATGTAGGACTGCAGTATTTTTTCCTTGCTGATGCCGGCCAGGCGACCGGTCAAAAGCGTTGCCGGAAACAGTATTTCATTGGCTATCCGGGTAAATGTCTCTAGGGACGGGATGCTTTGCGACTTTATGATCATAATAACGATCGCCAGTACGCCTACCCCGACCAGTATGAATATGGCTCCCACCAAGCCCACGATTATGGTGAGTAAAACCTGACCCACCAACAATTCCCGTTTCTGCAGCAGGAACCAAACCGCTCCCACCAGACTCACGGCCATAAACATGCTGACCATCAGCAGACCTATATAGATCCTCTTTTTTATTACCACTGCTGCACCCCCTAAGAGAGTACCTCCCCCGGTTCCAGGTCAAATCCTTTCATGAAGTCACGGCTGGAAATCCTTTTTTTGCCTTCCTTTTGAACCTCCAGTATTTCTAACATCCCCCGACCGGTTTGGACTACAAATCCATCGGCTGTGATGTCTACTATTTCGCCTGCTTTGGCACTGAAATCCGCATCCTGCAACTGGCTGCGGAAGATCTTGAAACGATGCTCCCTCAATGAGGTGTAGGCGCCGGGTTGTGGGCTTAGAGCCCGAATCTTGTTCTTAATGGTTAATGCGTCCTGCTTCCAATCTATTCTCTCTTCCTCCCGACTGATACGGGGGGCATAGGAACTACGATGGTCATCCTGCTTGCGGCGGGGGTTGGACCCGCTGGTCAGAACCGCCATAGTGTCCAGCAGCAGGTCGGCGCCGGCCTGGGCCAACCGCTCGTGGATCTGACCAAAGTCCATCTCGGTGCCGATTTCGATAGGAGTCTGCAGTATGATATCGCCGGTGTCCAATCCGGTGTTCATAAACATGGTGGTGACCCCGGTCACCTTGTCCCCAGCCATGATGGCCCGCTGAATCGGAGCGGCACCGCGATAATGGGGCAACAGGGAACCATGCACGTTTATGCATCCCAACCTGGGCAGATCCAGGATCTCCAGGGGAAGAATCTGCCCGTAGGCGACGACCACAATCACATCCGGTTCCCATTCCCGCAGGACATCGATACTGTCGCTTTCTCCTATCCGGTTAGGTTGAAAGACCTCCAACCCATGCTTGAGCGCCAGTTCCTTGACCGGGGAAAAAGTAACCTTTTTACCCCGCCCCCGGGGACGGTCCGGTTGGGTAACAACGCCTGCGAAGCTGTAGGGGTGTTCAATCAGTCTGGCCAGCGAGGGTACGGCAAAATCGGAAGTTCCCATAAAAACTACCTTCAATCCAATTCTCCTCCCTATCAGGTTAAAAATCATCAATCCTCATGCGAATAGCTTTATCCGGAAAAAGGATTCCATCCAGATGGTCGATCTCATGCTGCAGGACCAGTGCCAATAAACCTTCAGCTTCCAAGTCGATAGCCTCACCCAACGCATTCAGACCGGTAACCCTAACGGTGCGGGCCCGATTACACCACCCAACTTTGCCCGGCACGCTGAGACATCCCTCGCTGCGATTCTGCTCTCCTTCACGGGATACGATCACCGGGTTTATGATCTCCAGGTAGTTCTCTCCGGGGTCCACCACGATGATCCGTTTGGACACCCCGATCTGGGGAGCCGCCAGGCCGATTCCTTCAGCGAAATACATGGTGTCGCGCATATTTTCTAATACTCTCAGCACCCCGGCATTGATCCTTTTTACTTCCGCGGATTTCTGTCGCAATACTGGATTAGGGTCAGTGAGTACTTTATAGACAGACATTCCTGCCCTCCTTATAGTGTACTTATGGGATCAAAGTCTACGTCTATTCTAACATGTTTACCCGAGGGTCTGGCCATAATATATGCGGCAACGCTTCTCAATAAGGCCGGATCCCGGCATTTCACCATTAATTGGTGCCGGTGACGGTTGCGTATCCTGGCAATCGGGCATGAGGCCGGGCCGATCACGGTGATATTCGCTTCACTGGCGTCGATTATTTCCTCGATGAAACGGGCTGCCTTAATAGCTGTATCCTGAACCGCGGATTCGTCTTCCCCGCTGATCACCAGCCTTAACAGTCGGGTGAACGGAGGGTAACCGAGAATGCTCCGCAAATTGGTTTCGTATTCGTAGAAACCCTGGAAATCCTGGCCGGCTGCCAGGTTAATTATAGGATGATCTGGATTAAACGTTTGTATGACAACCTCCCCCTGGATTTGGCTGCGGCCGGCCCGACCGGCTGCCTGCACCAGCAGCTGGAAGCATCTTTCCCCGGCCCTGAAATCGGGCAGGTTGAGCATTCCGTCGGCATCGATGACGCCCACCAATGACACATTGGGAAAGTCCAGTCCTTTGGCTACCATCTGGGTTCCCACCAGGATGTCTATCTGTCCGCGGCGCATTCCGTCCAGGATAGATTTTTGGGCGCCTTTGCGGCGGCTGCTGTCAGCGTCCAACCTGGCTACTACCGCCTGAGGAAAGACGTTCCTGATATGCTCCTCGATCCTTTGGGTGCCGGAGCCGATAAGCTGCAGATGGGTACCCTCGCATACCGGGCAACAGCTCTCCACCGGCAGGTGGAGGTTGCAATAGTGACAAACATTCTCACCAATATCACTATGATAGGTCATCCCCACCGAGCAGGAGGGGCACGCGGCAATGCTGCCACATTCCCAGCAGACGGTCATAGGTGAATAACCCCGGCGGTTGATAAACAGGATGACTTGTTCTCCCCGGTCCAGGTTGGCACCGATCTTTTCTCGCAGAAATGGTGATAAATAGCCACGAGAGTCATTTTTGAAGGCTGTCTTAAGGTCTTCTATGAATACCCGGGGCATCTGGCCGCCTCCGATTCGTGAGGCGAGCGGCAGCAATTGTATAGAACCGGTGACCGCCGCATGAAATGTTTCCAGGCTGGGAGTGGCGCTGCCCAGAACCATAACCGCAGATTCCTGGGTGGCTCTATGCCGGGCTACCTCCCGGGTATGGTAGCGGGGGCTCTCCTCTTGTTTATAACTGCTCTCCTGTTCTTCATCCATAATGATCAAACCCAGGTTCGATACCGGCGCAAAAACTGCCGATCTTGCCCCCAGCACCAGCCGGGCTTCACCGGTCTTGATACGACGCCATTCCTCATAACGCTCCCCGGCCGCCATGGCGCTGTGCAGCACGGCCAGATCCGGAATACGGGAGGCGAACACGTCTACCAGCTGCCGGGTCAGGGCGATTTCCGGGACCAGCACCAGGACTCCGCGCCCTTGCTGGATAGCAGCCCGGGCGGCCTGGACATATACCTCGGTTTTGCCGCTCCCGGTCACTCCGAACAGGAGAAACTCGGTTCGGGCACCGCTTTTAAGTGCCTTCCTGATCCGGGCCGCGGCCCATTCCTGTTCACTGGTAAGATCCACCTCGGCCGGTGCTGCCGCCGGAACTTGCTCCAGTCGGATATATCCCTTATCGAGCAGGGCCTTCAGGCTGGATGGGGGCAGATCGGAACGTCTGGTACCCTCATCGAGTGAGCCATTTTGCAGCAGCATCTCCAGGATGGCTGCCTGGCGGGGAGCCCTTTTGCGCAGTGCTGGCATATCGCTGTCCACATCAAAATCGCCCAGCCTATAGGAGCGCGGCTGGCTGACCCGGCGGCCCAGGCGGTAGGTTCCGGTGCTGATCAGATAACCCTGCTCAATCCAATCCTGCAGCTGCGCTTCATTTATGTGCTTCAAAATCTGGCTATGGCTTAATCCGCCCGACTCCCAGAGATGGGTCATCAGGCTGGTATCCAGTTTCGTTCCCTGCCGGACCAGCTGTTCGAATTCCAATTCGTCAATTCCGGCCATATAGATACGGCCCTTCTTATGGCGCAGGATCTTGGGCACCATCAGATTCAGGGCAGTGGCCAGGGGGCAGAGATAGTAGTCTGCCATCCACCGTGCCAAAGCCAGCAGACCTTGATCGAATACGTTGTCGGTATCCAGCACTTTTAATATTGGTTTTAATTCTTCCCCGGCCGGGCGCCGGTCCCCGGCTACAATATACCCTTCTTCCCGGCGGCCCCCGAAATCCACCAGCACCCTTTTGCCGAATACCGCTTCGTCCTCATATGGGGGCGGTACCAGATAGGTGAAGGTGGTATTCAATTTGCTGGTTGGCAGATTAATAATCAGCTCCACCGTTTTCAATATTGTCACCCCGCCGGCGCCTGGATTTGGTGCTAACCAGTCCTGTCTGAATGATAAACAAAAGGCGGGAAACCCGCCTTTTTGCTTGGTCTGTCCAAAAATAGTCTGCCTGCTCACAATGCGGTTAAACCGCTTGATACTGCTCTGCGTTACAACCCGGCTGACTTCCTGATGGCTTCTACCTTGTCCAGCTGCTCCCAGGTAAAATCAGGATCATTGCGGCC
>CAZOMS010000167.1:0-5069 GCA_964580805.1 uncultured Syntrophomonas sp. | reverse complement strand
TTTTCTCTAAATAGGGCAGTTTATGCACAACCTCCAGCCCCCCGTGCAGGGTAGGAAGGAGCGCAATGGTCTCTTTAAGCAGGTCGTCGGCCGGCAACCGGTCCAGGGCTTCGGTCAGTCCCACCAGGTCCTTCTTGGTGGCCAGGCGTCGCACCAATTCCCGGTCTTCCGGTTCGATGTCGCACATGTCCAGCAGGGAATTAAATATGCCGATATGGTTGAGGCTGACCTTGAAATTATCCAAGCCGAACTCCCGCATAACCTGCACCGCCAGGGCGATAACTTCCGCATCGGCCCGGGGTCCGGCAGCCCCCAAGAGTTCTATGCCGGTCTGCCAGAACTCCCGGTATTGGGCCAGGTGGGGCTGCACATGACGGAATACATTGGCCGAATAGAAAAGGCGCCGGGGCAGCATCTCATCCTGCAGGTGGGTAGCCGCCAGGCGGGCTATGGATACGGTCATCTCGGGCCGCAGCGACAGGATACCGCCTTCCCGGTCCATAAACAAAAACAGTTTTTCACGGATATTGCCGCCCTTTTCAACTACCTCCAGGAATTCGAAGGTAGGGGTCAGCACCTCATCATAACCGCAGGAGGCAAACAGTTCCGCCGCTTTCCTTTCCAGACGGCGCCGGGTCTTCATCTCCTCCGGCAGCAAATCGCGCAGACCCTTGGGTATTTCTTTGTTCCTCATAGCCAACTCCTTATGATCCCTGATTCTTGCCAACACTCACTCGCTTATTATAACAGCCGGGTGTCGTTTATAAGCAATTTGAATTCACAGCGCAAATGCTCGGCGGCATGCCGGCACATCAGCATTTTGGTCAGGAATATCTCGAAATACTCCATTACCGAAGTAACCTGGGTATCGATCTCCAACCTCATTATTATGGTCCTGGCCTCCGTTTCTACTTCCAGCCCGGAATGAGTCACCGCATAATTTACCCGGTCCCGGGAAGTGAAGGCAGCGAAATCGCTCTTGCGTACCCGGGTGCGATGCACATCTGATTTGTCGGCCAGGATCAGGGCGGCGGCCACGTTATTGACCGGCTGGCCCTGGGCATGCTCTTCGTGGTTGCCGATGGCGCCGATAATAGTGGCTATCTCTTCCGGTTCCATCCCCATATCCATAAGTATGTCGAAAGCCATCAAGGCTCCCGACATGCCATGTCCATAACGGTTGACCAGATTGCCGATATCATGGAGATAACCGGCGATGGCCCCCAATTCCGCCTCCCGTTCGGGACATCCCAATTGGGCCAGGATATCACGACACAAGTCGGATGTGTATTCGGCATGCTGGACATTATGTTCCAGAGCCCCTATATTACCGATATAGGTGTTGCCTATCTTCAAATAATCGTTGACCAGCGGATTGTCTTTGATAGTCTGCAAAGTCACTTGCATGCTTTTGATCGCCCCAATATTGTTTTAGATTATGCTTGATCTCCGGCAATCAGGAGAATCGTCCAAAACCACTGAAAAAGTGTCTTAATGTATCATGCTGAGCGTTAGCGAAGCATCTTACAACTGTATAAGTAATACGGGTTTTTTGATGAGATCCTTCTTCGCCTTCGGCTCCTCCGGATGACAAAACAGGTACTTTTTCTGGGGTCACGAACCGTCCCCGATCGTCCTCTAAATTATCAGTCAACCAGGTTGCTATGACAATGCCCTCCGCCCAATATCACGGCGGTAATACATGGCTTCGAACCTTATCTTGGCCGCCTCCCGGTAAACGGTGTCGATAGCCTCGCGGATACTGCCGCCCCGGCACACCACCGCCAGCACCCGGCCGCCGTCGGTTACCAGGCGCCCATCCCGCAGCGCCGTGCCGGCATGGAAGACAATGGTCCCGGGAGCCAGGTCGGGCAGCCCCTCTATGACCTTGCCCTTCTGGTAAGAGGCGGGGTAACCGCCCGAGGCCAGCACCACCCCCACACAGGCTCCGGATTCTATTTCCACCGGAATCCCGGTCAGGTCTCCCCGGGCCGATCCTTCCAGCAGCGGTACCAGGTCGCTTTTTATCATCGGCATCAGGACCTGGGTTTCCGGGTCCCCGAAGCGGGCATTGTATTCCAGAAGCTTGGGACCCTCCGCAGTTATCATCAGCCCCGCGTATAAAACCCCGGTGTAGGGACAGCCTTCCTGGCGCATGGCGTCAATGGTAGGCTGAATAACCTCGGTCACGATGCGCTGGTGCAGCTCAGCCGTATACAGGGGCGGGTTGGTATAGGCCCCCATGCCCCCGGTGTTGGGGCCTTCATCGCCATCAAAGATCCGCTTATGGTCCTGGGCGGACAGCAGGGGGACGAAATTCTGGCCGTCGCTGATGGCAAAGAAACTCAATTCCTGTCCCACCAGGCATTCCTCCACCACCACCCGGTCCCCCGAGGCCCCGAAATTCTTGTCCTGCATGATGCTGGTAATGGCCTCTTCGGCTTCCGCCTGATCGGCAGCCACCACAACACCCTTGCCGGCTGCCAGCCCATCTGCCTTGACCACCACGGCCAATCCCTGATCGGTATAAGTGGCGGCATAGGCCCGGGCGGCGGCGGCATCGTCGAAAACCTCAAAACGCGCGGTGGGTATACTGTACTTCTTAAACAAATTTTTGGCAAACACCTTGCTGCCTTCCAAGCGGGCGGCGGCCGCGGTGGGTCCGAAGATCTGCAATCCGGCCGACCGGAAAGCGTCTACTATACCTTTGACCAGCGGTGCTTCCGGCCCCACTACGGTCAGGCCGATCCTGCTCTGCTGGGCGAAATCCAGCAGGCCCTCGATATCATCAGCTTTTATATCTATGCATTCTGCCTGGGCGGCCATCCCGGGATTGCCCGGGGCGGCATACAGTTGTTCGACCCTGGAACTCTGGGCCAGTTTCCACACCAGGGCGTGCTCGCGGCCCCCGGACCCGATTACCAATACTCTCATACCCAAGCTCGTTCGCCTCCTGCTCTTAATGCTTGAAATGACGCATGCCGGTGAATATCATGCTGATCCCATGAAGGTCGCATTCTTCGATGCTCAACTGGTCGCGGATCGAACCGCCGGGCTGGACGATGGCGGTGATCCCAGCCTGGGCCGCCAATTCCACGGTATCCTTAAAGGGGAAGAAGGCATCGGAAGCCATCACCGCACCCCGGCAGGCTTCGATGTTTTGCAGGGCGATGGCGGCGGAACCCACCCGGTTCATCTGCCCCGCCCCGACCCCGATGGTCATGCCTCCTTTGGCGACCACGATGGCATTGGACTTGACATGCTTGGCCACCTTCATGGCAAAAACCAAGTCCTGCAGTTCCCCCGGGGTAGGCGCCTTACTGGTAACCACCTGGATGTTATCTATATCCACCTGGCCCTGATCGCTTTCCTGCACCACGAATCCGCCTTCCACCGACTTGACCTGCATCTCTGCAGCGGTCGCTATCGGCAATTCCAGCAGGCGCAGGTTTTTCTTGGCCTGCAGCACCGCCAAGGCTTCGGGCTCATAGCCGGGGGCGATAATGCATTCCATGAAGGGCTCCGCCGCTTTGCGGGCGGTGTCCAGGTCTACGGTGCGGTTGAAGGCGATTATGCCGCCATATGCGGAAACCGGATCGCCCGCAAAAGCATTTTCATAGGCTTCGGCCAGGGTAGACGCTACCGCAGTTCCGCAGGGATTGGTGTGTTTGATTATCACACAGGCAATCTGGTCGAATTCCTTGACCAATGACCAGCCGGCCTGGATATCGACGATGTTATTATAGGACAGCTCCTTACCGTTCAGTTGGCGGGCATCGGCCAATCCCAGGCCCGGGTCCAGGCTGCGGTAAAAGGCTGCCTTCTGGTGGGGGTTTTCACCGTAACGCAGTTCATAAACCTTCTCCCCGGCCAGGACCATGTTGTCCGGAAAAGGTACACCCTGCAGGCGGGCCAGGTATGAGGATATCATGGCATCATAGGCGCCAGTGTGGGAAAAAGCCTCCCGGGCCAGCTGGAACCTGGTGGCCTCACTGACCTGGCCGGAGGTCTGCAGTTCCTGCAGTACCGGTAGATAGAATTCTGGCTTGACGATAATCACCACATCCTGGTAGTTCTTGGCCGCCGATCGGACCATGGTAGGCCCGCCGATGTCGATATTCTCAATGGCCTCGGCCAGACTCACATCAGGTTTGGCTATGGTTTCCCGGAAGGGATAGAGGTTGACCGCCACGATGTCGATGGGTTCAATGGCGTTGTCAGCTATTTGCTGCAGGTGTTCAGGGATACGGCGGCACAGGATGCCACCATGGATCTTGGGATGCAGGGTCTTGACCCGACCGTCCAGGATCTCTGGGAATCCGGTCACGTCCGCCACCTGGCGCACCTTGACGCCCGCCTCCTGCAGGGTTTTGAAGGTGCCCCCGGTCGATATGATATCGTATCCCAACTGTTCCAGGCCCCGGGCGAATTCCACCACCCCGTCCTTGTTTGATACGCTGATTAGAGCTCTTTTCATAGTATTTCAACCTCCTAAACTATGTGTACCTTGCGTCCTTCTATGTAAACCCGGCCTTGCGCCAATAATTGCAGCACCTGCCAGTAAAGGCGGTGCTCCTGCACCAAGATGCGTTCCGCCAGGCTGTCCTCCGTGTCATCTGCCTCGACCGGCACTACCGCCTGCTGAATTATGGGCCCGGTATCCATGCCCTGGTCAACCAAATGCACCGTGCAACCGCTGTATTTGACCCCGTATTCGACTGCCTGCTGCTGGGCATGCAATCCCGGGAAAGACGGCAATAGAGCAGGATGGATATTAAGCACCCGATCCTGGTAAGCAGTCAGGATGACTCGGCCCACCAGCCGCATGTAGCCGGCCAGGACCAAAAAGTCTATTTCTTCTCCCTGCAGGTGGCCAACCAGTTCTAACTCGTAAGCGTCCCGGCCCGGGAAAGCCTTGGGATCTATAAACAGGGCTTTTATTCCCAGATTGCGGGCTCGCTCCAATGCCGGAGCCTGGGCCTGGTCGGATACCAGCAGGCAAATATCAGCCTCTAATTGACCATTTTCAATAGCCTCCTGAATGGCCAGGAAGTTGCTGCCCCGCCCGG
>CAZOMS010000166.1:0-5072 GCA_964580805.1 uncultured Syntrophomonas sp. | reverse complement strand
CCACTCTGGCCATAATCAATTATGCAGTCAACCAATGGATAGTCCGGAAGACAATTTCGGAACCTGAGATGATCGACATGGTCATCTCCTTCCATCATTCTCTGGCTATCGGAATGGTCAAGGACCACAGCCTGATCACGCAATACGAGACTATATAAGACTAGACAGCAGGATCGGCAGTTCATGGAACACAGGCAGATCTGTTGGCCATAAAAAAGGAATGCAGATTATCAGAATGATCCTCCCAAGGTCAAGTAAGCCCTGCATATCATCCAGTTCTTTGCCAGAATACAGTCGTATACATAAAGATGATGAGGATTTAGCCAAACTAAATCTGCCCATATTTATCAATAAACAGCCACTATCGAGACTCAAGCAAATAATTTAAGGAGGGATATCATGAAGGTAGTAATTATTGGCGGAGTGGCCGGAGGGGCCAGCGCCGCCGCCCGTCTGAGGAGACTCGACGAAGAAGCGCAGATCGTTATGTTCGAGCGGGGCGAATACATCTCTTTCGCCAATTGCGGCCTGCCTTACTACGTCAGCGGAGTGATCCCCAAAAGATCCAGCCTGCTGGTGCAGACCCCCAAGGCCATGAAGAGCCGCTTCAATATCGATGTCCGCACCATGAGCGAAGTAGTAGGCATTTTCCCGGAAGCCAAAGAGGTAGAAGTCAAAAACCTGACCAACGGCGAGACCTACCGGGAGGGCTATGACTACGTGGTTCTTTCCCCCGGTGCGTCGCCCATAATTCCCACTATCCCTGGCGTCAAACTGCCCAACGTTTTCACTATCCGCAACGTTCCCGACAGCGACCTGGTCAAAGGGTATGTCGATGTCCAGCAACCGGCCAAGGCGGTAGTGGTCGGAGCCGGCTTTATTGGCCTGGAGATGGCGGAGGGCCTGCATGAACGCGGAGTGGAGGTGCATGTGGTGGAGGCCGCCGATCAGGTCATGGGTCCACTGGATCGTGAAATGGCAGCCATCGTCCATCAATACATGCTCAAGCAGGGCATCAAGCTGCACCTCAACAGCCAGGCGGTGGCTATCGAGGGTAGCGATCAAGCTGAAGGTGTGCACTTGGCTGACGGCACTCTTATACCAGCCCAGATGGTAGTGCTGGGCATCGGGGTCAAACCCGAGACCAGTCTGGCCCGCCAGGCCGGTTTGGCACTTGGCTCCACCGGCGGCATCCTGGTGGACGAGTACCTGCGCACTTCCGATCCTTTCATCTATGCCGCCGGCGACGCCATCCAGGTGCGTGATTTCGTAACCGGGCGCGATGCACTGGTGCCGATGGCCAGTCCCGCCAACCGCCAGGGCCGTATGATAGCCGATAACATCTGCGGTCGAGCCAAAAAATACAACGGTGCCCAGGGCACCGGCATTGTCAAGATCATGGGCATGGTGTGCGCGGTCACTGGCGCCAACGCCAAAATCCTTAAGAAAATGAACATAGACTTCAAGTCCTGTATAATCCATCCCTTCCCCCACGCCACCTATTATCCGGGCGGCACCCAGATGACCCTCAAACTGCTGTTCACTCCCGATACCGGCAAAGTGCTGGGAGCACAGATCGTGGGCTATGAAGGTGTGGACAAACGCATCGATGTTGTGGCCACCGCCATCCGGGCCGGCATGACCGTTTTCGATCTGCAGGAACTGGAACTGGCTTACGCCCCACCCTTCTCCTCGGCCAAGGATCCGGTCAACATGGCGGCCTATGCGGCCGGCAACATCATTAACGGCGACGTGGACGCGGTCGATTGGCTGGACATACCGGAATTAAAGCAAAAGGGAATGTTCCTGCTCGACGTCAGGACTGAAAGCGAGGCAGAGAAGGGACCAATCGAAGGAGCGGTCAATATACCACTGGATGAACTGCGCGGCCGTTTGGGTGAAATTCCCCAGGACACGATGGTGGCAGCCTCCTGTCATGTGGGCCTGCGCTCCTATATTGCCACCCGTATCCTGCGCCAGCATGGCAAGAACGTCAGGAATATTTCGGGGGGATACAAACTCTACCAGATCTTGAAAGCTGACAAGCTGATCTAGCTCGTTCAGAACACAGTTGGAAGAACCCGCTTCATCCGGTTGGAAGGAGCGGGTTTACTTCTTGTAAATCCGATGGAGTTAAAGCCCTACAACCAGAAATAGGAGACCCAGGCCCAAGATTCCAATGGATATCGGACAAGGCAACGGCATTCCTTTAATGGGATTGGGCTTTTTGGCATACATTAGATAGGCATCCAAGATAAGCAACAGCCCGGCAATAAACAGGAGCAGCTTGGCGGCCCCTCCTTCTCCCCATCTCACGATTGTCTTCAACTATAGTTCAAGTATGGCATTCGGCCTCAGATGGCCATCCCTCTATAGATATATTAGTAACTGGCACGGGTCATGTCATGCGCATTTTCGGAAAAACCGTGCAGCAGATCCATGATAATTTTCCATGGCTGGTCCCGAAGGCTGTGGCGCTGTTACACATACTTGCCGGCAATATGCTTGACCTGGGCGGTCAGGTTCAAGGTGTATACGAATTCGTCCTGTTTGAATCCCTCCACCTGGTCGTAGCGTTCCGCCTTCATCCTTTGTACCACCCGGTCAGTGTTACCGTTCTCCTCCCTGAGCAGTTCACAGATTCGGTACTTGTACAGGACCGCCTCCTGCATAGATCGGGCGAAGAACTCCTTTATCTCGTCCCGACCGGTAAACACCATGTTGTGACCTTGACACAGGACCTCCGCCGGCAGCTGTGCCAATCGGCCCAATGAGGTGATATAGCCATCATAATCGGCCACGAATTCGGCTTCTATTTTACCGGAACTGCTCATATACCCGCCCGACTCCACCGCCACCAGTATCTTCTGCTGGGGCAGGTAATAGCTGAGGTGATCACGGGTATGCCCGGGAGTGGCCAGCACCTGAATGCTGGTAGTCTCATCTATCTCCACCACCTGCCCATCCCGGAGTTCCAGGTCGATGGCAAAAGGCTGGAATGGCTGCTTGATTAACCTGGCGCGATCAAAACCGGACTCCCACTTGACCAAGTCATTTGCGTCCAGGTTGAGCTGGGTGATGATCTGCACCGCGCCGGGTCGTTTCAATACCTCCGCCGCCAGCGATGAAGCCGCAATCTGCATGGCGGGAAAGGCCTGTTTCAGATAGGCGGCCGAGCCGGCATGGTCCCAGTGGGCGTGGGAGAGGAACAGGTAAGCCGGCTGCCGGTTCCCCAACAGGGCACGGATTGCCTGCACGTACACCTCCCCGGCGCAGGCTATGCCGGATTCGAAAATAATCGGCTTGTCGGGCATGTCCAGCACGTAGACCGGATAGGCACTGCTGCCCAGAATATAGAAGTTGTCGGTCACTTGTCCGGTGGTCATAATCCGCATCAATGCAACCTCCCTCAGCGCAAAAACTTGTCGCTGCTTATGCCAAGGCCGCAAACGGCCAAGATTCCTTATACCCCTATTATACTGCACAGCTGCCTTTTTTCCGCACAGCATCCCAAATATGCTTTAGGGATTGGGAGGCTGGCCTATGGTTTGAGGGGACCTTTACCCGCCCGAGCGCAAGTTCGTGTCTTGCTTCGTACGGTGGATCCATGACTGACGGGCGTATAGTCGGCGGGACGGGGCTCGCCGTCGGCGGGCAAAAAGAAAGAGGGATAAAACCCTCTCAGACCACCAAACAACATCGCCGCTGCCGTCCCTGCCCCAACGCTTCGGTCATGTCCTCTCCACCTGATCTCTATCCGGACGCTATCCAACTAGAACCCGGTCCATATCCGGGAATGGCTCCAGGGCACGCGGCAGGATACCGTTCATATATGCAATCAGGATACCATAGTTGGTCATGGGTACGCCCTGCTCGCGGGCGCACTGCAGCCGGTATTTTACTTCCCGTTCATTCAGCATGCAGCCACCGCAATGGACAATAAGTTCATATGGAGTGAGGTCCTCCGGAAAGCCAGTCCCGGAAGTAAACTCAAAACTCAACTCCTTGCCGGTATGCTGTCTCATCCAGCGGGGTAGCTTGACGGTGCCGATATCGTCGCACTGGCGATGATGGGTACAGCCTTCCGAAATCAATACCCGGGCCCCGTCCTGCAGCCGATCTACCGCCGCCGCCCCATGCGCCGTTATCTCCAGGCTGCCCTTGTAACGGGCGAACAGGATGGAAAACGAAGTGAGCAAAATATCCCCTGGGGTGTCCCTGGCCACCTGGGCGAAAGCCTGGCTGTCGGTGATAACCAGGCGGGGCTTCTGACCCAGTCCGGCCAGAGCAGAACGCAGCCCGCTTTCCTTGACCACTGCCGCGGTGGCATCGGCCTCCAAAATATCGCGGATGGTCTGTTGCTGAGGTAGGATCAGCCTGCCTTTGGGCGCAGCCGAGTCGATTGGCACCACCAGCACCACCAGGTCGCCCGGTTCCAGCAGGTCGGCTACGATGCGGCGGCTGGGCTCCTCGATGAGCGACAGGCGGGCGATATGGTCCTTTAATACCTGGATATTGAATCCAGTGCGGGCGCTGACCCAGATCCCCTCCCCGGCGGCAGCCGACGGCTCACCGGCCAGATCCGACTTGTTATAAACTACTACGTAGTTGATATTGCGGCGCTGAAAGTCTTTTATCAATTCCTGATCGGCCGGGCTTTGGCCCACCGCCGCATCGATCACCAGTACCGCCACATCGGTCTTATTCAATACCTGACGGGTCTTCTTGACCCGCAAGCGGCCCAGCTCGCCTTCATCATCAAAGCCGGGGGTGTCGATTATCATCACCGGCCCCAGGGGCAGAAGCTCCATCGCCTTATAAACAGGGTCGGTGGTGGTCCCTTTAATATCGGAAACAATAGCGATGTTCTGCCCCGTCACCGCGTTGGCCACACTTGATTTACCCACATTGCGCTGCCCGAAAAAGGCAATATGCACTCTTTCCGCCGCGGGTGTCGCATTGAGACTCATAGCTTGCCTCCGTTTACAGTCTAAAATCGCGGCTGCCATTTTCAATGGCTGCCAGGTTGCGCATGGTTATCTGCCGCACCTTTTCCTTTGGGATGTTGGGCA
>CAZOMS010000165.1:0-5086 GCA_964580805.1 uncultured Syntrophomonas sp. | reverse complement strand
CCAAGGTACGGCATTCTTCCAGCAACCGGGGACCGGCCGCCCGGTGGATAGCGCCATCCACTCCGCCGCCCCCCAATAATGAATTATTGGCGGCATTGACGATGGCATCGACCTGCTGTTTGGTGATATCTCCCTGGATAATTGTGAATTTGCCCATCCATGTCACCTCTTCCCGGTTGAAAAAATTAATGTCCGGAGTGCCTGCAGATATTATCCCGCTCAAGCGCCGGCAAATATGTGGATAGGGTTAATTTTACTAAAATTTCGGGACAAAAGAAATAGCCCGGCTGATTGCCGGGCTAAGGGGACTGTCCCACAAGTTACTGGCTTTGAATCGTTGCTGACCCCTAACTTGAGGACCGACCGAACACTGAACCATTTTATCGATACAAGGTATGCATGAATATACTGGCTTCCACGCTGTCGCTTAACGTCAGCCAGTATATTATGCATACCCTATAAACAAATCCTTGCGTTTTCAGTGGTCTCTAACTAATCCGCGCTAGCTTCAAAGCAGTAAGTTGCTGGACTTTCAACTTGACCTTGTAATCACTGCTGGTCACTAACTTGAGGACAGCCCGAACACTGAAACCATTTTTATCGACAATAAGGTATGCATGAATATATTGGCTCACACGCTGTCGCTTAACGTCAGCTAGTATATTATGCATACCTATTATTTATGAAACAATTCCATACATTCTTCCACGCTGTTGCTTAACGTCAGTCAGTATAGTGTGCATACCATATAGGAAACAATTCCTTACCATAATGAGTGGTCTCGGATCGGCCAACCCTATTTCGGTTGCAAAGGATTACCGGCCAGGATTTCTTCCACCTCTTCGAAACCGGTGGGGAAAGCGTAATTATAGCGGGCTGGCAGAGCAAATACATATTTTGAGTTACGGCCTAATTCTTTGGGCCCGATAGGGGCTGCCCCGATGCTGAGCTCCTCCTTCTGTAAGGAATTCCACTGATCCAGGGTAAATACCAGGATGGGTATGTCCTGGCGGGGTTGGGTCTGGGTCCACTGGGGATGGCGAATGGATAGCTTGGGACCCTTGCTGATTATCTGCCCCTGAGAAGGTCCGGTTATAGCCCTCCCCTCCCACTCTTCATCGACGATTTTATACCCTTGCCAGCTGGCCGGCAGGATAAAATCAAAGCCGTACTTAGCGTTCTGATATAATATGGCGCCTTCTTTGTGCCGGGTGCCCAGCATGACCGAATCGATCAGCCAGCGGTCGCCCGACTTGACCAGGGTCAGATCGATGGATTGCCGGGCCGCTGCTCCCCCACTGGTCTTTTCGACGCTGGTCATCTCGATGATCTCACCCTTGACCGTATATTTGGGGTCGGTTTTCTCGATGCTCATTATTTCGATCCGGTCCGGCCAGGGGCTGGATACCGCCCGTCCCGGCGCCTGGTCGGGCTGGTTTTGCCATTGGGTCAGCAGTTCCGGAGTTACCAGGCCGCCGTAATTCTCCTGCATCTGCTGTCGCACCTGTTCGGATGGGGCCGTCAATGAAACCATCTGTAACTTCTGCCCGAAGGCGGTCACCGTCGTCTTAACCTGTTCCCGCTCCTGTTCCGCAGTCGGAGCCGGATTATTCTGGGCGGGAGGGCTGTTCTGAGCCGGTGAACATCCCAGCAACGACAGACTGAAAAGCAGGACTAACAACAGAGCAAAAACCTTTTTCATGACTACCGCCTCCTTGATTGTTCTTTGCCTAATATGACGAATAAGCGGTACATTTATTACACTAATTCAGTGCTTATTTTTATTTTTTTCTTTGGCCAGGCGGCGGGCGTTTTTAACACCCCCCACTTGGGCGAACATCTCTTTGATTTTGACATTCTCAATCTCGCGGGAGTTCAAACCTTCATAGCGGGCTTCCTTCTTTAATTTTTGATAGTTTTCCAGCCGTTCCGGGATCACTACTCCTGCCAAAATGGCCTCCTGAACTGCGCAGCCTGGCTCCCGTTGGTGAGTGCAGTCGGAAAAGCGGCATTGGGACGCCAATTCATCGATATCGGCAAAGGTCCTGGCCAAATCAGCACTATCCAGACCTATCTCCCGCATACCTGGCGTATCGATAACCATCCCGCCCCCAGGCAGCAGGATCAATTCCCGCCGGGTGGTGGTGTGCCGGCCCTTGTCATCATTGCGGGTCTCCCGGGTTGCCAGGGCTTCACTGCCCAGCAGGCGGTTGATCAGAGTGGATTTCCCCACCCCTGATGAACCGATAAAAGCCACTGTTTTTCCGGGCTTGATATAATGCAGGATGGATGTATAACCATCCTCGCTCATACTGCTGGTCACCAGTACGTCCGCTCCTATGGCTGCTGCCTGAACCTGGCTGACCTTTGTTTCCATATCCTCTGCCAGGTCGGCCTTGGTCAGCACGACTACCGGCAGGGCGCCGCTGTCCCAGGCGATGGCCAGGTAGCGCTCCACCCGGCGGAGGTTGAAATCGTTATTTACCGCCATACAGATGAACACCGTATCTATATTAGCGGCCACAATCTGTTCATCCTGGGTTCGGCCGGCGGCCCGGCGGATGAAAGCGCTCCGTCTGGGCACGACCCTATGAATGATGGCATGTCCGGCCAGATCCTGACCACGGTCCATCAAAACGAAATCGCCTACCGCCGGATAGTCGGACCCGAGCAGAGATTGGAAACGGAATTTCCCCGCCACCTCGGCAGTCACTTCTCTCTGTTCGCTTACCACCCGGTACAGATCCTTGGACTGGGTGATGACCCGGCCCAGATATAGACTACCGGGGATGCCATCAGGCAGCCAGGCTGAAACCCATCCGTAATCCTCCATATTGATCAAAGTCATGATTCTTCCTCCGTTTAGACCGCTTATCCTGTTTGCGCCATATCAATTACTGTCTTGGCTGACGCCGCTCCTTTTTATCATCAGATTATGAATGTATTGCGGACCGGACTGTTTGAGGTATAACTCGTACATGATCGTTTCTATGCGGGCGCAAATGCTATCTATATCCATCTGTAACGGGCAGGCCATCAAGTGCATGGGGACGCCCCAAATAACGTATTCTATCCCGATAATCAAATAAAATCCGGCCTGGCGGTAGAAATGGAGGCGGGATTGACGGGTTCGCTGCTCCTTTTCGTTCCGGGCCAACTCCGGGCGTTCCACTTCGACGATGAGGCCAGCCCGGTCCGAGTAGTGGCTCTGCAAAGCCGCCAAAAGATTGGAACCCAAACCCTGGCCCCGCCTCTGCGGCAGCACTGCCAGCAGGCTGATCAACACAAAATCATTGTTATCTGAACAAATGGCGTAGGCCAGGTCCTGATCCTCTTCATGAAGAATAACTCCCCGTTGGCGGCCGTCGCGGAGCTGCTGGAGGAGGATCTCATAGGGGGCGTATGCCCCCACCGGAAAGTCCTGTTTAATATACTGATAGTAGACGTTCAAATCGGGGGGATTCATGGCGCGCAGGCCGTAGTTGCTCATGATCCGAAAAATCCCTTTCTCATATTTAAGATAAATCTATTCGATAAGGAACCTATTTGCAAGCGCCTGGCCTGCAATCCACTCGGCCTGGATACGAATATGTGGTAACATAGCGGCAGGATTTGTCCAGTCAAGGTTGCAATCAGGAATGGGCAGTCGGGCTGATCACATCATCCGCCGGGCGTTTTCCTACCATTGAAAAGGGGCCGATATGTTTTGAAAAGAACTCTGATGATTCTGTTATTGCTGCTGGTGGCGGCCATGGTATCAATGAGCGGCTGCGCCGCTCCCAGCACCGGTGAACCTGCCAACCCTGCCCCGGCGCCAGCGCCAAGTCTACTCAAGGTCCATTTCATCGATGTGGGTCAGGGTGATGCCATATTGATCCAGACCCCGGCCGGTCAGAATATGCTGGTGGATGCCGGCGAGAACATATACGGCAATCAGGTAATCGACTACCTGGAAGCGCAGGGGGTGGAGCGCCTGGACGTAGTGGTGGGGACACATACCCATTCTGACCATATCGGCGGAATGGACATGGTAATAGATCATTTTCCGGTGGGAGCGGTGTACATGCCCGAGATCACCCAGAATACCAAGAGTTTTAGGGATGTCTTGATCGCCGTGCAGCAGGCGGGGCTGAAAGTCACCTCCGCCAAAGCCGGGGTGGCAGTGCCGCTGGATGGGATCGAATGCCGCATACTGGCGCCGGTAAAGGATTATTATGAGGCATTAAATGATTACAGTGTGGTACTCCGGCTGGCTTACGGCCGCCAGGCTTTTCTGCTGACCGGGGATGCGGGGACCCTGACGGAAGGCCATTTACTGGCCAACGGAGCCGATTTGCAGGCTGCGGTGCTGAAAGTGGGGCATCACGGCAGCTACGCTTCCAGTTCAACCCGATTTCTCGATGCGGTGGGAGCCCGTTATGGAGTAATAATGTTGGGTAAGGACAACAATTACGGGTATCCCCATGACTCAGCCATGCAACGTTTGAGCCGGACCGGGATGCAGATCTGGCGGACCGACCAGAATGGATCCATAGTTTTCAGTACCGATGGTCAGGACCTGCAGGTAACTACGGAGAGGTGAGCTTAATGAAAAGCGCAATCATCGATCGGTTTGAAGGCCGCTTCGCAGTGGTTGAAATTGATGGAGTGATGAAGAACATCCGGCGCCAATCTATCCCCCCCGAAGCCCGGGAGGGTGATGTTCTGGTCCTGGTGCGAAGGCGCTGGCAGGTTGACCGGGAGGCTACCGCCAGGCTGCGTCAGGAGGTGGAGCGCTTAGCTGACGAGGTTTGGGAATAGAATCGTTTACTTGACCTGTTTGCGATCCGGCTCATTCAGGAACAGGTATAGGATCAATAGCCCGCCCCCGGTAACAATGGCCATGTCGGCCACGTTGAACACCGGGAACCAGCCAATGCTGAAGAAATCGCGCACCGCGCCGAAAATCCAGCGGTCGATCAGGTTGCCGATAGTGCCCCCCACGATCAACCCCATGGCGTATTGCACCCAGACCGGCAATTCAAATTCCAAATGAACATAGATCATTATACAAATAATAAGCACGGCCATAATCAGGAACAGCCAG
>CAZOMS010000164.1:0-5127 GCA_964580805.1 uncultured Syntrophomonas sp. | reverse complement strand
TGGATCAGAGGAGGACTGCCTTGTGTGGACCAGCAGTGAGATTCGTCAGACTTTCCTAAAATATTTCGAGGAACGCCGGCACGCGATAGTGGATAGTTCTTCACTGGTTCCCTTTAATGACCCCACCTTGCTCTTTGCCAACGCCGGGATGAATCAATTCAAGGATGTATTTCTGGGGATAGAAAAACGACCCTATACCCGTGCCACCACTTCCCAGAAATGCGTGCGGGCGGGCGGCAAACACAACGACCTGGACACAGTCGGGCGTACCCCACGTCATCATACCTTCTTCGAGATGCTGGGGAATTTCTCCTTTGGAGACTATTTCAAAGAAGATGCCATCAAGTATGCCTGGGAGTTTCTTACCGTAGTGGTAAAACTGCCGGCAGAGCAGCTATGGGCGACGATCTATAAGGATGACGACGATGCCTACAACCTATGGCGTGATGTGATAGGGGTGCCTGAAGACAAGATCGTCAGGCTGGGGGAAAAAGACAACTTCTGGAGTATGGGCGACACCGGTCCCTGCGGACCCTGCAGCGAGATTCTCTATGACCGGGGTGAATCATATTCATGCGGTCATCCCCAATGCGGTATAGGGGTGTGTGATTGTGACCGCTGGCTGGAGATATGGAATCTGGTCTTTATGCAGTTCAATCGCAATGAGGACGGTGAAATGACGCCCCTGCCCAGACCCAGCATCGACACTGGAATGGGGCTGGAGAGGCTGACCTCGATCCTGCAAAACGTCGACAGCAATTTCGAAACCGATTTGTTTACGCCCATTATCAGCCATATTGAACTACTCACCAGCCGTCAATATGATCGGGGCGAGGCGGGATTTCCCTTCCGGGTGATCGCCGATCACAGCCGGGCGTGCACCTTCTTGATCGCTGATGGAGTGCTGCCCAGTAATGACGGGCGGGGCTATGTGCTGCGCCGCATCTTGCGCCGGGCGGTAAGGTTCGGACAATTTCTGGGCCTAGAGGAGCCCTTCTTGTACAAAAATGTCGCGGTGGTATCCAACCTGATGAAAGATGCCTATCCGGAACTGGTAGAGAAAGAGGATTTCGTTCAGGATGTGATCAAGCTGGAAGAAGAGCGCTTTTTCGTCACCCTGAAAGAGGGAGTCAAGAAGGTAGAAGACATAATCCAGGCCGCCAACAGTGAAGGGCGCCGGGAAATAACCGGAGCGGAGGCGTTCACTCTCTATGATACTTACGGCTTCCCCTTGGACCTGACCGAGGATATGGCGGAAGAGAATAGGTTTACGGTTGATACCGCCGGTTTCAACAATATGATGGAAGAGCAGCGCAATCGGGCCCGGCAAGCTCAGAAGAGCGAAGGAGCCTTTGCCAACGAGCAGATGCTGGCCCAGCTTCTAGAGGGATTACCTGAGACGGGTTTTACCGGGTATGAACGGTTTGAAGATGAATCGGTAGTATTGGCCATAATTAAGGATGGGGAGCGGGCAGATTTTGCCGCTGACGGCGAAGTGATAGTAATAAGCTCCAGCACTCCTTTCTATGCTGAAAGCGGGGGACAGGTGGCCGATACCGGCTTCATCAATGGGGCGACCGGCTCGGTTGAGGTCAGGGACGTCCAAAAGGTATCCGGATGGATCATTCATTGCGGGCGGCTATCGGGCAGTATGCGCACTGGCGATTTGATCCGGCTGCAGTTGGATGCTGATTTGAGGCTGGACACATCCCGCAATCATACTGCCACCCATCTCCTCCACCGGGCTCTGCGCACGGTGCTGGGAGATCACGCCCAACAAAAAGGTTCACTGGTGGAACCGGCCCGGCTGCGTTTCGACTTCTCCCAGCTGTCCTCCCTGACCCCGGAGCAACTGAATGAAATAGAGGAAATTGTCAACCAGGCAATACTGGACAGCCGTCCGGTACGAACTACGGTGACTGATATTAACAAGGCTCGGGAAATGGGAGCTACCGCTCTGTTCGGGGAGAAATACGGAGACGAAGTCAGGATAGTCGAGGTCGACAACTTCAGCATGGAGCTGTGCGGGGGGGCACATGTGCGCAATACCGGGGAGATAGGGTTGTTCAAGATAGCCAGCGAAGGCAGCATCGGTTCCGGACTGCGCCGTATTGAAGCCTTGACCGGCCGCGGGGCCCGGAGTTATTTCAATGAGATTGAACGCGAAATCAAGGAAGCATCCGGTGTACTTAAGACCAATCCCACCCACTTGGCCAAGCGCATTAATGCCCTGAACCGGTCACTCAAGGAAAAGGATAAAGAAATCATGGAGCTCAGGACTCGGCTCTCGCGATCGGCCAGCGAAAATATAGTAGAACAGGCAGTGGATTGCAACGGGACCAAGGTGTTGACGGCTGCAGTCCAAAGCCCGGATGGTAATAACCTGAGACAGGCGGCCGAACGGCTCAAAGACAAACTGGGCAGTGCCGTCGTTCTATTGGGTGCGGTTATAGATGAGCGGGTGGCCCTGGTCTGCTTCGTCAGCAAGGACCTTATAGAGCGGGGTTTGAATGCCGGTAAAATCGTCGGGGCAGCCGCCCGGGTGACCGGAGGAGGCGGCGGCGGCCGGGCGGATATGGCTCAGGCTGGGGGCAAGGATGTGGACCAATTATCCAATGCTCTGGATGCAGCCCGTAATATGATTATAGAATCCCTGACCTAGATAGCAGGAAACGTGAAGCCCTGCTAGAATATATATAGCATGGAAAGGGAGGTGGTTTGTATGCCTCAGGATCATAGCGATCATACAGTCAGTTTTAAATGGGACAAGGAGGAGCCCGATCAGGTTTATAGTATTCTGAAAGCTGTTTATGAGGCTTTAGAAGAGAAGGGATATAATCCTTTAAACCAGTTGGTGGGGTATATGATTTCAGGCGAGCCGGCTTACATCACCAGCCACAAACAAGCCCGCAACCTGATTGGCAAGATAGACCGCGATGAGATCATGGAGGTGCTTCTCAAGAAATACCTGGAATAATTGGTCAGCATGCCCCCGCGCGATCAGTGCGGGGGTTTTACTATGAGCAGGCGGGGTCGGCAGATACTCAGCTATCGGCGTTGTTGGGATATTTTGTATAGGGATTGACCTTTATGAGAATAATGGGTTTAGACGTCGGCGAAAAAAGAATAGGCATTGCTTTGAGCGACCAACTCGGTTGGACGGCCCAAGGACATTCGGTTCTAACCAGGTCCAGCCTGCAGCAGGATTTGCAGTATCTGGCCGACCTATGTGCAGCCAATGAGGTAGGGACCATAGTGGTTGGATTCCCCCGCAATATGAACGGCACCGTCGGCCCCAAAGGTCAAGAGATTATGGAATTTGGAAAGGTGCTGCAGGATCATATTGGTTTACCGATAGAATACTGGGATGAGCGGTTGACAACGGTGGCGGCCCAAAGGGTGTTACTGGAAGCCAATGTGACCAGGAGGAAGCGCAAGCAGGTGATCGACAAACTGGCGGCCGTGAATATACTGCAGGGATACCTGGACCGGCAGTCGCACAAGTAGTTTGACAAAGGACTGCCGGTAATATTAGAATGACGGTAGTTTAATTAGGAGGTAAATATATGGATAACGAAGAAATCTTTGACGATGAGGAGTTTCCAATACTAGTACTGGTGGATGAGGAAGGCGAGGAGCATGAATTCGAGCTGCTGGCCGAATTGGAAGTGGAAGACCAGAGTTATCGGGTATTGATTCCGTATAGTGAAGACGAAGCCAGTGAAGACGAGGATGAAGAAGTAGAGGTTGTCATACTCAAGGTTGTCTATGACGAGGAAGGCAATGAGTATCTGGGTGACATCGAGGATGACGAGGAATGGGAAAAAGTCGCTGATGCCTGGCAGGAATTGGCTGACAATGAAGAGGACCTGTAATCGTTCGGGTCAGATATAATATCCGGTCGGACAACTAAATAATTCAGGGGGAAAGACGGCCCATGATTGATACACATTAATGTGTTGATTGACTGGGCTTTTCAAATGTGGGCATACAGGGATTGTATGGTAAATCCTTGTCGGAAGCTGGATAAGCTTCATATAAAAAGTCAACTGTAATATAATTAGGGGAACGGATTTTGTACAGTAGCGGGGGAACGAGATTGGAACAGGATCAGGAGCAAACCCAAAGCAAACACCATCGGCCATCGAGGCTGATCCAGGGTTTAGTGGCCGTGGTGGTAATAATTTTGGCTACTTGTTTCGGCATGTATTATCGTTTTACCACCAGCACCACGTTTGCTGCCGGAGTCGAGATCGGATCAGTATCAGTCCAGAGCCTCGACCAGGAACAGGCGGTGAACGCGGTTAACCAGGGATTGGATGTTTTCTACCAGACTCCGGTAGAGTTTTACAAAGACGATTATATCCATAAAGGAACGCTGGGTGAGGTAAGCCGGGCTATCAACGGGGCGGAGGCAGTGAACCAGGTATGGGAGCAGGAAAACTCCCGCAGCTGGCAGGCCAAAGCCGCCAACCTGGTCGGGGGCAATACAGTGGCCTATCCTATCGATGTCACTATCGATCCCGACAGAAGGACCCAGCTGGTAAAGGAATGGAACGAAATATGGGGTCAGGCCGCCCAGAACGCTGATCTGAAAGTGGATAGCCAAAGTGGATTGGTGGTTGTACCCGGTACCCCGGGATACAGGGTGGATGTGGAGCAGACCTTTGCTGGTGTGCCACAAGCGGTTGGCAAGACTGAACCGCTTCGTTTACCCATAATCATGGAAGCGGTTCAACCGGAGATTGCCGCGGAAATGCTGCAGAATATGGGCGAGTTGTCCAGATTTGCGACCTGGTTCAACACGGGGGAGATAAACCGCTCCCACAATTTGAGAACAGC
This sequence comes from uncultured Syntrophomonas sp., assembly GCA_964580805.1. Lineage (GTDB taxonomy): Bacteria > Bacillota > Syntrophomonadia > Syntrophomonadales > Syntrophomonadaceae > PHAA01. The sequence goes on along the minus strand of CAZOMS010000164.1, from coordinate 285 downwards.
TACCGCCAGCATAAACAAGACAGTCCTGCAGCCCAACGCCGTCTTTTCATTTAACGAGACCGTGGGCCAACGCACCATGGAGACCGGTTACCTGGACGCCATGGTGATCGTGGGCAATAAATTCGAACCGGGTTTGGGCGGCGGGATATGCCAGGTATCATCGACCTTATACAATTCTGTTTTGCTGGCAGGACTGGACATAGTTGAGCGGCATAATCATAATCTGGCTGTGGCCTACGTCCAGGTGGGGCGTGACGCTACCGTGGCCTGGGGGCTGCAGGATTT
>CAZOMS010000163.1:0-5145 GCA_964580805.1 uncultured Syntrophomonas sp. | reverse complement strand
CAGTTGCTTATTTAAAGAAGGGAGGTGAAAATATGGTTTACAGGTCAAGAAGACCAAGATACCCGCCTAAAGACAAATAATAATAGTGGCCCGGTAGAACATTTCGGCACTCGTTTTATTTATTTCGTGAACCTCATCAGGAATCTTATGAAAATAGTTTTATGGAGGTGCAAGCTATGAATATGAATTTGAAAAAACTTATGTCGATAATTTTAATCTCATGTTTACTAATGGCCCCAGGATTTGTAGGCAACGTTGCGGCAAAAGCAGTAAAGGAAGGCAGCTTATCTAATGTCTCAGTAGAGATACAGAATGACCTGCGGAATAAAGCAATGCAAGACGGCATGTTTGAAGAAATGCAAAATAAGTATGCCTTCAATACAGACAATGTTGTAGTAAAACAGTTCCCCGAAGAAAACGGTTCAGTATATGCTGTTAGAATCCCGATTAATGATAATACTGGATATCAATACAGTTCCTATACCGTGTTCTTTGATAAAGACTGCCAGCAAAAAGAATCGGTATTATTCAAGTTTAATAAACTTGACGATGGAATTTACCAATTCTTTGCTAAAACTAGCGACTCCACTGTTACAGCCTACATTACAGAGGACGGCAAGATTCTAAATGCTGAAAAAGTTGATTCATCCGGCGTAGGACAAGATCTGAGCAAGATTCTGAAGTATAAAAATCAAGAAGCCGATGCATTTGGTTTTGCAGCCAGTTTCTTAACGGTTAAGACCGCTCTAGCAGCTGGATTCTGGTCCTGCTTTAACTCATGTTTAGCAGGGATGGGCGTCCCTGCATGGGCAATTGCAGCTCTAGGTGTTGCATGTTCTGCTATATGTATTGGCACTGCGGGTACTGCTTGTCTGCTTTGTCTTAAAGCAGCAGAAGTGGTCCTAGTAGGAACTGTAACCTACTGTTTTGGGCAATGCTGGTAAGTAAGATGTTAAACCATATTTTTGATTTTCTTGCTATAGTAACATTGCTTTTAGCAGGGTTATACAATCTTAAGAAGGCAACTCAATTAAACGGAGAAGGCCAAGAAGAAGGCAATTTAAGAATAACTGGCTGGTGGATGCTGGGTTTAACAGTCATGCTAGCTCTATTTAAACTTATACTTCCCTTATTAATTTATATGGGGGTATTGAAATGAAAAAAATCGTTTTGGGATTCATCTGCAGCAACTTGGTTATTTCGGTATTCGTATTTATTGATAAATGGGTGTTGTCCACACCCATTTGCCCGACATGTAATGCAGGCCTGAAAACAACACATTTGATACTATCATTTCTATCACTGGTAGGAGCCTGTGTAATTTGGGGATTATACATGTTGGGAAAGAAGTGGAAGGTATTTAGGATTGTTTGTATTGTGACCGCTGGGGTTTCTGCAGTAATATCGTCCGCATTAATGAACATCCAAGCAACAGGTGGTTGGAGCATCTGCTGGTCTTGTTTCGCCTCGGAAATCTTTTATTACCTGGTATTTATAGCAGTAACAACCGAATTAGTTATATCATTAGTAAAACAGAAACCGATTTTTTGCATGAGAATAGACGTATGAAAAACAATAATTATCTATCAATTATCTGTATTACAATTGTCATCCTGGGTTTGATATCACTAGGTAAATCAGCAGCAAACACGTACTATCAAGCCCACTATAATAGCATGCTTCAAATTAGCATATATCATCTATGCTACATTCTAATAGGTGGGCTTGTCGGGGTCGAACACTTGATGACTCAATATTCTTCGCCTGGCATCTGGCATCTCGATAAACAGCGTCTTTTATGGTTTACGTTTCCTCTTCTTATTTTGTATGTGCTTATTATTATCAATCTTGGGGGGATTTTTACAAAAGGCAACATTGTAATAAACAGCTTCTTTAATCAAGGCATGGGTGTATTTATTGGGTATTCTATAGCGAAAGGTTTTTCCAAATCATAATCTAGTTTGATAAAGGGTAAGGGGCTGTCGCAAGTGTGTGAGGCACTAATCGTGACAGCCTCTTTATCCTGCTACAATATACTACACCTCTTGATGCTCAGTATTAGTTGCCCACCGTCAACAAGTGGCTCATTTCGATTGTCTACAACAGCGAGGAAGCGTATCTACTGTTACGGAAACGGGTTCGCGCAATACTATACTATCAAAACAAAAGCCCGTTAAAAAATTTCAGCAACCAGGCTTGATCCCGCCCTTAACCCAAACAAGTGAAGGCGGAACCTGATCAGGGCCAGGGGGTATCTGTAGTACAACTGATGAAAAGTTCAGGGGTGAACAATTGTGACAGGGGTGTACTGAACAAACGTACAGGGGTGGGGATGAACAATAGTTCAGGGGTCAACACCGATCCAGCCCAGACAGATTGGGCATTCGGGGACCCGCCTAAAGAAAGACTTAAAGAAAGTTAAAGACAACTATTATATATATACTCCAGCAAGTCAGCAGCTTAAATGCTTGTTTGTTGCTTGCTGGAGACTATCAATGGGTATTTATCAGTATTCAAGGAATCAGAAATGCGAAGATGGTCTCAGGCATGGAGGATATGAGGCAGTATGATCTAACTTCGTTAATCAACAATATTGGAGCGGGAGTGGTCCTTCTAAATTCCAAACAGATCAGATTGCATCCCGCTCCGGAATTGGTTCCCGGAGACTGCGGCGGCGCAGATGGTAGGCCACCCACAGCAAACCGGTGACAGCTACCAAAATACCCGCTCCGGTCTGCACTGTATGCAGGGCGTCCATGAAAGCGGTCTGGTAATCAAACGAGATCGACTGCCGATCGAAAACCAGGTTGAAGAAGAGAACCGACAGGCTGATGCCCAGCGAATAGGAGAGGTTGCGGTTGGTGGATATGAAGCCGCCGCCATAGCCGGCCTTTTCTTTGGGCATGGAACCCAGGATGGAACTGGTGTTGGGAGACCCGAAGCCGCCCATGGCCAACCCCATCACCGCCAGGGCAGCCATTATAAACAATATGGGCGAGTCTGCCCGCAGCAATGAAAACAAGGCGAAAGCTCCGGCCAGTAAGCCCAGAGACATGGCGGTTATCGGTGGAGAGCCATACCGATCGGACAGATGCCCGGCCAGGGGCGCGGCGAAGGCCATTACGATCGGGGCGGTGGTCATGATCAGACCGGAATTGGCGGGGGACAACCCCTGGATGGCTTCCAGGTAAAACGGCAAGAGGAAAACGACGGAGTTGTGGGTGCTGTAAGCGACTACCGCTACCAGGTTTCCGATTACAAAGGTTCTATTCCGGAAAAGGTCGAAATCCAGCAACGGGACCGGGGCCTTGCGCTCCCACCAACACAGGACTATCAGCCCCATCAGACTAGCCCCCAGTAGGTATAAATCCAAACCGTCACCGGAAAGCGCCAGGAGCAAGGTGGTCACCACTGCCGCTAACATTGCCGTCCCCGGCAGGTCGAAGGAGCTCCTTTCTCCTTCCCGGTCTTCCTTGGGCAGGTACCGGTATCCCAGATAGAAACCAGCTATCCCGATGGGAATGTTGATGAGGAAAATCACTGGCCATTTAAAACTGGCCAAGAGCAGTCCGCCGACACTCGGTCCCAGCATATTCCCCAGGGCTACCATGGTTCCGGTCAGACCCAGCACCTTGCCGCGCTCCGCATCGGGAAAGATGTTGGATACGATGCCGATGCCGGTGGCCATCATCATACTGGCCCCCAAACCCTGCAATACCCGCATACCAACCAGCATCATAAGGCTCCTGGACAGGCTGCAGCCCCATGACCCCAGGGCAAAGACCAGGAATCCCCAGGTAAAAATACGGTTGCTGCCTCTAATGTCCCCCAACCGCCCGAAGAAAATCAGGGTAGCCGTTATCACCAGCAGGTAAGCATTGACCACCCACTGGACATCATTTATTTCTACGCTAAATTCCCGGGCGATGCTGGGGTTGGCTATATTAAGGATGCTGCTGTCCAGGGTAGAAATAAGTATCCCCACCGCTATGATGAGGAAAACGCGCCATTTCAGTTCCAGTTTCTGCATGTTTGTCTGCTCCGCCAATGTTATCGTTGGCTAAATTATAAGGCAAACCGTGATTGCCGGCCATCTTCTAATTGTATGCGGACAGCGGAGCATGGATAACCTACCGGGAGAAACAAAACCATCCCTTGGGGGTGGCGAAGGATTCTCGTTATTAGGAATCAGACCGTATTACCCCTGGTTAAAGACGTGCAGGATCACATCGCCCAGACAGCGGGCCGCATTTTCCGCCAGAACCAGGGGTATGGAATCAGTACCGACCTCAAACAGCATCGCGGTCGGGTACAGGTCCTGATTGTAATCACCCTTGCCCATGAAGATACCGCGGATCAAGCCGGGATACAGTTCGTCGGCCTGGGCCTTGATGCGTCGAGCGTAGGCCAGGTTGGTCTTGGTATTGGGATTGGAGCGTCCCACCACCATCATTACCCGTGAACTATCCACCCCGTTGATGGTTGTCAAATAGGCCGAGGCTGGGGCCGAATCGCGATGGATGTCGAAGGCGGCGTCAGGCTGTTCTTTCAGCAGCTGGGCTGCGGTACGGCGGGAACGATGGTAGGCGTTGCGGTCGTGGGGATCGTGAGCGTTGACGCTATGAGTGACGCTGATGCCTGATTTGCGCATGGAATCGGCCAGGACCGCTCCTACCGTATATATGTCCCCGGCGCCTGGCTGGGAGGTCTTCCCGGAAGTAGGGAGATATGATTCATCGGTATGGGTGTGGTAGACCACTGCATGCCGGGGCGCATTCACCGCCTGAACTGGCAGGGCCGGGTTGCGCAGCGCCGGACCGGGAGTAATAGTGGCGTTGTTTTCGGCCGGGATCTTGTCACCGTCGGTTCGGGTCACAATTTCGGCCACTGCGTTGGGCCCATCCACTTTGATCACTATATATTGGACGTTGTTTTCATCTATATACTGGTCATCTATATGAACCGGCAGGCCGGTCTCCAGGATAGTGACCCCGAAGGTATCCTTGACCACACTATAGGAAGACACCTGCTCATCCGGGCCGGGTATCGGCTTCTTAAGTATGGGAGCATTGAAGGTGTTTAATAAATAGGCCCCGATCATCACCGCTAGCAGCACTCCGAAAAATATCCATATATAGCGCCGGC
>CAZOMS010000162.1:0-5209 GCA_964580805.1 uncultured Syntrophomonas sp. | reverse complement strand
CATTGACTACCAGGCGGGTTTGATAATCCAAAGCCGAAAAGGCTTCATCCAGCAGAAGTATCTGCGGGTCGGTCACCAGGGTGCGTATTAAAGCCGCCCTCTGCCTCATGCCGCCGGACAATTGTTCCGGATATTTGTTGCGAAATTCATACAAGCCGTAAGTCTGCAGAAATTCAATAGCCCTTTGTTCCACTTCGGGGGTGACCGCTTTTTGAATCTCTACCCCCAGCAGTACGTTTTTGAGTATGGACCTCCATTCCAAAAGGTGGTCTTTCTGCAGCATATAACCAGTCTTCCTGGATGGGCCGTTTAAAGATTCTCCGTAAAGCAATACCTGACCCGAGGTAGGCGGCAGCAGTCCGGAAATAATTGATAACAAAGTAGACTTGCCGCAGCCGCTGGGGCCGACTATCGCAATAAATTCCCCATCAGTGACGGAGAATTTTATATGATCCAAAGCATGAACCTCACCATTGGGAGATTGATAGGTCATACCTACATCGTTGATTTCAACAACGGAGTTCAAAATATCACCCTCAAGTATCCATTTCTAATATGGTATTCCGGCGGACCGCATTCAGTGAGTGTGCCTTCCCTGACTGGCCCGGCCAAAATTTGGCACGGGAATAGATCCAGCCTTACGAGAACACCCTACTAATGAATTAGTGGTCTGAATAATTTAGGAGGTGCAAAATTGGAAAAAGCATTGATAATTTACGGATCATCTACGGGAAATACAGAAAAGATCGCCCAGGTCCTGGCCCGGGAACTGGAACCGCATTTTAACGTCACTTTGTTGGACGTGGTTGACGCCGAACCCAAGGACATGATGGCCAACCAGGTATTGTTATTGGGTTCATCGACCTGGAACGACGGGCAGTTGCAGGAGGACTTTCAGGAATTCTACGACAGCATGGACGAGGTGGACTTAAAGGGCAAACGGGTAGCGGTGTTTGGGGCAGGGGAAAGCGTCTGGGACGAATATTGCGCCGCAGTCGATATTTTGGAAGAAAAGGCCCGGGAGCTGCATGCCGATATTATGGCGCCTGGATTCAAATGGGATGGAGAGGTGACTGAGGAGGCCCTTCCGGATATCAAGGCCTGGGCATCCAAATTACATTAAACCTATGTACTCATAAACTGAAACTCAAGACTCTAGCAAGAGGTAAACAAATCATTGGCAGATTATTACTTACTCGTGCCAGAAGGAAGGCAGGAACAAAACCAGTATCGGATAAATCTCCAGGCGGCCGACCAGCATCAGTATACTCAAAGTAAGCTTGCCGGCATCGGGAAGAAGGCTGAAGTTGGACATGGGGCCTACCAATCCCAGGCCCGGACCGCAGTTGCCCAGGCTGGTAGCAGTTGCAGAAACAGCGCTTAATAAATCCAAGCCCAGGGAAGCCATGATCAAGGTGCCAAGCAGGGTAAAAGCCATATAAAGGAAGAAGAACTGCAACACATTGATGAGCAGGTCTTCTCTGACCATCATGCCGCCGTACCGCAGGGGGAACACGGCTTTCGGGTGCACCATCTTTTTTAGCTCTATCAGGGTGCGGTTTCCTATGATAAGGTAGCGGCCCGGCTTGATACTACCGGCGGTGGACCCGGAGCACCCGCCTACAAACATCATCGTCAATAGCAAAGCCAGGGAGAGGGGAGGCCACAGATTAAAATCAGTGGTGGCAAAGCCGGTAGTAGTAATAATCGAGACTATCTGAAAAAAAGCTGCCCTCAGGGTCCCCTCGATACCGGCTGTGGCCCACTTATCCTGGAGGTTGAGAAAGACCAGCACGGAAGCCACGATGATAATAAGGCTGTATAACCGGAACTCGGCATTTTTCAAATAGACCAGGGGATTGCGCTTCTTGAAACAAAAGAAATGAAGAGCGAAATTGACCCCGCCCAGGAACATAAACAGGGTCACGGACCACTGCAGCATAGGATTGGGATAGAAAGTGATGCTTACATTTTTAGTGGAAAACCCGCCGGTAGACATAGTAGCAAACGTGTGGCAAATAGCATCGAAGGCGTCCATGCCAAAAATATAGAAGGCGGTAGCGCACAGTATACTCAAGACCAAATAGGTGATCCATAGTATCCGGGCATTCTCCCGTATTCGCGGACTCAGTATGTCAGATACCGGCCCGGGCACCTCGGCTTTAAACAGCTGTTTGGCCCGTGACCCCAGGGTATTGATAACCGCCACAAAAAGGGCTATTATCCCCATTCCGCCCAGCCACTGGGTCAGACTGCGCCAGAACAGAAGTCCTTTGGGCCAGGCCTCCACATCGCTGACCACGCTGGCGCCGGTGGTGGTAAATCCAGACACGGTCTCAAAAAAGGCATCGAAAAACGAGGGCAGGTATCCGGAAAACATGTAGGGCAGGGAACCAAACAGTGACGCCACTATCCAAGCCAGGCTCACCAGCAAAAATCCCTCCCGGAAGTTTATCGGACCGCTTTTGGAAAAGGAGAGGTACAAAAGCAGTCCGCACCCTATAGTAAGTGCCGCAGCCACGAAAATCGGGATGGTTTCCGGCTCATGATAGGGCAGCGACCAGGTCAGGCAGCTAAGCATAGCGATGCCAATGATGAGGATTATCCGTCCCAGGTAGCCCAGAACTACCGCAGGCCTGATCAAGACTTGTCTCCTCCCCGGAAAAGTTTCTCGATCTTGTGGATGCCTTTCTCCAGCGAAAAGACCAACAGGCGATCATTGGCCGCGATCTGGAAATTCCCGTCGGGGATAATGACCTGGTCATCACGCAGTACTGCCCCGACCATTGAACCCTTGGGGAAGGTTATGTCTTTGAGCGGTTTGCTCAGTACAATGGCCCCCGGTTGTGCACTCAGTTCCAGCATCTCGGCCCGCTCCCCAAACAGGGTTACCGAGATGATGTTTCCCACCCGCATATATTTGAGTATAGCCCCGGCGGTCAGCAAGCGGGGATTTAGAATGGTATCGATGCCGATTTGTTCAGCCAGGGGAAGGATCTCATTGCGTTTTATCTGGCAAATGGTTTTATTGACGCCCAAATTCCTGGCAATCAGCGCACACAGCAAATTCACCTTGTCATCATCGGTAATAGCTGCCACCACATCAGAAGCCCCGATATTTTCTTCCTGTAACAGCTCCGAATCGCTGCCGTCACCATGAATGATCAGGGTGCGCTTCAAGCGCTGCGATATCTTCTGAGCCCGGGCCAGGTCCTTTTCAATTATCTTGATGTGGACGGATGGCATATCGTCTTCCAGGATGCGAGCCAGGTAGAAGCCGGTCCGGCCGCCCCCCAATATGGTCACATGTTCTACTTTGCGGGAATGGAACCCCAGCAGGTTTTCTACCGCTTTCATATCCACAGTGCGGGCCATCAGGTGAATGTGGTCACCAGGCAGCAACACATCCTGACCGCTGGGGACCAGGAGGGTATGGCTGCGCACGATGGCTACTAAATTATAAGGAAGAGAGGAGTCCAAATCGCACAGCCTCTGGTTGGCGATCGGAGAGTCCGGCTTAACTTCCAGCTCCAGCAATTTGATCTTGTAATCCGCATAAAACTCGACATTCAAGGCCTCCGGGTTGCGAATGATGGCAGCGATCTCCCGGGCGGTTACCCGCTCCGGGTTGATTATCAGGTCGATACCCATAATCTGATTGAAGGACAGATCCTTTATCTCCAGGTATTCTGGATTGCGGACCCTGGCTACAGTGGTCTTGGTGCCGTACTGTTTGGCCAGCATACAGGAAACCATGTTTAGTTCATCCATTTCCGTGACCGCCAGCAACATATCGGCTTGATCCACGCCAGCCGCCTTCAGGTCCGCTGCGGAGGAACCACTGCCGGTGATAACCTGAATATCCAGGGCGTTCTCCATGATTTGAGCCCGCTCCGGGGAGGGCTCGATAACCGTAACATCATGATTCTCGGCTGATAACAGTTGGGCCATGCTGAATCCGACTTTGCCGGCCCCCACTATGATTACTTTCATTGCTTGTATCCCGCCCATATATTTATTTGAGGCATGGGGACGGTTCTTTTGCCTCGCTAGGCCATCGAGGCAAAAGAACCGTCCCCATGCCTCATGCCTCATGCCTCATGCCTCATGCCTCATGCCTCATGCCTCATGCCTCGTGATAATTGGTATTGATAAAGTATACATTGCGTTTATTTGAATTTCTACTGATTACGATCTTGATGGGGGCTTAATTCTTTACGGCGTTCGGGTTGATAGCATTCCGGCCATAGCCGGAGGAATTAATTGCAGAATATGTTAAAATAGGATTACACAGGTTATACTTCGTTGACGGGTCGTTTCATCGCTGCGTTATGGATTGGTTCCAACCAGGACAGGCCAGGATTGCAGCGGCCCTTTGCTTTTCCATTGGGAAGAGACAAATATGAGGAGGGGATAGGTTTGTTCAGAAAAGGCTTGGTATTTATCGTTTCATTAATCTTGTTGATGGGTTTGGTGATGGTCCCGGCGCCATACATAGCTGCACAAGAAGCTGGAGCGGCCAAGGTGTTCGAAAACCTCGATTACCAAAAGTACGCTTACATCAGAGTCAATATCGATGGTGAGGCACTGTTATTCGATACCAACCCCCAAATCGTCAACGGCCGCACCCTGGTGCCGATGGGAACCATATTCTCCACCCTGGGACTTACCATTAACTGGGATGAGGCGACCCGCACGGCTACCGGGACTAGCGATGACATGACCATATCGTTCAAGATAGACAGCGACCAGGCCCTGGTCAATGACCAGGCTAAAACACTTGATACTCCGGCTACGATCATAAACGGCCGGACCATGATCCCGCTGCGGTTCCTGTCCGAGGCGCTGGGTTACAACGTTGTCTGGGTAGGGGATTCCAATCTGATCCTGATCAGCCGTTCCAACATTGAGGAGTGGCGTTATGATGGGTTCGAAAAGATTGAGCCTTATAAAGAGTATGAAGCCAAGTATATTAATGGGATCAAGAGCACCGATATTCGCTACACTGGCAAAAACCACGAGGTTAAATTCGTCACCCTGTATAGCGCTGACGGCAGACTGGTTCCCAATGCGGCTGATTTTGATGTGGCTCGTTACGGCACCGGCTGGTCCCAGCAGTCACCATTTACCGGCAAAACCTATTGGGTCGACCTTAGTCTGGTGGCTGGCTCCAACAACAACAGCCTTTTCTATGATCCCGTCAGTTTTG
>CAZOMS010000161.1:0-5235 GCA_964580805.1 uncultured Syntrophomonas sp. | reverse complement strand
TTAGCAAATCCGGACTCCACGTCCTGATGGAAGGGACACCGCAAAATGTGGATATGGATCACATAATTCAAACAATCCAAGATACCGAAGGCATTGAAAGCGTTCACGATTTGCATGTTTGGTCCATCACCAGCGGATTGCATGCGCTGTCCTGCCATGCAGTTGTCTGTGATCAGATGTCCATCGCGGAAAGCGAATGTATTCTCCAACAAATCGAGCATGAGCTTGAACATCAGAACATCCACCATGTAACGATTCAAATGGAAACATGTTCCCATCTTCATGACGATTCCATCCTGTGTAGTCCGAAGGCCAGTAACATATAGGTCTCCCATGGAGGCGGGTCCCTCCGGGTTCTTCGGGCTGCTTTAAAATTTTTTGGCTGGTTGTTGACAGAAAGGTAATATGTTGCGTATACTGATAGCGTAACATGTTACCTGAATTTTTGTGACAGGGGTGCTGGCCGTGAATGAGTTGGAAAAGAAAGCATACATCTTCGGGACAATGTTTTCATTGTCCAACAAATTGCAGGTGATCGGGGACCAATTCGATGCCAATATCACTATCAAACAGTGGCTGCTCCTGGTAGGAATTGCGACGTTTATAGAACCGCCCACCATAAGTGAAGTGGCCAACTATGTTGGTTATTCGCGCCAAAACGCCAAGCGGATGGCGGCCGCCCTGCAGGAACGGGGCTTTGTGACCATAACCAAAGATAACAACGATGCCCGGGCTTTACGAATTACCCGTACCCCAAAGTGCATGGAATACTTCGCCGGGCGGGGTCAGAGGGAATTGGAATTCCTGGCGGAGATCTTCGATGGGTTTGATGCTGAATTGACCGATGGGTTTTACCAGGGCTTGTCCCGGCTGGAGAAAAATGTTGAGAAGATGGCAGATAAGGCAATCGACAGCTGAGGGGGTAACTGTGTCATCGAGATCAGACCCAAGCAGACCTTGGAATATTGGGACACCACAGCTAAGGGTTCACGGGAAAGGTGTTTGGATAATTGCGCCCCTATTGATCGGATCGTTTAAGGAGTTGAATTCTAATGAAAAGAGGTAAAAGACTTATGGGTTGGATTTTAACGGTGGCGGCTTTATTGATTGCCGGTATACTCATATGGTTGGCGGTGCCTTATTCCCCGGCCCGAGCCGAGTTTGCCAGACTGACCGCCTATCAAACAGGCAAAACGGCCACCCCAGCCGGGATCATCACTCCCGAGGATGTTGCCCATCTGCCCCGGCCAGTGCAGAAGCACTTTCAATATTGCGGGTATATCGGTAAAGCCAAAATGTCGAACATGAGCATCCATTTCAACGATGTTGATTTTGTCTTAACTCCCTGCAAACCCAAGCTGAAAATCAAATACACCCAGTACAACTCTATAGATGAACCGGAAAGGATCGCGTATATTGACACCAGCTTATATGGCATCCCTTTCGAAGGCATCGATGCCTACCAGAATGGGGCGGGGTCAATGAAAGGGGTCATCGCCAAGGCGATTACTCTGTTTGACCAAAGAGGTGCGGCGATGGATCGGGCCAGCCTGGTCACCTTTCTGTCGGAAAGTTTATTCCTGCCCACCGCGGCCCTGCAAGACTATATCAGTTGGCAAGAGATCGACGAGACCGAGGCCCGGGCGGTGATAAATTATTACGGAATATCGGCCAGCGGGATTTTTATCTTTGGCGATGATGGGGCCATGGTCAGCTTCACGACCGATGACCGGGAAAATACCGATACCCAGGGCAATACCCGGAAGGCCAAGTGGTCGGCCATCTGCGCAGATTATCGAGAGGTGGATGGGATCAGGTTTCCGTCCAATCTGAAGGCCGTCTGGCATTTTGAAACCGGCGACCTGGAATATTTCGATGGCCGCGACATAACCGTAAGATACGATGTTTCCTAGGGAGAAATTGCAGCGGCGGTGGAAACGGATGCTATTAACGGGTTTCGCCAAGGTCATGACCAGCACGGATCCAAACGGTTAAAATGAAATGGGGGGAGGTATAAATGCTGGTGGCGCAATGGAAAGGTGTGAATTAAAATTTTGGAGGGGAGATGGCCTAATGAAGAGGGCGTCAAGAGGTACTGTAGCGGTTTTGATGATCGGCTTGTGGGTGCTGATACTGGGCGGATGCGCAAATTCAGCTCAACTATCTGATAAGAACGATGTAAATTCGTCGGTTGTTTATGCCCAGCCCAACCCTGATAACGACGCTGCTCCTGCTGTCAGCCCGGAGGCCTTTTTTGACCAGGCGATGGCCGCCAAAATGGAGCAAAATCATATCCCCAATGCTGTCGTGGCAGTCGTCCAAGACGGTCGGATCATATATAAGAAGGGATTCGGCCGAGCCGACATCGAGCAGGACATTCCGGTCGATCCCGACACCACTCTTTTCCGGATCGGTTCTACCTCCAAATTGATAACCTGGACGGCGGTGATGCAGATGGTGGAAGCCGGTCGGCTGGATCTGAACACCGATATCAACCGCTATCTGGATTTTGAAATACCGACCCGCCTGGAAAAACCGCTCCAGAACAGTGGCCCGGCCCCCATAACCATGACTCATCTGATGACTCATACTCCCGGCTTCGAGGACCACTCCGACATGCTATTCCGCCTGTCCGGGGATGACCTTTTGCCCCTGGATGAATATATCAAGAACCATCAACCGGCCCGGATATTTCCGGCTGGAGAGGTTGCCGCCTATTCAAATTATGGCACTGCTCTGGCTGGTTATATTGTGGAACGGGTATCCGGGCAGCCCTTTTCAGATTACGTAGAAGAGAATATTTTCGCCCCCTTGCAAATGAATAACAGCACCTTCCAGCAGCCTCCGGTTTTGAACCCGACGGCCCGACTTGCCAAGCCCTACCGGTTTGTCAACGGCGCCTTCATGGAAGCCGGTTTCGAATACATCATGCTGGAGCCGGCCGGCAGCATGAGCAGCACCGCGAGCGATATGGCCCATTTCATGCTGGCCCATTTATCCGAGGGGGTATATGATGGCGGTCGCATCCTTCAACCAGAAACCGTGCAGGTTATGCACCAGCCGCATTTTACCTATGACCCGGCCCTGGGCGGCATGACGCTGGGCTTCATGGAAGGGATTTTCAATGACCGGCAGGTGCTTTTTCATGGCGGCAGTACCATGCTTTATAACACCGGCCTTTACCTGGTCCCGGAAGCAAACACGGGAATATTCATATCCTACAGCGGCGGCAATCATCTTCTTCATTCCGAGGTTTTCCAGGAGTTTATGAATCTTTACTATCCGGTGGAAGCTCCCGTTCAGGCTGTACCCGGCCCGGGCAGCCGTGAAAGGGCCCAGGATTTTGCCGGTGAATACCAGATGAACCGCAAAAGTGTCACAACCGATGAAAAGATTGCCGCTCTGCTGGCTGGGGGCATAATCAACGTGGCTGTCGAAAAGGATGGCTATCTGCTGGTGACCAGCGGCGGAGCAACCAATCGATTTGCTGAGCTTGGGCCCGGCGTTTATCAAAACCTTGAGGAAGGACCCAGCCGGGATGCCTTCGGGCGGTTTCATAAAATCATATTCAAGACGGATCCCCTGGGCCGAACCATGTTGACCACCGACGGGCCCATGACCTATTCGAAAGCTCCATTCTATGCAACTCTTAATTTTACCGCCGTGGCTGCTCTGGGCATCGTATTTATTATACTAGGGTCGCTAATCTACTGGCTCATCCGGTCGTTGGCCGGCCTGTTTAAAAAGAAGGAAAACAAGCAGCCGATTTTAGCCGGCATCGCTACCGGGGTTGGAATACTGACCAGTATCACCGTCATGGTTTTATCCGCCAACCTGTTTTCGGCTCCCCCCGATCCGGTTTATCAATTGCCGCCGGAAGCATACCTGCCAGCAGCCGCCAATCCAGTACTCGAGGCCATGCCGGTTCTTATGTGGACATTGACCGGACTGCTGGTGCTCTTTACGGTAATTGCCTGGCGGAAGGGATTTTGGGGAAGAATAGCGCGGCTGCATTACAGCCTATTCACCTTGGCCGTCATTGGTTTGATGGGGATGCTTTATTATTGGAATATCTTCATATGAAGATAGCACCGCCTCTCTGCCCGGTGTAACTCCATGCCTGCATCAATACTTGACATATTCTATAGGGATTATGTATATTAGGTTCAGAAAACACATGATGAGAACCCGGCAGGGAGTGGGAGAGAAATGTCTGAAACATTGTTATATAAGCCCAGAGAAATCATCGCTTATTATCGCGGCCAGGGTGAAACCAGAGAAGATCCGGTGGTGCAGGAAATCCCTCTGACATTATTTCTGAACGGCACCGAATTGGCTACTATGGTCTGCTCTCCAGGCGGATATAAGGAACTGGGAGTCGGTTTTCTGCTCACCGAGGGATTGATCAGCCAACCTGCCGACATAATTGAAATGTCGCTCCGGGAAGAGGAGGGTTTGCTATGGATCACGATCAGCAACCCGATTCCCCAGACAGGCACATTCCTGCGCCGCCACATCGCCAGTTGCTGCGGTAAAAGCAGGGCCGGGCTATATTTCATCAATGATGCCCGCCAGCTTAAGCCACTTGAATCAGATATAAAATATAACGCGGAACACCTCCTGCAAATCATTAATGGTTTGGAGAATCGCTCCGATACTTTTCGCAAGACCGGGGGTGTGCATAGTTCCGCCCTGGCTGATCTAAGCGGGATCTTGTGCATGTATGAGGATATCGGCCGGCATAATGCCGTAGATAAGGTTTTAGGCTATGCTTTTTTACACGGAATCAGCACCGAGGATAAGTGCCTGCTCCTGAGCGGGAGGGTGGCTTCGGAAATTCTGATCAAAGCCGCTCGCGCCAAGATTCCGGTGGTCTTAAGCCGATCGGCGCCCACTGGTTTGACCGTGGATCTGGCTGAGGAATTGAACATCACCGTGGTTGGCTTTGCCCGGGGTGAACGCCTCAACATTTACAGCCACCCGGAAAGAATAGTTTACTAAAAGGAGACTTTATACGATGAGCAAGCCAACAGATGATATGATCATCGCCAAGATATTGAAACTTAAAAAAGAGAAGTCGGTTTACATCATCGCCCATTATTATCAGCGCCCTGAAATACAAGACATTGCCGACTTCGTGGGCGATTCTTATGCTATGGCGGTGGCGGCTAAAAACGCGCCCATGGATACCATTCTGGTGGCGGGCGTGGATTTCATGGCTGAATCAGCCGCTAT
>CAZOMS010000160.1:0-5326 GCA_964580805.1 uncultured Syntrophomonas sp. | reverse complement strand
CTTCTTGATCTCACTGGGGGTCTTGATATAAATCATCCCAGTTTCTCCAACAGGGTTTTCACATCCCGGAAAACCTCCTGGGGATCCCTTTGACCATCCAACGTGACCAGGTTGCCTTGTTGAGCGTAGTAGGCCAACAGGGGTTGGGTTTGCTCCATATAGACTTTGATTCGATTCTTAACCGTTTCGGCTTTATCGTCGTCGCGCTTCACCAATTCTCCCCCGCATTTGTCGCAAACACCGGCTATGGTGGTGGGATTGAAAATCGTGTTGTAGACCGTCTTGCAGGAGCTGCAGAATACCCGGCCTACCATGCGCGCCGTTAAAACATCCTCGGGCACCGATATGTTAAGGGCAAGGTCCAGCTTTTTGCCCAATTTTCCCAGTACCTCGTCCAATGCTTCGGCCTGCACCGTAGTGCGAGGAAATCCATCCAAGAGAAATCCTGGTTGACAGTCAGGCATACCTAGCCGATCTTCGACTATACCGATGGTAACTTGATCGGGTACCAGCTGCCCCGCATCCATGTATTTCTTTGCCTCCACCCCCATCGGTGTGCCATTCTGTACCGCCTCCCTGAACATGTCGCCAGTGGAGATATGGGGTATCGGATATTCTTTCTTGATATATTCGGCCTGGGTCCCCTTTCCGGCACCGGGCGGCCCCATTAGAGTTATATTCATCAGATCATCTCCTATTTAACAAAGCCTTCATAACTTCTCAGCAACAGGTGCGATTCCACCTGCTTCATGGTATCGAGGGCAACTCCAACCAGAATCAGAAGAGCGGTCCCCCCGAACCAAAGGCTTTTTATGCCGGTAATCGCAATAACTATATTCGGCAATATGGCTATCAGCGCCAGGAAAACCCCGCCTGCCAAGGTCAGACGAGACAACACCTTATCGATGTATTCAGCAGTGGGACGACCAGGACGAATACCCGGGACAAAGCCGCCGTTCTTTTTGATATTGTCAGCAACGTCCAGCGGATTGAATATGATCGAAACATAGAAATAAGTAAAGAAGATTATCAGGGCCGCATAGAAAACATTATAAGATACACTGGTGTAACTAAAATACGTGTTGATAAACACATTGAAGGAAGAGGTTGGGCTCATCCATGATCCGATGGTAGCTGGGAACATTCCCAGTGACATTGCGAAGATGATGGGGATAACTCCCGCACTGTTGACCTTCAATGGCAAGAATGTGCTTTGGCCTCCATAAAGCCTGCGTCCAACCACTCGCTTGGCATACTGGATGGGTAATCTGCGCGTACCTTCATTCATGGCCACGACGGCTGCAATAACTGCTAAGACTACCACAATCAGCAACAATACCTGGAAATACCCTGCCATCCCGCTGCTTACTTCTTGACCTACACCCTGAATCTGCGATGGTATACGGGCTGCGATACCGCAAAATATAATTAGGGATATGCCGTTGCCGATCCCACGCTCGGTAATCATTTCACCTATCCACATCAGCATAGCGGTTCCAGCAGTCAGGGAAACGGCTATGATCAGGTAGGATACGAGCCCAGGATTGTTTATGGCTCCCGACTTGCCCAGGGCCACCGACATCCCGATCGCCTGGATCAAGGCCAGCACTATGGTTCCATACCTTGTATATTGAGCGATCTTTTTTTGGCCTTCCTGCCCTTCCTTTTTCAGCTCTTCCAAGGCGGGAACCACCACGGTCAGCAGGTTCATTATAATTGATGCATTGATATACGGGGTTATACTCATGGCAAATACGCTAAAGCGTTTGAATGCACCCCCGGATATTATATCAAAGAAGCCAAATAACTGGCCTTGCAATAACTGGGCGATAGCCTCTGGATTTATGCCGGGGACCGGTATATGGGCACCGATACGGAATACCAGCAGCATCATCAGGGTAAAGAGCAGTTTGCTCCTTAGATCGCCTATCTTCAAGGCTTGTTGAAATGAGCTAAGCAATTAAACCACCTCAAATTTGCCGCCCTTAGCCGTAATCTTTTCTTCGGCCTGCCGGCTGCACTTATGCACCTGAACGGTGAGCGTCTTTTCCAAATCGCCATTACCTAGTAATTTTACTCCAGCTGGAATCTTCTTAACCAAACCCGCATCACACAGCAGGTCAATAGTTACGACCGTTCCGTCTTCAAAACAATTAAGATCTTTCACATTTACTATGGCATATTCTTTCTTGAATATGTTGTTGAATCCCCTCTTCGGCAAACGCCGCTGTAAAGGCATCTGGCCACCTTCAAATCCGGGTCTGATGCTTCCGCCGGAACGAGCCTTCTGCCCTTTATGCCCTCGGGTAGAAGTCTTGCCATGACCGGAACCAATGCCTCGGCCCACCCTTTTTGTGCGCTTGTTTGCCCCAGGTGGAGATTGCAGTTCCTGCAGTTTCACTCTAAAACCTCCCTATGCCTCGTCTAGTTCTTCTACGCGAACCATGTGTTTGACTTTGTCTATCTGCCCCCTGATCTGGGCGCAATCATCCTTTATTACGGAATGGTTTAATTTTCTCAAGCCCAAGCTCTGAATGGTTAACCGCTGGGTGCGAGGATAACCAATAAAGCTTTTGGTCCAAGTAATTTTCAATTGCTTTGCCAATTGGTTTACCTCCCTAGTTCAATATCTCGTCGATGGTCTTTCCTCTTAGCTGCGCAACTCGATCGGCCTTTTTTAAACTCTTAAGACCCTCCATGGTCGCCCGTACAACATTGTTGGCATTTGAGGTGCCAATACACTTGGTGAGTATATCCTTCAGTCCAGCAGCCTCGAGGACAGCTCTTACCGGTCCACCTGCTATAACACCGGTTCCGGCTGCCGCCGGTTTCAATAAGACCTGCCCGGCTCCAAACCTGCCAATTGTCTGATGGGGTATAGTCCGACCATCGATTAACGGAATTTCCACCATATTTCTTTTAGCGCTCTCGACACCTTTACGGATG
Organism: uncultured Syntrophomonas sp.; assembly: GCA_964580805.1. Taxonomy (GTDB): domain Bacteria; phylum Bacillota; class Syntrophomonadia; order Syntrophomonadales; family Syntrophomonadaceae; genus PHAA01. Next base: position 2,380 of record CAZOMS010000160.1, on the reverse strand, counting down.
GCCTCCGGGACTTCCGCGGCTTTGCCTTTACCAGCGCCAACCCGTCCTTCGCCGTCTCCTACTACTACCAGGGCGCTGAAGCTGAATCTGCGTCCACCTTTTACAACCTTGGCAACCCGGTTGATGTTGACTACTGTCTCAATAAATTCCGGTGCTGCCTGTTCCTTTTCTATCATCATTTCCCTCCTATCGATAACCGGTCAGATTAAAAAACGAGACCGTTTTTACGAGCTGCCTCTGCCAGTGCGGAGACGCACCCATGATACTTACGGCCATTACGGTCGAACACCACGGTAGTAATACCCTTATCTTTGGCCTTCTGAGCAATGCTGCCGCCAACCCGCTTGGCTGCTTCAATATTACTGCGGCTGCCCACATCGGCCATATCCCTATCGAGGGTAGATGCGGCCGCTAGAGTAACGCCCTTTTCATCATCAATCAACTGTGCGTAAATATGGTTAAGGCTGCGGTAAATACACAGTCTGGGTGTTTCTGCCGTTCCCGCCAACTTTATTCTTATTCTCTTATGTCGTCCCTGCCGTAGTTCTTTTTTGCTGGTCTTCTTGATCAACGCAGTCACTCCCTTCCTATTTATTTAGCGCCCGATTTTCCTGCTTTACGTCTTACAACTTCGTTCTCATAGCGCACCCCTTTGCCTTTGTAAGGCTCTGGTTTTCTGAGTGCACGAATGTCGGCGGCGGTGTTGCCCACCAATTGTTTGTCGATACCTTTGACCGTTATCCTGGTAACCGCAGGTACCTCGAACTCCACCCCTTGAGGAGGTTCAATCTCGATCGGATGGGAATAACCAATGTTCATAACCAGTTTGCTGCCCTGCATTTGAGCTCGGTATCCCACCCCAACCATTTCCAGCTTTTTCTCAAAACCAGTGGTTACTCCGGTGACCATATTGGCGACCAACGCCCGGGTCAGACCGTGCATGGCTCGATGCCTCTTGGCATCACTGGGCCGGGTGCATAAAAGCTCATTTTCCTGCAGCCCGATACTGATATCTTCAGGAATGGCCTGAGATAGCACTCCCTTGGGACCCTTGACGGTAATGATATTATTTTCTATTTTCACTTCTACGCCCGCGGGCAGATTGATAGGCTTCCTACCTATTCTGGACACGGTTCACTCCTCCTTAAGCTACCATATATAACAGACGACTTCTCCGCCCAGCCCTGCTTTACGAGCGTTTTTATCGGTCATTACCCCTTTCGAGGTAGATACAACTGCAGTCCCAAGTCCAGCCAGAACCTTCGGCACCTCATCCTTCTTAACGTAAACCTTCAAGCCTGGTTTGCTGATTCTCTTGATGCCCGTAATTACTCTTTCTTTGTTCGGGCCATATTTTAAATATACTCTGATTATCCCTTGCTTGCCGTCCGCAATGAATTCATAATCCTTGATATAGCCTTCATCCTTCAGGATGCCGGCCAACGCCAGCTTCATTTTGGAACTCGGTATTTCTACCGTTTGATGCATGACCATATTACCGTTTCTAATCCTGGTCAGGAAATCAGCTACGGGATCAGTAACGACCATGTCTTATACCTCCTTTATCCAAGCTACCAACTTGCCTTGGTGACTCCTGGTAATTCGCCCTTATGGGCCATTTCCCTGAAACAAACCCGGCACAATCCGAATTTGCGCATATATGCTCTGGGCCGTCCACAAATTTTACAGCGGTTATATTCCTGAACCTGATACTTATGTGGGCGCTTCTGCTTAGCAACCAGTGATTTCTTGGCCAATTTATAAACACCCCCTCTTATCTGAATGGCATACCCATACTTTTTAGCAACTCACGAGCTTCTTCATCAGTCTTGGCCGTGGTCACGATAACTACTTCCAATCCTCTGATCTTGTCTATCTTGTCATAGTCGATTTCAGGGAAGATGGTCTGTTCTTTAATACCAAGTGAATAATTTCCACGGCCGTCAAAGGCCTGCGGCGAAACTCCCCTGAAGTCCCGCACACGGGGCAGGACTATGTTTATCAGCCGGTACAAAAAATCATACATGCGCTCGCCTCGCAGGGTCACCTTGCACCCAATCGGCATGCCTTCGCGCAGTTTGAATCCGGCGATTGATTTCTTGGCCTTGGTAATTACGGGCTTCTGGCCGGAAATCGCCATAAGATCATTTACAGCTCCATCCATCGCTTTTGGATTTTGGATGGCTTCTCCAACCCCGACGTTGATAATGATCTTTTCTATTTTGGGAACCTGCATTATGTTCTTGTAGCCGAATTTATCTATTAGCCTCGGGGTTATATCTTGCTTGTACTGTTCCAACAACCTGGCCATGCTAAAGTTGGCCTCCCTTCCTGGAGTTTTAGTCTAATACCTCACCGCACTGCTTACATACCCTGGCCT
>CAZOMS010000159.1:0-5363 GCA_964580805.1 uncultured Syntrophomonas sp. | reverse complement strand
CTACCATGCGATTATAGCTGTAGACTCCATCCGCCTGCCGGTTCGATTTCAGATACAAGTCGTTGGCAGCGCTGCTAAATCTTCTTATTATAGTGTCGTGTTCCTTGATAAAAAGCGCATAATCAGCCAGATCATTTCTCATACCTTCACCGTACATGGCCTGCAGTTCAAGGAATATTGCCATATCGTATTGGCGCAGCGTGTTCATGGAGATGATCACCGCCAGCAGATTGCCGGAATACTGGAAGCTGGGATCAGGATTCAGGTTGCAGGTTAGGTAGGCGATGTAATTGGCTTCATCCTCCCGGGCAAAACCGCGCTGGTGGGCCATCTCGTGGCCAACTGTACTTGGCAGTATGGCATCCGGTACCGCCATGTTTATATTTGCCTCGCCGGTAAATGGAAAATACACCCCGGTAATACCCAAATAATACATAAATTTACTTAGCAGTATTCCTTTAGGCCGCCCAAATTCGCCTCCCAATTGCGGATAAACGTCCTTGGCATGTTCATAGCCGTCAACCGCGTTCTTAAGTGCCATAGCCTTTCCATCTGCCAATCGCATCACCCCGTTCTGGTCCTGCTCCAGTCCCAAGCGCAGCTGGTTGGTCCGCTCGATCAAGCTTTCGCATACCTGGGCCAATTCACCGGTCGTAGCTGGTTGGACAGTAAAATTGGCTATTTGCGCAAAACTGGGCCGGCTGTAGTTGAGTCCCCAGAGAAGAATGAAGGCGAAATACAGCATACTGACGAATACGAGTAGGTTGAGCAGGGGCTGGACCAGGAATGACCCATCGGAGTTTTTGTTCCTTAATATTACTCCCAGCCATTTGATAAATCCCCGTAAGATTATTATAACCAGCAGGATGACCAGGATTTCTGCCAGGGAAAACGGAAATAAACCGCTGGCCGAACTGAGAGCGCCAATTATAACCCGGTTAAAAGCGGTAGAATAATACCTCTCAATGATGGCCGGCAATAGCGAGCCAATATACGCCAACAGTGCCCCTAAAGGCAACAGCAAGCCCCAATAAATTCGTTTTCCGTTTCTCGATAAGATAAACCTGATGTTTATTCAATCCTTTGGATGTAATACATTTTTATTATGCCCCACACTACCATCGCCCCGTCATCTCTCATAATATGAGCGGAAGCCTGTACCGCTTTCAGCGGCATGGTAGCGCGTCGGCGGAGTAGGCAGGTGAACCGGTAATATGCGGTAATGTATTATGATAAGATAAATGTTGGGGGTTTTCGCGCCAATTTTCAGGTAATGAAATTACATGGAATCATAATAATGATACAGAGGTTATGATCATGATGAATAATTCAAGGTATACTAAAGCCCAACGTCGTATATTAAGGGATTTGGCCGGAGAAGCTTACAGACTTGAATTGGAGGCGGAGTTGGATAAACTATTTGCCGATTTTCAATCTTGGAAGTCTGGTGAGATAGATGTATGGGATCTGGAAGAGGCTGTACACAAATTCCACCAAGGGCCATCCAGGGAGCTTTACAGTGCATACAATGATGCAGAGGTAGATTTAATGGTCGCCGGGGCTCTGAAAAAAGGTATTTTATCCAAGGATCATTTCCCGCCAGATCTACTTAAAGAAATATTAGAGATCATAGATGTTTTCAACCGATGAAGCTGGGGACGGTTCGTTAAGGCAGCAGCGGTTCATACATCATGATCGCCTGATTGGCGCAGACGAATTCGTCCCCGGTTTCTCGGCCGTCAAGGTCAAAGACGCGGCGAAATATAACGTTGTGACGGGTATATCCCCCCCACCACTCGGCCCTTATAATGTGTTCCCGTTCGTATACTTCATAGCTGTTGACCGTGGGCTGGCTGCTAAGCCATTCACCGCGGAGAAACTGGTCATCCAATCCAACCAGCAACTGATATTCAGATCGGGTCTCATTTCTAATCTGCAGATCAATGTAGTTGTACGAAACCGTTGCGCCGCTGCCAAACGGCTGGGTGCGGTTGCTGTCGGGAAATACATCGTAATTGTGCCGCCAGCGTTCGGTCACCGTAAGTGGAGTATGCAGAGTCATCCAGTAAATCAGATTGGATAGTTGGCACAAGCCCCCGCCGGTACCTGGGGAAAATCCGCCATTGCATAATACCATACCTTCGAGATAGCCTTTCCGGCGGGTTGGTTTGCCTACCAACTTCCAGAAGGAAAAGGTTTCCCCCGGTTGCAAAACCAGACCGTTAATACAACGGCAGGCAAGTTGGAGATTGGTAATCTTATTATACTGCAGCTGCATATCAACATTGCGCAACTGTCTTAAAATCGGCGTTTGATGCGCCGCGACCCTATACGACAGCCGAGCGTCGGGTTGTATTGTGCGAGCATATTGCCGGCTGGAGAAGACCCAATCCAAATACCTGCGCCCGGTAAAATACAGCCGGCCCAAGCCTAGCCGCAGCCGGGAACGCTTTCGGGGAGGCTGGGTATTTTTTAAAACGGCATCGCTCATGAATGGATATAACCCCTTCTGACTGTCATCAACAAGGGCACGGGCATGGCGCGGGCCTGAACAACGAACAAGGTACCCGTCTCCTTGTTCTCCCCTTGTTCTCTTAATTATCCAGGATGCGCTTGAGGAAGGTGCGGGTGCGTTCATTGCGGGGGGCATTGAAGATGACTTCTGGTTTGTCGTCCTCGACTATCACACCCTCATCCATGAACACCACCCGGTGTGATACATCACGGGCAAATGCCATTTCATGGGTCACTACCAGCATGGTCAGCCCGCTATGAGCCAGGGCCTTCATGACCTTGAGCACCTCCCCCACCAATTCCGGATCCAAAGCCGAGGTGGGTTCGTCAAAGAGCAAGGCTTCCGGTTCCATGGACAGGGCCCGGGCAATGGCCACCCTCTGCTTCTGCCCGCCGGAAATCTGATTGGGTTTGGCATTGATGAACTGGGACATGCCCACCAGTTCCAGATACTCCAGAGCCGTCTTGCGGGCCTCGGCCTTGCTGCGTTTCAGTACCTTTACCTGCCCCACCATACAGTTCTCCAGTACGTTGAGGTTGTTGAACAGATTAAACTGCTGAAACACCATCCCCATTTTGGCCCGGTAGACAGCGGTGGTCATTTTATGCTGCAGAATATTCTGCCCGTGATAAAGGATTTCCCCGGCGGTAGGATACTCCAAAAGGTTGATGCACCTCAGCAAAGTGGATTTCCCCGAACCGCTGGCCCCAATGATACACACCACTTCTCCCTTGCTGACGGAGAAATTTATATCCTTAAGAACCTCATTGCGTCCAAAGAATTTCTGCAGATGGTTTATCTCGATAATCTTTTCCATCAATGTTTCCCCCTGTCCGTGATCCGGAATTCTGCTTCCGGAACAGTCTGGGAACCATGGATCGTGTACACCGAAGGCCCTTCCAGTCTGACTTCCAAGTAACGGAGGATGCGGGTTACGGTAAAGGTCATGATAAAGTAAATCGTACAGGTAACCAAAAAGACCTCAAAGTAGCGGAAGTTGTTGCCGGCGGCTGACTTGGACATGAAAAAAAGTTCGGTAACGCCGATGACATTCAGCACCGAGGTGTCTTTGATATTGATAACGAATTCATTACTGGTAGCGGGCAGGATGTTGCGCACCGCCTGGGGCAGGATTATGTTCAGCATGGTTTGGGAATGGGTCATGCCAATAGAGTGAGCGGCCTCAAACTGACCCTTGTCAATGGAAAGAATGCCGCCCCGGACTATCTCCGCCATGTACGCTCCGGTATTGATGGATACGATGAAAATGCCGGCGAAAAGCGTGGACAGGTGAATTCCATAAACCATCGCTACCCCATAGAAGACCACCATGGCCTGGACTATCATGGGCGTACCGCGGAATATTTCTATGTAAGCCAATAGAAGAATGTTGATGATTTTGTAAATGAACCTGAAAATAGGGTTGGTATTCTGATCGATGGGAATTGTGCGGATAACACCGATAATAAGACCTATACAAAAACCGATGATGGTACCGGTCAATGAGATTATAAGGGTGACCTCGGCCCCTCTCAGGAAGAGGGGCCAATAGGTCTGAGCTATATATACTACCCATTCAAAAAAAGTACTGTCTGGAGTAATCGCCATTGAATAATTACACCCCTGTTAAATGCGACGATTAGTTCGAAGCAGGTTGATTCTTGATGGCCTGATCCATTAAGGTCTTTCTCTGATCCTCGCTCAAATTGGTTAATACTTTGTTGATACCGGCGGCCAACTCGGTATTGCCCTTCTTGATACCTACCGCAATTGCCACATCGTCATCCGAAGCCTGGAAGCCCTGGTCTTTGGCAAACTCCACCATGGCGAACTTCGGATTGGCAGCGGTAGCGGAAACACCTTCGGGCCGCTCAGATATGTATCCGTCGATAATACCGGATTCCAATGCTACCCGCATGGCCGGGAAATCGTCCATAGCTGTCCTCTTATCAACATTCGGTATTTGTTCTATGACCGTATAATGGAAGGTATTCAGCTGGGCAGTGATCTTGGCTCCGGCCAATTCCGCCAGGCTCTTGGCATTTTCATATTTCGATCCCTTCTGCACCACTACTACCAAGTCAGACCGATAGTAATGGTCGGAGAAATCGATGGTCAGCTTTCTATCCGCGGTAGGTGACATACCGGCAATAATGGCATCAATGCTGCCGGATTGAACCGCTGGCGGCAGTCCGTCCCAGGCTGTTTTCACAATAACCAGTTCCTTGTCCATGCCCTTGGCAATAAGTTTGGCAATTTCCACATCATAGCCGCCGGCAAATTCCTGGCTGCCGGCGATGGGAACCCCACCGTTGGCATCGGTGGCCTGGGTCCAGTTAAAGGGAGGATAGCCGCATTCCATGCCTACCTTTAATTGACCCTTGGTGCTTGAAGATTGGCAGCCAGCGATGGCGAAAATGCCCACCAGCAAAGCTGCACAAAGTGCCAGGCTAATAAACTTCCTCATGTCACGTCTCCTTACATAAAATATTTGGTGTTTCCGCACAATTCGACCTGAATAATTTTAACACAAAACCACGGTGATGGGACTGCTTAATGACTAATATTAAAGCAGGAGAGATTCACCTTGTTGAAAAATTCGTGTAGCTGTATAATTATTTAGATATTGGTATAGAAAACGGAAAGGATGTGGAGAGGAATTGAAGAAAACTACTGCAATCATTATGTCCGCCCTTCTCTTGATGGGCATGTTGATGGTCCTGACCGGCTGCGGGCAAGAAACCGCCCCGCCGCAGCAAGAGCAGCCGGCGCCAACCGCAAAGGTTATGAAGGTGGTAACCGAAGCTGGTTTTGCCCCCTTCGAGTTTCAAGAGGGCAATGAGTTTCT
>CAZOMS010000158.1:0-5363 GCA_964580805.1 uncultured Syntrophomonas sp. | reverse complement strand
TCCTTCTTTCTTAACCGTATCTTATCAAACTGTCCGAAATTATATCACCCACCCGGTGTCTTCTATTATACAACATATATGGATTTGAATTGGCATCAAACCCCGAACCGCCCTGCTCTGACTCAGGTACCACAAAAAGACCCGGTACTGAGTTGGTACTCGCTGACCGGGCTCTTTAAGTAATATATTTATTCAATTATTAGAAGGAAAGCAGAATTATAGCTCCAAAAATATTCCGTATCGCAAAAAGAACCATGACGATGAGTTGCTCCATTGACTCTATTACATGCTATTGATTTTTTGGAACATTTTCAAGAATATAGGGCAAAACCTCATCGGGTGAAATATCCAAAGCTACCGCAAATTCTTCCGTCAGTTGTTTTTCCGCCGTATTCATGATGTCTTCGTCTGTTTTGGTTAGCTTCTTGCCAACCAATGATCTTGCTTCTTTTTCCAGATACAAGGTTCTAATGATTTTTATTAATTCTTCATTTTTGCCCGATTTAAGAGCAGTCTTGAAGCTAACACTCCTCTGCCTCTCATCATCCAGCCAAATGCTTTCTGTTTCCGGCATGGATTCTATTAATGACTCTATGTCATTCTTGGTAATGATTGGCCTCATGGCAACATTTTGATTCCCGACGGGAACCTTGATGGTCAAATTATTGTTGTTAACGGGATTCAACACGTAGTATTCGGTTTCATTATTACTAATCTCATCCTTGGCAATATCCGTGATCCGGCATACTCCAGTCAAACCGTACACAATATAGTCATTTACTTTGAACATGGACATCCTCCTTACGCAAGAATACGAACCTAATTTATGAACCGCAAATAAAAAAGCAGTTTCGACAACCGGGATTAGCGCCGCCGAAACTACATTTCCTCCTATAATTATATCAATAATCATATTCTGATGTAATAGCCGTTGCCAAATGATATACTAATATTTTTACGGTCTTATATATTATACCACACTGTTACCTCTTATTTAAGATGCCTAAACCAACCCAATATTATACAGCCTTCCGAGCCGGATATTGAGTCCAGTCCCGGCCATGTCAGTCCGGAGAGAGGGGGGGTTAGCTATAACAATGACAATCCCATACGAAAGCCCTCCCAGATGGCTCCGGCATGACACCGTGACCCTGAGCCATTGTTCAGTTAGGCCATTTGATTTCTCAACCAGGTCATAATTGCCTTCGGTGCTGCACCAAAATATGATAAGCCCGGCGGAAAAGGCTTGCACCAGATCGATAACCTATTCACTGTCTAGGTTTCTGTCATCCCCTGCACTACTGCGGCCATAAAAAAAAAGAGAGCTTTAGCCCTCTTTTCTCTTAGCAAAACTTTTGAGCAACGGTACGCACCGGCCGCAAATGCTTCCCTATTCGTTTTCATCCAGATGGAATGCTTGGTGCAAGGCCTTCACCGCATCCTCGATGCGGTCCTCGTCGATGATGCAGGATATTTTAATTTCAGAGGTACTGATCATATGAATATTTATATCCTGGAGGGCCAGGGCGTCAAACATAGCCGCGGCCACTCCCCGATTGCTCTGCATCCCCGCACCCACTATGGATACCTTGGCCACTTCGGTGCTGTAGGATAGCCCTGATGCCCCGATCTTGACCACGATCTCATTCACCACGTGACGGGCTTTATTGAATTCGTTTCTTTCTATGGTAAATGCGATATCGTTGCGATCGTCGCGCATGGCACTCTGGATGACCATATCCACATTAATCCGATGATCGGCCAGGATTTTGAAAATTATACTGGCTACCCCGGGATGATCCGGCACATCAAACAAGGCTATCCTGGCCACATTGGTATCATGGGCAATCCCGCTTACCACTCTTTGTTTCTCCATTTTAGCAACCTCCGTAATCAAAGTACCCGGATTATTATTAAAACTGTTTCTGACTTCCACGTCCACGTGATAGAGCATGGCAAATTCAGCTGCCCGGGGCTGCAGTACTACTGCCCCCAAACTGGCCAGTTCCAACATCTCATCGTAGGATATTTCCGATATCTTGCGGGCGTTCTCAACGACGCGGGGGTCGGCTGTGTATACCCCATCGACATCGGTGTATATTATGCAATGGTCCGCCTCAAGACTGGCAGCCAGGGCCACCGCAGTAGTGTCGGATCCACCCCTTCCCAGGGTTGTAATATCCCCATCGGGAGAAACGCCCTGGAATCCTGCAATTATGACTACCTTGCCTTGGGCTAGTTCCCGGTTGATACGGCTGATATCCAGATTCATGATTCGGGCCTTGCCATACTGGCCGTCGGATTCGATGCCGGCCTGCCAACCGGTCAGGGAAACCACCGGGCAGTTCATGCTGGCAAGGGTCATGGCCAGCAATGCCGCCGATTGTTGTTCCCCGGTAGCCAGCAGCATATCCAGTTCCCGCGCGGGCAGATCGCTGCCAATACTCCAGGCCAGCTCCAGTAATTCATCAGTGGTATCTCCCATAGCCGACACCACCACCACTATGTTATCCCCCTGGTTCCTGATTTCGGCTATGCGATGGGCTACCTTGCTTATCCTTTCCAGCGAGCCCACTGAGGTTCCTCCGAATTTTGTCACCCACAAAGACAATTCCTTCACTCCTTCTATTCTTCAACGCCCTCAAGTCTGATCACATTGTTGATTTGAGCCACAATATCCATTCCTTTAAGGGTCTGGAGCGAATCCTGCAGGTGTTTTTCCTTGACGGTATGGGTTATTAGTATCAATTCCGCCTTGTCAGCGCTGCTGGATTTCTGGATCACACTGGCGATGCTGACCTGGTTGGCTCCGAACACTCCGGCTATACCGGCCAAAACCCCGGGACGATCGGTTACATTCATGCGCACATAGTACTGGGCGCACAACTCATCTATGGGCAGTATCTCTTTTTCTTCGTAGCAGGTGCAGCCTATCCGGGCATTGATTTGGAAGGCCATGTTGCGCCCGATCTCAATGATATCCCCAACCACTGCGCTGGCGGTGGGCATCTGTCCTGCCCCCCGGCCAAAGTGCATCACATCTCCGACTGCATTGCCGCGCACGAAGATGGCATTGAAAACCCCGTTAACGTTGGCCAGGGGGTGACCCATGGGGAGGAAGGCCGGATGGACCCGCGCCTGTATCTTGTCATTGGATTCTTTGGCAATAGCCAGTAGTTTTATTACAAATCCCAGTTCATGGGCATACAATATGTCCTTGGCGCTTATAGAGGTGATTCCTTCAACGTAGACATCAGCGAGAGTGACCCGACTGTTGAAGGCGATCGAGGATAAGATGGCTATCTTGCGGGCAGCGTCCCACCCTCCTATATCGGCGGTGGGATCTGATTCAGCATAACCCAGTTGCTGGGCTTCCTGCAGCACTTCCTCAAAATCCCGGCCTTGCTGGCTCATTTGGGTAAGGATGTAATTGGTGGTGCCATTCAGGATGCCGATGACCTCCTGGATCTTGTTGCCGGCCAGGGATTGCTTTAAGGGATATACAATCGGTATCCCTCCGCCTACGCTGGCTTCAAAATAAAAATCCACTCCGTTTTTTGCGGCGGCGGCAAAAACTTCTTCACCATGTTCAGCGATCAGATCCTTATTGGCGGTCACCACATGTTTGCCCTTTTCCATGGCAGCGGTGATAAAACTTAAGGCGGGCTCTATCCCCCCGATCAGTTCCACTACAATGTCAATGGATTCATCATTGATGATGGCATCGATGTTATCCACGATCATACTATCAGCGATACCTAACTCACGACATTTTTGCCGGTCCAGTTCGAGTACCTTGACGATGGCCAGCTGGGAGTTGGTCTTGGCCTCAATGGCGGCGCGGTTTTCCTGCAGCAGTTTGACTACCCCCGACCCTACGGTCCCGCATCCTAATAAGCCTATCTTTATCATACAATTACCTCCTGATTCCGCCATTATAGCACTTGCATTTCATGGGGAGCAAGGTTCAGGGTGGGCCTGGGTCCTTGGCTGCACGGCAGCATCTACTAAACACAAAATAACCCCGGTAACAAAAATTGTTTCCCGGAGTTGGATTCCGTTCCTTTGGGCTTGGCCAGAATGCCTATTCGGGTCATGATTCAAGCTCCAAGCTTTATTAAAACGAATACGGCTGCAAATGTCAAGATTATCGGCGGCAAGCTGGATTATCCGCGCTATAAAACGTAAAAAGGGACGCCGTCTGCATAAAGCAGATACGTCCCTTTAACACCTGCCGGGCGGCTAAATTATTATGCAGATCAGTCCTCCACTGCCTTCGTTGACAATCCTCTGCAGGGTGTCCTGCAATTTGACCTGGGCGTTTTCTGGCATGCGGTGGAGCTTGTTCTGGATTCCCTCGCGCACCAGATCGTGCAGGGATTTGCCAAATATATTGGATTCCCAGATCTTGGTGGGGTTTTCCTCAAATTCGTCCAGCATGTAGCGCACCAGTTCCTCGGTCTGCTTCTCGGTTCCGATAATCGGGGTTATCTCGGTAGTTATGTCGGCCTTGATAATATGCAATGATGGCGCCTTGGCTTTGAGTTTAACCCCGAATCGGCTGCCATGCCTGATCAGTTCCGGTTCTTCCAGGATCATCTCTTCGAGGCGCGGGGTCACCACCCCGTACCCGGCTTCATGCACCTCAGCCAGGGCCGGCGCTATCTTGTCATATTCCTTCTTGGCAAAACTTAGGTCCTTCATAATTTTGATGATATCCTGGTTGCCTTCGACCCTGAATCCGCTCACATCACTCAGGGATGTGTAGAACAGTTCGTCCGGCACTGTTACATCGATGGCGGCGGTGCCGGTGCCCAGGTTCATCTCTTCCAGGTTTACAAAACTAACATTTTCTATGTCGGATAACTTCTCAATGGCCTTGTCAATGTCGCGCACCTTCTGAATTTCGCGCAGGACATCGCGGATGGCTTCTTCCAGATTGGCCCTCAGCCAATACTCCTCATCCAACTCATCCACCCACAACGGCAGCCTGATATTGACCTCCTGGACCGGGAATTCGTACAGTACTTCTTCCAGGATACTAAGTATCTGCTCCGAGCTCACATTGGCGGCATCCATTGGTATGATGGGGACTTCATACTTATTGCCCAGTTCATCGACCAGAGCCATGGTTTCCTGGTCGTACGGATGGATCGAGTTTAACAGGATCACAAAGGGTTTGTTGATTTCTTTCAGTTCGCGGATGACCCTCTCTTCAGCATCGATGTAATTGGCCCGCGGGATGTCACTGATGCTGCCATCGGTTATCATTACGATGCCAATGGTGGAATGGTCGGTAATTACCTTCCTGGTTCCTATCTCGGCCGCTTCTTCGAAGGGAACCTCGTAGTCAAACCAGGGAG
>CAZOMS010000157.1:0-5399 GCA_964580805.1 uncultured Syntrophomonas sp. | reverse complement strand
GGGGCAAAATGATCGAGTCCTACCTGCGGCAAAGGACCCAGCTGCGCGGGGTCATCCAGCTGGTCGATATCCGCCATCCACCCAGTGCCAATGATCTCATAATGAAGGATTGGCTCCAGCAGGCGGGGATCCCCCTGTTGGTGGTGGCTACCAAGGCGGATAAGATATCCCGGGGGGCCCGCGGTAAGAGTCTGGCCATAGTCAGAAAGAATATGAATCTGGACCTGGAACCCCTCTATTTTTCAGCCCAGACCGGCGACGGCCGGGATGAACTGCTGGAAGAAATCGATACCATACTTTCCGGCCAGGATGATAGCGACCTGGTCACCTAGGTCCTAGGAAACCCTGCTGCGCATATAATTGACCAGATCCAGGCTGTACTGGTTATGGGCGGCGCTGACTGCGAAATCATCCAACAATTGCAGCAAACGCTCATGGCCGTCCGCCTCGGTCAGAACCTGGGCCGGGGTCTTTCCTTCCAACTCATTATGAGCGGTATTGAGCCAACGCTCGGCCTCCCGCTCCTTGATCACCTCATACCAGATCTCCTCCTGCTCCGCTTGCGGCGGAGAAAAGAGAAACAAACTATTCGCGATTTGCCAGTCCCTATTTTGGAAATGAAGCAACTGGCCGGCTCTTATAATATCGTCGACTACATCGGCATAGAAAAACACATGTCCCTGGTCACTTAGCCCCACCCGGGCCGGTCCCAGACTGTTTTGAAGCTCGTACCAGGCGGTGCCGGCCGTGTTATGGACCGGGCTGAAGTCTTGGGCCGAACCAATCAGGGCCGCCAATTCGTCGGCCTCCTGGCCGCCGGGGAGATAGCGTATGTCGTTCAGAGCCAGGGTGGTCTTGTGGCTGGCATGATCGAACAAGCCGAACAGCATTTCGCCGTGTTGCTTGCACAGCTCCCGGATCGACTCATCAGGACGTATCCGCTGCCAATACTGCCCGTAGCGTCTGATGAAATCGCCCTGCCCCTGGTTATCACCCAGCATCAGTACCATCCCCGAAAACACTGTTCCCCCGGGCATTGATGCCAATCTTCCCAGCAGCAGGGGCGGCGGCTGTTTCGACTCCAGTTCCAGCGGTTCTTTAAGCATCACCTCGGGGGCGGAGTCGGTAAGAAGGTCCTGCAGCTGGATGGTCCCGCCGCGTGACGAGGTGATCGAATAAACCGACAGATAAGAATTATTCAAGGCTTCCAGGCATTCGCGCAGGGCATCTTCCATATAGGCGCCATAGTCCCGCATATATTCGCGGCCGAAGGTCATGCCTTCGCTGTCAGTCATGTCGAACCAAAGCCAATCGGAGAACACGGATTCCTGACCTTGGGGAAGGGTCTGGACGCAGCTCAGCCGCAGGAACCTCTCCTGCATGGGTTTGCGGAGCCTCCTGAGCTGGGATTCATAATTGCGGTCCAGTTTCACTTTGAGCGAAGCCATGAGGGTGTTGTAACGGTCAAAAGGGTTGGCTGTGGATTTGCCTAGGCCCTCAAGAACCTGGCAGCAGTTCTTGTATTTCTTGCCGCTCCCGCATGGACAGGGATCATTTCTGCCGAGTTTGGCTTTTGTCATGGCCGGCCTCCTTAATATCCTACCCAACCCGGTGGATTTGCATATTTCGTTAATTAGCTTAGCACAGGGGACCTTTTCAGACAAGAAACCCCAACATCGACTTGCAAAGGGTTCTGGGTTTTAAGTAGAATCTATATATATTGGGGTGACCTTAGTAAATGGGTTTAGAGTTCGGTTCAAGGTGAAATAATTATAAATGGGGAGGCATCCATTTGCGGCATGTATATGAAGGCAAGACCAAGAGCGTATTCAAACTGGATGACGGCAATTACCTGCTCAAAATGAAGGACGATGTAACCGGCGAGAACGGGCAAATCGATCCCGGGGCCAACAGCCTGATGGGGACCCTGGAAGGGATGGGCAATGCTTCCCTGCGCATGTCCCGCTACTATTTCGAACTGCTGCGCCAAAAGGGGATTCCTACCCATTATATAGACGCCAACCTGGCAGACAACACTATGACCGTCAAACCGGCGACTACCTTCGGGGATGGTCTGGAGATCATCTGCCGCTTCAAAGTATACGGGAGCTTCCTGAAACGTTATGCCCGCTACGCCCTGAAGGAGCAGGAGCTGGACGAGTTGGTGGAGGTGACCCTGAAGGACGACGAACGGAGCGACCCGCCCATCAACGAGGAAGCCTTGGTGCAGCTGGGTCTGATGACCCATGCGGAATTTGCCCTGATCACCGACATGACCCGCCAGATAGCGCGTATCATCAAGGATGATCTGGCCGCCAAAGGGCTGGCTTTGTACGACATCAAGTTTGAGTTCGGCCGGGTGGAAGGTCAGGTCATGGTTATCGACGACATATCCGGCGGCAACATGAGAGTATTCAAGGAGGGCCAGCAGGTGGATCCCCTGGAGCTGGCGGTATTGGTGACCCAATAGGAAGAATGAGGGTTGATTCGAGGAGGACAGTTTTATGACTATCGGCAACAATCTGGCCAGCGTATATGATCCCGCCCAGGTAGAAGGCAAATGGTATGAATACTGGAAAGAGCTCAATTGCTTTGCGCCGGGCGGTGACACCAGCCAACCTCATTATTCCATTGTCATGCCTCCCCCCAATGTTACCGGTCAGCTGCATCTGGGACATGCCCTGGATAATACCTTGCAGGATATCCTGACCCGCTGGCGGCGCATGCAGGGCTTCAACACCCTCTGGGTGCCGGGCACCGACCATGCCGGGATCGCTACCCAGGCCAGGGTTGAGGAAAGCCTGGCGGCGGAAGGTATCAGCAAGTGGGACCTGGGCCGGGAGGAATTCCTGGACAGGGTGTGGGAGTGGAAACACCTCTATGGCGACCGGATCACCCAGCAGCTCAGCCTGCTCGGTTCTTCCTGCGATTGGAAGCGGGAACGCTTTACCATGGATGAAGGATGCTCCCGGGCAGTCCGGGAGGTTTTTGTCCGGCTTTACGAGAAAGGCCTGATTTACCGGGGCGATTATATAATCAACTGGTGCCCCCGCTGCCATACCGCTATTTCAGATATTGAAGTGGAGCATGCCGACAGTAACGGGCATCTTTGGCACCTGAAATATCCGGTCCAGGATGCAGATGAATTTCTGGTGGTGGCCACCACCAGGCCCGAGACCATGCTGGGCGACACCGGGGTGGCAGTCCATCCCGATGATGAAAGGTACCTTCATCTGGTCGGCAAAAACGTGGTGCTGCCCTTGGTGGGCCGGGTCATCCCGATTTTCGCCGACCATTATGTAGACCGTGAGTTCGGGACCGGGGCGGTTAAAGTGACCCCTGCCCACGATCCTAACGATTTTGAAATGGGATTGCGCCATGACCTGGAGCGAGTCAGTGTAATGGGCCCCGATGCCCACATGAACGAGAATGCCGGGGCCGCCTACGCAGGCCTGGACCGTTATGAGGCCCGCCGCCAGGTACTGAAAGACCTGGAAGCGGGTGGATACCTGCTGAAGATCGAGGATCACCAGCATGCCTTGGGCCACTGCCAGCGTTGTGATACGGTGGTGGAACCGATGGTATCGCTGCAGTGGTTTGTAAAGATGAAACCGCTGGCCGAACCGGCCATTGAGAAAGTGGTGAATGGGGAGATCAAGTTTATCCCCGAACGCTTCACCCGCATATATACCAACTGGATGGAAAACATCCGCGACTGGTGCATCTCCCGGCAGCTCTGGTGGGGGCATCGCATTCCGGTGTGGTACTGCCAGGATTGCGGAGAGATCATTTGCAGCCGCGAGGATCCCGCCGTTTGTCCTAAATGTGCCGGCAGCGAACTGAAACAGGATGAAGACGTGCTGGATACTTGGTTCTCCAGCGCCCTCTGGCCTTTTTCCACCCTGGGCTGGCCCGACGATACCGATGATATGCGAACCTTCTATCCTACCAGTGTCCTGGTGACTGGCCGCGACATCATCTTCTTCTGGGTGGCCCGGATGATATTTTCAGGCATCGAGCATACCGGGCAGGTGCCTTTCCGGGAAGTAAACATCCACGGACTGATCCTGGATGCGCAGGGACGCAAGATGAGCAAGTCGCTGGGCAACGGGGTGGACCCCCTGGAGGTCATTGAGAAATATGGGGCCGACACCCTGCGTTTTTCCATGATAACCGGTGTGACCCCCGGCAACGATATCCGATTCCAGTGGGAAAAGGTGGAGAACACCCGCAATTTCGCCAATAAGATCTGGAACGCGGCCCGCTTCGTCCTCATGAATATGGAGGGTTATGAGCCAGCGGAGGTGACCCCGGAGGAGCTGACCCTGGCCGACCGTTGGATTCTGGGCCGTCTGCAGCAAAAGATAACCGAGATAACCGGCCTCCTGGAGGCTTACGAACTGGGTGAGGCGGCTCGCCGCATGTACGACTTCATCTGGGATGAATTCTGTGACTGGTATATTGAGCTTTCCAAATCCCGGTTGTTTAACCCCGGCAACCCCAGGAGCCGGGTGATAGTGCAGAATGTACTCAGCACCGTTTTAATGGAAACCATGAAACTGCTGCATCCCTTTATGCCGTTTATCACCGAGGAGATTTACCATTACCTGCCCGGGCATGGTTCCACCATAATGTTGGAACGGTGGCCTCAGGCTGATCCGGACCGGATCGACAGCAGGTCTATTGAACAAATGCAGCTGGTCATGGCCGCAATTCGAGCCATCCGCAATGTCAGGGCGGAATTCAACCTCAGCCACGGGACGGCCATCAAGGTCATTATGGCTTCACCGGATCCTGAAGTGGTCCGGCTGTTCCAGGATAATGGCGGCTATGTCAGGGATCTGACCCGGGTGGGCGATCTGACGGTGACGGAAAAGCTGGAAGAGACCCCGCGCCAGGCGGTGTCCTCATTGTTGCCCTTTGCCGAGATCTATGTGCCCCTGGAAGGCATCATCGATATCGACAAGGAGGTAGGCCGGCTGGAGAAAGAACTGAAAAACATCGACCAGGATATAGCCAAAACCGAGGCCAAGCTGAAGAATGACAATTTCCTGGCCAAAGCTCCGCCGGAGGTGATCGCCAAGGAACGGTCCCGGGCGGACGAGGCCGGTATACGGAAAGAAGGTTTGCTGCAACGTCTGCAGATATTCAAAGCCAAATAGAGCAGCGATTGCATGGATTGACCAGGTTCGGCAGCCGTCCCGGTTTGCAGAGAATCGCGAGCCTGCTGGAAGTCATGGACAACCCCCAGCAGGCTCTCCGGTATGTGCACATTGCCGGTACCAACGGCAAGGGTTCCACCGCGATGATAATTGCACAGGTTTTGACCAAGTCTGGCTATAAGGTGGGGCGATTTGTTTCGCCCCATTTGCATTCCTATCTGGAAAGGATCACCATCG
>CAZOMS010000156.1:0-5405 GCA_964580805.1 uncultured Syntrophomonas sp. | reverse complement strand
CTGTTCTGGCTGTTAATGGGGCCCGGTATGGCAAAAACATCGCGTCCTTGTTCCAGGGCAAAATCAGCGGTAATCAAGGCTCCGCTCCGTTGCTTGGCCTCGACCACCAGAACCCCCCGTGATAATCCTGATATGGTGCGATTGCGGGCTGGAAAGTTACCCGGTTCGGGCTTGGTGCCGGGAGCAAACTCGCTGACAACAATGCCATGAGCAGCAATCCGGCCGTATAACTGGCGGTTTTCCCGCGGGTATATCACATCTATGCCGCTGCCCAATACTGCCGCCGTTTTACCGTCCGCTTCCAAAGCCCCCTGATGGGCCTCGGTGTCGATGCCCCTGGCCATCCCGCTGACCACCACCATCCCCTGCCCGGCCAATTCCCGGCCGAAGCGGAAGGCCTGGGTCCGGCCGTAACTGGTTGCTCTCCGGGAGCCAACCACCGCCAGGCAGAATTCATTCAGAATATTGAGGTCGCCCCGATAGTAAATGAGATAGGGCGGATCTGGTATGGTGCGCAGCAGTTCTGGATATTCCTTTTCCTCCACGCAGCAGACTTCAATGCCGTCACTTTTCAATCGCTCATACAAACTGGCCGGATCATCTTTGTGACGGGCCTGGACCATGGCGGTGCAAACCGCGTCAGGCAGGGACCAAGTCTTCCACCGGCGGTCATCACCTTCCAGGCAAGCCTGGAAACTCCCCGCTTGCTGTTTGATCCTGGCCAGGGTCTTATGACCGAGACCCGGTACGCTGTGCAAAAAACACAGGCTGGCCATTTCCTCTCGTTGCATAGTTATCGCGCTCCATTTGCTTAGATCAATAATAGCATAATACCACAAATGGAAATTTCATACATCGGGTCGCCAGCCCCTAAAGCAATTGATATCATAAAATCCGGGACTATGCAAGATTATGCCGCCTGAGCTGGCAGTCAAGGCAGATCAGGCAGGCTTGACGAATCCGGGGAAAAACAGGGGCAGGGGGGGTTACGCTCATTGGCAGAGTATTTGCAGGTGCGGCTCGCCGGGTGGTGGTCAGGCCTCGATATCGACAATCCCGATAGTCTGGTTGGCCCAGGCATCCCATACCTTGATGGCCATCTGGCGGGACCGGCCCGCTTCGACCCTAACCAGGATATCCAAGGCCAGGGGACCTTGAAACCTGCCCTTTTCCCTGATTACCTGGCAGCAGGAGTTAAAGCTCCCCTGGTAATCCAGATCGATCTCCCAGAATTCAATATAGTCGCTCCAATGCTGGCGTTGTGATTGGCCTTCAATATTGACCGGCCGATAATCGTCGATGCCCAGGTCGACCAGTAAGTGCCCTTGGTCAAAGCTGCTCAACCGGGGTTTCTTCAGGACGATTTCACCACCTGGCGGATTTTCATACTGATCGGTGGCAATTATCCTAAAGGGGCTGGAGCCATTCCTTATCAACCGATACATGGTGGTCTGTAATCCCAATCGACTCCCGTCGCCCATAATCCATCGCCTTCCGGTTTGGTTGCATACTTCCGCCAGCGTGCCCGAACCGCTGAAGAAATCTGCTACCAGGCTGCCTGGCCGGGATGCCGCTTGCACCAACCGCTGCAGTAACTGCTTCGGTTTCTGGGTAGGATACTTGAGGTTCTCATAAGCGGTAGGGCTCAAGATTTTGTTGATGTCGGTCCACCAATCCTGCATCAGGGCCCCATCCTGATAAAGCTGGTAACGATCCCCCTTGACCCTGGTTAATCCGCGCTCCATTGTCCCGGAGGTATAGGGGCGATACTGCGGATTGTAGATGTAGTCGGGAGTTCGCGCATACCAGAGGATCGAATCATGTTTGCGATGAAAGTGACGCCGGGAATTCCCCCCTCCCCCGAAACACCAGGCGATCTCGTTGATGAAATGGTCCATCCCGAATATCTCGTCCAGGAGCACCCGTACATAATGGCTGGCATGCCAATCAACATGAACAAATATGCTCCCTTCCTCAGAGAGCATCTCTTTCATGGCCGCCAGGCGGGGGTATAGCATATCCAGGTAGGAGGTCAGTCCTGCCGGCCAGCGGTCGTGGAAAGCCGGTCTTACCACCGTGTGCCGGCCTTGACCGGACCCGATATTTATAGCCGAATTATAAGCAATATTGGTCATGTAAGGGGGGTCGATATAGATCAAATCAATGGGGGAGTTTCCCGCCCACGGCGAAGGATTTCTCAAAAATGCCAGGTTATCGCCCAGGCAAAAGGTGTTTTGGATAGCCTCGGTGGGCACATGTATTTCTGCTTGCTCATAATAGGACTGGGTACCGATAAAAGGGTTGATATTTACCCGCTCCAATTCATGGAATTCCGGGGCAGGTTCATTATTATTCCTATTTTTGCTTTCCCAGATGAGTTGGATCGATTCCTTATCCCGCATGGCATCACCGGCTTTTTTCGCCAGTTTACCACAAGAAAAAAGTCCTGTCTGCACAGGGCCAATCTATTAACCATCTATTCTTCCATGCGCGCGGTTATTGACAACCTGAACTGGCATCCATGAAAATCAGGTTGTCATAGGTAAAGGCCTTGGTGCTTTGCCAGGCATTGACCGTCAAGGGCACCATAAGGGCCAATATTACGGCGATCAATATTACCGCCAGCAGATTCCGATTTTGCATCCTGCCCCCTCCAAGGATTAAACGTATTTTTTCAGCTGTTTAAGGGCTGCTTTTTCCAACCTTGACACCTGGGCTTGGGATATGCCTATCTCGTCGGCTACTTCCATCTGGGTCTTGCCGTTGAAGAACCGCAGGGATACGATATGTTTCTCCCGCTCATTCAGTTTCTTAAGGGCTTCGTTGATGGTGATTGACTCCAGCCATTGGGAATCGGTATTCTTGTCGTCACTGATTTGGTCCATAACCAGGATCGGATCACCCCCGTCATTGTAGATGGGTTCGAAAAGAGAGACCGGTTCCTGAATAGCGTCGAGGGCAAAAACCACCTCTTCCCGCGGCACCTCCAGTTTCTCTGCCATCTGGGATATGGTAGGTTCGGTGGAATTCTCGGCCAGAAGCCTTTCCCTAACCTGCAGGGCTTTATAAGCGATGTCCCGCAGCGAGCGAGAAACCCGGACGGGATTGTTGTCGCGCAGGTAACGCCTTATCTCCCCAATGATCATAGGTACCGCATAGGTGGAGAACCGTACATTCTGACTTAAATCAAAATTGTCGATGGCTTTTATCAGGCCTATACAACCAACTTGAAATAAATCATCCACAAATTCGCCCCGGTTGTTGAAACGCTGGATCACGCTCAATACCAGCCGAAGATTGCCTTGGATCAGACGTTCTCTGGCTTCATTCTCACCATTATGCATCTTATCGAACAGAATGCGCATCTCTTCATTCTTCAATACCGGCAGTTTTGATGTATTTACGCCACAGATTTCAACCTTGGTTATCAAAAAGCCACCCCTTCTCTCCGTATTTGCTGCTGTTGGGGAAGAGCCATTCTAAATTTTTATCCATCCAGTCTGTTCTTAATTATTTACTTCTATGCCCCATCTTATTCTTATCGGAAAAACGAAAAAGAGCCTTGGCCAAGGTTCTTCCATACCTCAAAAATGGCTGCTAACGGGGCTAATACAAAATGCCCGGTCAATCGACGTACCTCATGTACGCCTCAATCACAGGCATTCCCAGTGCCTTGCTCCGGGCCTTTTTTAATTGATCTGTTAAAACCCGGACTGCTTTGATTCGTTAAATGGCTCTCATTGGCCATTAAATTAATAGTCTTGAAAACGCTACTCTATCTTGCGTATTTCCCGGTTTAACCGTTTGAGGATCCTTTTTTCCAGACGGCTGATGTAGGATTGAGAAATCCCCAGCAAGTCAGCTACCTCCTTCTGGGTCTTTTCGGCTCCATCATTTAATCCAAAACGCAGTTTGATAATGGTATGTTCCCGGGGGGTAAGTTTGTGCATGGCCTGCCAAAGCAAAGATTTTTCCACTTCCCCTTCAATCTTTTTGTATATCATATCCCCTTCAGTCCCCAATATGTCTGAAAGGAGCAACTCGTTGCCATCCCAATCGATATTGAGCGGTTCATCCAGTGATACTTCAGCTCGGTTTTTTTGATTGCGGCGCAGGTACATTAGAATTTCATTCTCGATGCAGCGGGAGGCATAGGTGGCCAGCTTGATGTTTTTCTTGGGTTCGAAGGTGTTGACTGCTTTTATTAAGCCAATGGTACCGATGGAAACCAGATCCTCGATGTTTATGCCGGTATTCTCAAACTTTTTGGCTATGTATACTACCAACCGCAGATTATGTTCGATCAGGCTGGTTTTTACTTCTTCGTCCCCCTGGTCCAGGCGGGCAATAAGACTGCTTTCCTCCTTCTCCTTCAGGGGCGGGGGCAAGATCTCGGTGGAACCAATATAATGAACATAATCAGGTAACCGCCTCCTGATATACCATTTCACCAGAATCAGTTTCCAGGCAGCTAGCTTCTTCCATATAGCCATTATCATGCCCCCTATGCAGTCTGCAGAATTTCAGATGGGATCAGCAACTGGTAATCGTCTTCGACGGTCAATCGGTCCAGATATACACCTACAACCAGGTTTTTATATATGCTTGACGGCCGACCGGGATCGATTATGACCTGGTCGCATCGAAACCCCACCATCATACCGCTTTTCTGGCCTATGGAAGTAAAAGGGATCAAACGCAGGCGGTTGGCCCAACTGCTGCTGCTCAAGGCTTCGAGAACATCATTCTGATCACCGTTGTTCTCCATGATGACCTGGCAGTCGCGGGGAATACAATTCTTGAGCAATTCATATTCAGCCACCACCACCGGCCGGCGGGTCAGCGGATCACGCAGATGGTTGCCTGTATCCAGAAAACCCTCTCCGCAACAAACCCGGTTCCCAAAGTGCAGTTCCACCTTGTATTTCAATAGAGCTGGTATTAGTTTGCGGGCCAGATACTTTTCCCCTTGATAGCCCACTACGACAGCGCCAAGAATACCTCCCAGGAGCCACCATAACGCTCCGCCCCTATTTCCCACCGCCTGGTTGAATTGGAAACCAAGTGCCACGGTAGCCCCGGCTGCTACGAAACTGACGCCGAAGAAAGCCAGCAGGGTCTTACTCAAGTCCGTCCATCCCCGCGGAGGAAAAGCCAGCATTACTATAGTCAGGGAAGCCACTATCTTGGCCGGCCAACTATACAAGCCATTTAAGTGAGGAAACAAATTCCCTACCCCATACATCCCCCCCAGGATGGCCACCCCTGCAAAACGCCAGTAGTCGGTTTTCCTTCCCGTCAGCTTGGACGTGGACCATAGGATGATATAATCCATGATGAAGTTCACCAGGAATGTTATGTCGGCATAAACTACCGGTTGGTTCAACCAGCTCACCTATCAATCC
>CAZOMS010000155.1:0-5430 GCA_964580805.1 uncultured Syntrophomonas sp. | reverse complement strand
GGAAATTATGATTTCTGGATGGAATCCAGCCAGTTGGCCATGCAGCAAGCCAAAGATGCTAATAAGAAGGCCGAAGCTAAGGTCAAAGAACTGCAGGAGTTTATCCGCAGGTTTAGTGCCAATGCCTCTAAATCTAAACAAGCTACTTCCCGTAAGCGGCAGTTGGAGAAGATCACTCCGGAAGACATCAGGCCTTCGTCACGTCGCTTACCATGGATTCAATTTAAACCAGATCGTGAAGCAGGGGTCAACGTGCTAACTGTTCGCAATCTTAACAAAACCTTTAATGGTGAAGTGCTTCTCAAAGATTTCAATCTGGTGGTAAATCGAGGTGACAAGATCGCCCTGGTAGGACCCCGCGAACAGGCTAAAACGGTCTTGCTGCAGATATTAATGGGAGAAAGTGAAGCCGACAGCGGCGAGTTTAGGTGGGGACTTAGCACCAATAGGGGGTACTTCCCCAGAGATCATTCCACCTACTTTGACTCCGAGTTAAATCTGGTAGACTGGCTGCGCCAATATTCCCCCGACCAGGAAGAAACGTTTATTCGGGGTTTTCTTGGAAGAATGTTGTTTTCGGGCGAGGAATCTCAGAAACAAGCCCAAGTCCTTTCCGGAGGTGAGCGAGTCCGGTGCATGATGGCCCGTATGATGCTCTCGGGAGCCAATGTGCTGCTTATGGATGAACCCACCAACCACCTGGACTTAGAAGCGATTACTGCATTAAATAACGGTTTGACTGCGTTTGGCGGCACCATATTTCTCGTATCCCATGACCACCAACTACTGCAAACCGTGGCTAACCGGGTTATTGAGATTACTCCCAACGGAGTTATAGACCGCTTGACGACCTATGATGAATATCTCGAGAGGCAGGATGCTGAAAGCCTAGCCCAGGTGGTATAAGAAGCCCGTTGATAGAATCAGAATCTCATAAATTTTCCAATAAAGCGAACCCGCAGGGCTGGCTATACTCAATTAATGGAGAATAAAAAACCAGCCATACGCACAAATATAAACTCAAAGCCCTTAAACGATGGGGCCAACCTAGACAAATAGGAGAAATCAAGACATGACAAGTTTCAATGAGCTCAAAATAGACCCGATAATCATGGCCGCCCTTAGTAATATGGGGTTTGAAGAGCCTACCCCTATTCAGGAAAAAACCATACCAATAGCTATTATGGGCAACGATCTAATTGGCCGGGCCCAGACCGGTACTGGTAAAACCGCCGCCTATGGGATACCCTTGGTGGACAGGTGTGAACTAAACCTGGAACAGGTCCAGGGGTTGGTTATTGTTCCCACCCGCGAGTTGGCTATGCAGGTGGCCGAGGAACTTAATAAAATCGGCAGTCTAAAGAAAATCCGCTCCTTACCGATATATGGGGGGCAAGAGATAGACCGGCAGATACGCGCGCTTAAAAACCGCCCGCAAATTATTGTTGGGACACCAGGCAGGTTGATGGATCACTTGCGCCGTAGAACTATCAGACTAAACCAGATCAAAATGCTGGTACTGGATGAAGCTGATGAGATGCTCAATATGGGTTTTAAAGAGGATATAGAGGAAATACTCAAACAAGCCCCAGAGGAACGCCAAAACCTGTTGTTTTCTGCTACCATGCCCTTCCATATTCAAAATCTAGCCCGTGAATTCATGAGGAATCCTGAGATGGTTCATATAGATCCCCGGACAGTAACCGTGGTCAATACCGAACAGCAGTATATAGAGGTGCCGGAAAAACAGAAACTGGATGTCTTATGTCGTTTGCTGGATATTCAGAATCCTGAACTAGCGATAGTTTTTGGCCGCACCAAGCGACGGGTTGATGAAATTGCCGAGGCCTTAAGTAAACGCGGCTATTCAGCGGATGGGATTCACGGGGATTTGACCCAAGGTCAGAGAGATATAGTAATGCGCAAGTTCAGAAATGCAACGATTGACGTTTTGGTGGCCACCGATGTTGCCGCTCGGGGTTTAGATATTAGCGGGGTAACCCACATCTACAATTTTGATATACCACAGGATGCCGAAGGCTATGTCCACCGTATTGGCAGAACCGGTCGGGCAGGAGAAGCTGGACTGGCAATTACTTTCGTAACTTCAAGAGAAATAGGCCACTTGAAATATATCGAAGAACTGATTAAACACAAGATGATTCGCAAACCTATGCCCACTTCCAGTGATGCATTGGCAGGGCTGCAGCAGATAGTAGTAAATAATTTGTTGCGGGTAGCTGATCAAGAGGATATTCAGGCTTACAAAACGCTGGCAGAGAGCCTATTGGATGAACATGATTCAGTCACCATCTTAGCCGCAGCTCTAAAGGTTATGACTCGTGAGCCAGAAGAGAAGCCCTTACCGGTTTTGACCGAGGCTCCTCCAATTCATCTTAAGAGCGTTCGCAAACCCAAAGAAATCAATACTGGCTATCGTCGTAATAAAGGATCTGCCCGTAAAACTAGTCACCACCGCACCCCGCAGCGCTCTCACTAAGGGTAATCATCCTTGTGGGATTTACTATTCCGCAAAATATCTCTAAACATTTATCTAAAGAAGTATTTTCAGTTTCTAATATACAAGTAAAACATCATTTTCACTGCTTAATTTATAAAAGCCGCCCTCATTGCTGAGAGCGGCTTCGTGCCTTTACATCTTGTCTCTATCCCTCTATTTCAACAGGGAATGAGGAGAACCGTAAATGAGTAGCAAAGCAATTGTTTATGGCAATTTGGTGATATTGGCGATTTTAGCATGGCTACCAAACGGATCCATGTTCTATTGCTGCGTGAAGGCTTGAAAATCAAACACAAACGTATTTACAGGATATACAGGGAAGAAGGCCTGAATTTAAGACACAAGAGCAAGAGAAAGAGAATCAGCGATTCCAGGGTTCCGGATAAGAATGCGCTGGTCTCAATGAATGCATGCTGGGCTATGGGCTTCGTATCGGAATCGTTGTATGATGGGAAAAGGTTCAGAACGCTGATACTGATCGACAACTTCAGTGGATTAGCTACACGTAGCTGGAGAGAAAGGTGGACTCATGCCATGAGCCATGACTATATCGTGATCAAGAACGCGCGCACCCACAACCTGAAGAACATTTCCCTTGAAATACCAAAAAACAAGCTCGTGGTCTTCACCGGGGTTTCCGGCTCAGGCAAGTCGTCCCTGGTCTTCGACACGATCTATACAGAAGCACAGCGCCAGCTGGTTGAAACCTTCTCCTCCTTCGCCCGGGGGCGGCTACCCAAGCTATCCCGGCCGGATGTGGACGAGATGCGGAACCTCTCGACTGCCATCGTTATTGATCAGAAGCGAATGGGCACCACGCTTAGAAGCACCGTCGGGACTGCTACGGAGCTCTACACGTACCTGCGCCTCCTCTTCTCGCGCTGCGGTGATCCCTTCATAGGTCCCTCCTTTGTCTTCGGCTTCAACCACCCCTCCGGCATGTGCCCGGAATGCAGCGGCCTCGGCAAGCAAATCAGAGTCGACGTCGGTCTGCTTCTGGACATGGACAAGACTCTCCGAGAGGGAGCCATTACCCACCCCGACCACAAAGTCGGCGGATGGAACTGGCGAGAGCTGACGGCCATCGACTTGTTCGACGTCGACAAGAAGCTAAAATATTTCTCCGAAAAAGATCTACACGACCTCCTTTACGCGGAGTCCATCCCCATCACCCGTCGCCATGGCGCGGGGACCTACGCAAAGACGTTTGAAGGCATCGCCCGCCGTCTCGAGCAGGATTACCTGAACAAGGCTCCGGCAGAGCTCCCAGCGGCCAAGCGGGACGCCTACCAGAAGTACTTTGTCTATTCCGACTGTGAAGCCTGCGGCGGCTCCAGGATCAACAAGAAAGCCCGAAGCGTCAAAGTCAGTGGTAGGACAATCCCTGAACTTGTCCAAATGGAGCTCACCGAGCTTGACGCGTTTCTTGGCACCGTCGAAGGTACCATTGCAGAGCCTATTATCATGAAAATGAGGCGGATCCTCTCAAACCTCATTGAAATAGGCGTCGGCTACCTGTCCCTCAGCCGCCCTGTGGCAACACTTTCCGGCGGGGAGAGCCAGCGCGTCAAGATGGCGCGGCAGCTTGACTGCGACCTGATCGATCTGATGTACATCCTGGACGAGCCCTCAATAGGTCTTCATCCCAGGGACACAGACAGGCTAGTGGGCATGCTGAGGAAACTCAGGGACAAGGGCAACAGCGTCCTGATTGTGGAGCATGACCCTGACATCATAAAATCAGCCGAATATGCCATCGACATAGGACCGGAAGCAGGCTCGAGGGGCGGCGAGATCGTCTATGCCGGCCCGGCGGAGGGACTGCTGGACTCCGGCGGATTGACCGGCGACTGTCTTCGGAAGCGAATCGGCCTTCCTGGCGGTAGGAAGCCTTGGAGAGACTTCATTGAAATCCGGGGCGCTACGCTCCACAACCTTAAGAACGTCTCGGTGAAGATCCCGAAGGGCGTCCTGACCTGCGTCACCGGCGTTGCCGGCTCCGGGAAAAGCAGCCTGATCCTGGAGGTATTCATGAACCAGCACGGAGACACCATCATGATCGACCAGTCACCCATCGGCAAGAACGTTCGGTCGAATCCAGCTACTTACCTGGGTATCTTCGGCCTGATCCGGAAGGAATTTGCCAGGGGTGCCCATGCGGATCCTGCCCTCTTCAGTTTCAACTCTAAGGGCGCTTGCCCGAAGTGCAAGGGACTCGGCGCTATCAGCTACGAAATGCACTTTATGGACGATGTCAAAGTCACCTGTGAGGAATGCCAGGGCAAGCGGTATACAGAGGAAGTCCTGGCGCTCACGCATAAAGAAAAGAACATCCACGATGTTCTGGCGACCCCGATACAGGACCTCGCGAGCTTCTTCGACGACCCGACGATCGCTCGAAAACTTGGCGTCCTGTGCGACGTGGGGCTGGGGTACCTCGAGTTGGGGCAGCCGCTGAGCACGCTCTCGGGCGGCGAGGCCCAGCGCGTCAAGCTGGCCAGCGAACTCCAGAAGAAGGGCAACGTTTACGTCATGGATGAACCAACGACCGGCCTCCATATGGCCGACATCAAGCGGCTCTTATCCATCGTGAAGCGCCTCGTGGAGAGCGGCAACACCGTCGTGATCATTGAGCACAACCTAGACATCATCAAACACGCTGACTGGGTCATTGATTTGGGACCGGAGGGCGGATCTCAGGGTGGTGAAATCCTTTTTGAAGGGACGCCTGAGGATCTGGTCCATTGTGAAAGGAGCTACACGGGGAGGTATTTGGGGCTCCTGGAAAGAGTGTAGGGCGTGTCTGCTTGTGAATATAAAGAAAGTTTCAAACCATAAGAAACTATATATCGATTTGCTTTTATTGGCTGACGAACAGGAAAGCATGATAGACAAGTACCTTGAACGTG